>JAAUPF010000074.1 GCA_012034575.1 Richelia sp. CSU_2_1 | reverse complement strand
TTCTCCAGGGTGTCGTACACCTGGTCGATCCGGTCGGGGGTGTTGCACTCCTCGGGGAAGAAGCCGTTGAAACTCTCGTAGGTGATGAATCCGACCTTCTGTCCGGTGTCGATCAGCCGGCGGAGCCCTCCTCCATCGAGATCTTCTCGCGGGGGCCCGACGAACGATCGGTCGCCGAGGCGATGCGGGGCGTATCGCGCGCTTATGTCGAGACCATTGTTGGCGCGCTGGCCGAGCGCGGCTTTGCCGGGGCCACCCACGACACCCCTGCCGGCTAGACTGCCGCCCATCATGGAATGGCTCGACAAGGTCAAGTGGGACGCTCAAGGGCTGGTGCCTGTGATCGCCCAGGAACAGGGCACCGGCGACGTGCTGATGTTCGCGTGGATGAACCGCGAGGCGCTGGCGGAAACCGATAGGTGCGGCGAGGCGGTCTACTGGTCGCGTTCCCGCGCGAAGCCCGGCTCTTAACGCCGGACGCGTTCACGCGCGCGCTGAAAACCCGACCCTTTCGCGGCAAATTTCTTTGGGTATATCGGGTGTCGCCGATCACGGCGGAGACCGCTCCGGTTGCGACTAACTCCGCTCTTGTAAAACCGCCTGCGCGGCCACAACTCGGCATGATGATCGGTAAACGCAACGCTAAAACTGCCGTGCTTCGCAATGCGATCAAACGCCGCATTCGTGAACAGGTTTGAGAAACGGCGCGACCGTGTATTGCGCATCTACGGTCAGCACTTGCTCCGGCAACCAGCCGTGCTGTTTGACGAACTGCTCGATTTGCTCCGCGCCGAAATTGAGCGGGTCGGATTGTGGGCTGAACCAGGCGATCTCCAAAGGCAGAGTCCAACTCCCCTCGCCGACTCTTTGGCTCAGCAGCGACAAGCCGTGGCCGGGCTTCATTCCATCCGCGCCGTGAACATAACCGACTTCCACGGTGCGCGTCGTGCCCCGGAAGGCTTCGGTGAGCGGTACGCTGATCGCGCCTTCCACGTCCTGCGCGGGGCGTTGAAAACCGCCGCTGCCGCCGCCAGGGTTATTAGTAATGGTAGAACCGCCAAAACCGCCGCCACCTCCAAAGCCGCCCCCGCCGCCAAAACCAAAATTACCGTCAACGGAACCACCGCCGCCGCCGACTCCGCCACCTCCGGCACCGGTTGCTATCTGGGGCTGAGGCGCGCCAATGCCGGTGCCTCCTTGCCCGAAACCCCCGCCGTTAACGTTCGAGGAGTTTTCTGCATAGCCGCCACCGCCCCCACTGCCGTTACCACCACTGCCACCACCGGTGCCACCGCCTCGGCCGCCCAAACCGTTGGCAGTGCCACCACCGCTACCGCCGACACCTGCGCCACCAACATTGCCGTTATCGCCCGTACCGAAGCCCCCGCCACCGGTACTGCTGGCGGGCGATCCGACGCCTCCCGCACTCCCGGCAGGAGAAACGGGCCCGCCAAAACCGCCTCCGTTATTGCTGCCGTCTTGGCCTATGCCACCGCCTCCCCTGCTGGGTTCCCCCGTTCGATCGGGCGGAAGTTCGATGCTGCTGCCTCCTTGGGCTCTGTTGCCCGTCAGGGTGACGCTTTCGAGGGTGAGATTGCCTTGGTTGAAGATTGCCCCTCCCATGCCGGCACCGCCACCGCCTAAAAAGCTGGTCCCGCCTAAAGCTAAGCCGTTTTGGAGGGTGAGGTTGCGCAGGGTGAGGCTGCCGGGGCCGGGGCTGTGGTAGTTGGGGTCGATCGCCCTACGTAGAACAACCGCAAGCGATCGTCCCTGCTGCGGGTAAGGTTGGCCCCGTTGCCTTCAATAGTTATATCGCTGGCAATGGCGGGCAATGCGTTGGGCCCGTACCACCAGTTATTGACTGTGGCAAAGCTGTAAGTGCCGCCGCCGAGGACGATCGTATCTGGTTCGGGCGTAGCGTTGGCCTGGTTGATGGCCCACACTAAGCCGCCTGTTGTTCCTGTGCCCGTGTTTGATGTATCGCCTGCTGGAACGGTAAATGTTGCTAAAACAGAACTGTAATTTTTTTGGGTGTCGATCGCGATCGGTACTGCTGTTTCTATGCTGCCGCTGCGGTATTCTAAGTCCCAGTCTCCCCCTAGTTTGTTGCTGCCGGTTTTGTTGTTGGAGGCGGCGATATCGGCACCAGTAATTTGGGATAGATTGTCGATAAATTCGGTGTTTTCTGCTACATTGCACCCGTACAGCAAGATGTCTGCTTCTGGGGTTAGGTTAGCCCGCCATTTTTGCAGCATTTCCCTATATTTTGTCTGTAAAGTTGCTGCATTTAGCTGCGCTGTTCCGAGTTGGATGCTGCCGGTGTTGCCGTGGGAAATGATGTGAATTGCTGAATATTTGTTACCGCCCAGGGCGTTGGTAATTTGTTCGATCCCGTCTGCGGCTGGGTCTAAAAATACTGTTTGAATGTTCGCCGGCAAACTGTCTGCTATGGTCTGGCTGTCGGAAATTGCGGGATCGATGAAAGCTATTGCTTGAGATTTATCGCTGCTGCGGGACTTGCTGCCTGAGTGTTTGGTTTTCATGTAGATTCACCTTTCCGATCGTGTACGTTGAGCATACCCACCTATTTGTTACTAGCTTTACCTACTAAAAATATATTAGTTTACATCTTTTGACGTAGTTTTTTTTTGATGGCTGTCTGCATACGTAAGTAAGGTAAAGCTGAAGCTGTAAAATTTCAAACTTAGCTCTTGCGTATGATGAGTTAAAAACAAGCTGGATGTTGGCTTCGATCTGGTAATGTAACCCCCTCCGATCGGCGAGTTCGAGCGATTTGATGGTTCGAGCCGTAGTGTTCGTATCTGGGGGTAACAAGTTAGGATTTTGGTTGCAGTTAAAGGGGCGATCGCTCCGGATGCAATGTCAAAAATATGCCTTCAGGAGTAAGGGCCCACGATCGCTCTTAATATGGAAATTTGGACCTTTGCTTTGGACCGAAGACCTTGGCTTTCTACCTTTCAAAAGATTCACGCAGCCAGAGATAAAACAATTTAAATAATTTTCCGCTTTTGTTGGGTTGTGTTGGCTCGGGTTAATGTTAGTTATAAAGGGCGATCGATAGTCAAACAAAATTAGCCAAGGCTAGGAAAAAGGTTCTTTTCCCCCTTGTACTCTCGCCCCCCATTTCCCAGGCAGATTTTAAAATCTTTGAAAAGTTATCTCGGTTCCGGCTCGATCGTCCTGGTATATTTAGACTCTCAGTGCGATCGTCCTCGTTCGCTGCTTTTCGCCGCTATCCGGGACGATCGCGCGCTCATAATTCCGATGCCACCGAACTTGATATTAAGTATTGTTAAGTCCAGTAACATCATTAAACTCAAAAAGTAAATCAAAAAATCGTTAGCATATCTTAGTAAAAATGTCAATAATTTTTTGTCAAGTGACCAAATATCAACTCTTAAAGGAGTCAGGAGAAAGAGGGAGAATTACCAATTACCAACTGTCAACTGTCAACTGTCAACTCTCAACTCTCAACTCTCAACTCTCAACTCTCAACTATCCGCGAGTACGGCGATCCAGTTCGGTTATCTCGCATCGCAGCATCTAGGCAGCATCAAAATTTCAAGCCATGATGGTTGTAGAGAGCAAAGTAAAGCTCTTATTTTGCATGAGTCTGTTTGCGTCAGGAACCTCAGCTATCAAGGCATGAGGCTTGATAGAGAAATCCTTCATGCCGTTCTGAAGGGCCAAGCGTCTTAACTGACTGCGTTTCTACCCAATTTTTCGATGAGTATTGCGAAGTAAAGTTGCGGTTAAAACGAAGAGGTATGCTAAAAGCTTAAGGAAATCTGTAGAAAAGTTAGCCTTAAGATAGAGGTTTTTACCCTTTACGAACCTCAAAATTTGTAATAAATTTGAGAAAAGTAAACAATTGCTTCACTTCGCCTGGAACCAGCAGTTAAAGCTAGCGAGCAAATAACAAGCAAATAACAACCGAGCGGGATTGCGAAAAAAGCCAGTTCAAAAGTAATCCAGAAACAAAAAGCTTCTACCGATCGATACCGATGAACGGGAGGGAAACACCTCCCCCCTGTTGCCGTCTGTATCCCGCTTGCCCTAGCGGGACAGGGTATGACCAACTTTTTATCTGTTAAAGGAGTGCAATACTCACCCATGTCTACAACAACCCCCAAAAACAAGACCGTTAAATCCGATCGCATGGGCACCCGGCCATACTCCTCTACGGATACGGTACGTACCTATCTACACGAGATCGGTCGAGTGCCGCTGCTCACCCGCGAACAAGAGATTGTTTACGGGAAGCAAGTGCAGCAAATGATGAAATTAATCGACGTAAAACAACAACTCGCCGCACAGTTAGAGCGCGAGCCGACTCAGGGCGAGTGGGCGGCCGAAATGGAGTTGACCGAAGCCGAACTGACTCGGACGTTACAGTTAGGACACCGAGCCAAACAAAAGATGATTGAAGCGAATTTGCGGCTAGTAGTTGCGATCGCCAAAAAATACCAGAAACGGAACATGGAATTCTTGGATTTAATTCAAGAAGGCACTCTCGGTTTAGAGAGGGGAGTCGAGAAATTTGACCCGATGCGGGGATACAAATTTTCCACCTATGCGTACTGGTGGATTCGGCAAGCAATTACGCGCTCGATCGCCCAACACGCCCGCACGATCCGATTGCCCATTCACATTACCGAAAAACTCAACAAAATCAAAAAAGTACAGCGGGAACTTACCCAGCAGTTGGGACGCGCTCCCTCTCCTGCAGAAATTGCTACCGCCCTAGAACTGCAACCTTCCCAAATTCGGGAATACCTGTTGATGGCAAGGCATCCAGTTTCTTTGGACTTGCGGGTAGGAGACAACCAAGATACTGAACTGCAAGAATTGTTAGAAGATGAAAGCGCATCTCCCGACAATTACATTACTTCTGAATTGTTGCGGCAAGATCTCGACACTTTGATGGCAGAACTGACACCGCAACAGCGAGAAGTAATTATGCTGCGTTTCGGTATGGAAGACGGCAACGAAATGTCGTTGGCGAAAGTCGGAGAACGGTTAAATCTCAGCCGGGAAAGGGTGCGACAGTTAGAACATCAAGCCCTAGCCCACCTGCGGCGGCGTCAAGCCCAAGTTCGAGAATATTTGGCTAGCTAACAACTAAAAGAGTTTAGATTTCCAAAATCTAAACTCTTTTTAGTTGAGGGTGTCTCTTGTTTCAATATTTTCGCAACTCAAAAAATATTAATTAAAATAACCGATCGCCGTCAATAATTATCGTCAATATTCAATAATCTCAAATCTCAAATCGCTAATATTCAAGAACCTAAAATCTCAAACCGCTAATATTCAAGAACCTAAAATCTCAAACCGCTAATATTCAATAATCTAAAATCTCAAATCTAAAATCTAAAATATAAAATCGAATGTTGGACACCTTATTGTTGGAAAAATCGAGTTGGTTGTGGGGTAATTGCTGGAGGGACTCAGCCAGACATTTAGGTTCAATTTTGAGTTCGGCAGCAATGTTTGTTTATTTGATATTAGCAGGCGGTGTAGAAGTCAGGGCGATCGCGATCGCCATCACGCCGGACAATTTCAGTAGTGAAGAATTCACAGTAGAGTTCGATTGGGCTGGGGAAATTCTCAATGCGATCGAACATTTGGAGTTAAAATCTGAAGCCTGGGGCGATCGAGCTCCTCCAACTCCAGCAACCGCCGACGCCAGCAAATCGCTGCCCGATGGAATTTACCTCTATGGAGAGTCTCCCAGACCCGAGGAACTCCAAAAAGAATATTTTGTATTTGAACTGCGGCGGGGAAAAGTAGTAGGGGCTTTTTACCTGCCTCGGTCTGCTTTTTACTGTTTTTACGGAAATTTAGAGTCAACTCAGTTAAATTTAACAGTAGTAGACAGTTTCGATCGCACTACCTCTCCCTATTCCGTAAACCTGCAAAAGTATTACCCGATTTCTGCTGTCAGCGACAACGACCGACGCATTTTGGGTATTTGCAAGGATGCTCGCTCGCAGCAGTAGTAGGAAAGTAGCAACCTAAAAATAAATAACTCCCCCGTTAAAAAATACCGGAATTCTTAAAATATGGGCGGAGATTATTTTATGGAGTTGCTCGGACAATTTCTGATGCAAGTTAGGGAGAATTAAGCCGTGAGTGGAATTGTCTGCAGTGCGGTACAAAACACGATCGAAATGCGAACTCAGCAAAAAACCTCTTGGCTGTAGGACATACAGTGTCAGCCTGCGCAGCGACCGACCGACATCCTCTCAGGACGCAGGTGGGTGCAACGAAGCAGGAAATATTGGGAGCGAGCCCAAAAAGACTAAGACGTGACTCATAATACTCAGTAAATCTACACTCTCCTCTGAAGACAGACACGGAGATTCTCACCGAATTTTTTTGATGAAACTGCGCCTCAAGACACTATCAATCGTTGGTGCGACCATCGCTGGACTGACTGGCGTTCTGTACGCCGCATCCTCAAGCATTCTCCTGGGCAGTCTCGTCCAAGCGGAGGAACAAGAAGCGACTCAGGTCGTTAAGGGAGTTCTTAACGTGTTCGGTCAGACGGCGGATGACTTCAACTCCCGCTTTGCTGACTGGTCGGCCTGGGATGATACTTATGCTTTCATCCAAAACCGCGATCGAGAATTTATTGCCTCAAATTTAGTTCCTGAAGGACTCGCTAATTTGAGAGTCAATATCGCGCTATTTGTCAATACGAAGGGCAAGATAGTTTACGGTACGGGTTTAGATAGTGAAAAGCTCAAATTAACCCCCGTTCCAGAAGCATTAAAACAGCGCATTTCTCTGAGCGATCCGCTGTTGCAGCACCCAGATCCGAAAAGCAGTTTGGCCGGTATCCTGCTGCTACCGTCCGGGCCTGTGCTGATTACTTCCCGACCGATCGTTACTACTAGAAATACTGGTCCGATCCGGGGTACGCTGATATTCGGGCGCAATTTGGATGCTGCGGGTATTGCCAAGATTTCTAAGATTACTCGCTTGCCGTTAATTGTACGCAGCGTTAACGATCCTCAATTGCCTCCTGACTTCCAAGAAGTGCGGGCAAAACTGTCAGAAAAAAACCGATTGTGGTGCGCCCCGTGAGTAAAAATGCGATCGCGGGTTACACTGTCATCGACGATATTTACGATCGACCGGCGCTGCTGCTGCGGGTGGATATTCCCAGAGAAATCTACCGCCAAGGTCAAACGAGTTTGCTCTACTTGCTGGTATCTGTAAGTTTGGCTGGACTGGGGTTTATCGGCTGTACTTTGCTGCTGCTGGAGCGCGTGGTGCTGTCCCGGCTGAGCAGTTTGGCAAAGGGAGTCAACCGCGTCAGTGCTAGCAAAGACCTTTCGATGCGGCTACCGGTGGCGGGTAGAGATGAGTTAGCCCACCTTGCTCATGCTATCAATGGAATGTTGGGGGCGATCGCTCAAGCTGAAAGCGAACAAGCTGAGGAAAAAGTGCGCTACCAAGCTGTTGTCGAGCAAGCTACGGATTGTATTTGCCTGTGGGACGCTCAAACAAAATATCTTTTGGAAGCCAATACAGCTTTTAGAAATTTGCTCGATTACAGCCCCGAAACTATTCCGCAATTAACTATTTACGATATTGCCGCTTACCCGCCAGAGACGATCGACAGCAATATTGATGTGTTGTTGGCAAGCAGACAGTTAAGACTGGGAGAAATTCTTTACAAACGCCGCGATGGTTCCTGCGTGGATGTGGAAGTGAGCGCGAACGTGATTTCCTACGGGGGTAGGGAGATTATTTGCACTGTGGTTCGCGATATTACGGAGCGCAAACAAGCCGAAGCCCAATTGAGAGCATCGGAGGAACGCTACCGACTTTTGTTTAGAAATAATCCCCATCCGATGTGGGTTTACGATTTGGAAAATTTGAAATTTATTGCTGTCAATCAAGCTGCTGTCGAGCACTACGGTTACTCTCGCGACGAGTTTCTCAACATGACGATCGCGGATATCCGCCCCCCTGAAGATATTCCCTTATTACTCGATAATATATCTCAACTAGAGGGCGGAATTGATTTTGCCGGAGTGTGGCGGCATCGGAAGAAAAACGGCACAATTATTGACGTGGAAATTACTTCTTACGCTCTGGTTTTTGATGGCAGAAAAGCTGAATTGGTAATGGCTCATGACGTGACCGATCGCCTGCTGGCAGAAGCGGAAATTTACAATGCAAAAGAAGCAGCCGAAGCGGCCAATTTAGCTAAAAGTCAGTTTTTGGCTAACATGAGTCACGAACTGCGAACTCCTTTAAATGCAATTATCGGTTATAGCGAAATTCTGCAAGAAGATGCGCTGGATATGGGCGAGGAAGATTTTGTCAAAGATTTGGAGAAGATTCACCATGCAGGCAAGCATTTATTAGCATTAATTAATGATATTCTCGATTTGTCCAAGATTGAAGCAGGTCGTGCGGAGGTAGATTTAGAAACTTTCGATTTAGCGGAGGCAATTACAGAGGTAACAACAACTGTGGAACCGCTGTTTTTGCAAAATTCCAACCGCTTCAATGTTGACTGTCCCAACGATCTTGGTGAGGTATATTCCGATCGAATTAAGCTAACTAAAATCTTGTTTAATTTGCTCAGCAACGCAGCTAAGTTTACTCGAGAGGGAACTGTGACGCTTAGCGTTGAAAAAATTGACAATGATGATGACAGCGGTTTGAATCTTGACTGGTTAGTTTTTAAGTGTACGGATACTGGGATTGGGATAACTCCCGAACAGCTAGAGAAGTTGTTTCGGCCTTTTACGCAAGCTGATGCTTCGACTACGCGCCAGTATGGCGGTACTGGTTTGGGTTTGGCTATAGCCCAAAAATACTGTCATATGTTGGGGGGAGAAATTACTGTGGAAAGCGTGTTTGGGGAGGGGTCAACTTTTACAGTGTTGTTGCCAATCTAGAGAATTTTAGATTTTAGATTTTAGATTTTAGATTTTAGAGAAAAAGTTAGGCACCAACTTTATGTAGCGCACCTTCAACTGTCAACTGTCAACTGTCAACTAATTACTCGGTGTTAAGTTGTGAAATTTTTTAATACTCTATCCCCGGCTGAGCTTTAATGCCTTGTTCGCGGAATGGATGCTTGATTAAAGTCATTTCTGTTGCCAAATCAGCCCGATCGAGCAATTGGGCGGGCGCACCTCTCCCTGTTAGAATAACGTGAGTTTCTTCAGGCTTTCGATCTAACCCCGCTAAAACTTGTTCTACTTGCAAATAACCCAATTTTAATGCTACATTAACTTCATCCAGCAGCACTAATTTAAATTCGGGATTACAGATAAAAGTTAGGGCTTTTTCCCAGGCTTTTTGAGCCGTAGCGATATCTCGATCGCGGTCTTGCGTATCCCAGGTAAAGCCTTCTCCCATTGCATGAAATTCTAGCTGTTTTTCCCACATTTGAAACACGGCTTTTTCGGCAGGTTCCCAGGCTCCTTTAATAAATTGTACTATGGCGACGCGGTAGCCGTGACCGAGCGATCGCACTACCATTCCTAAAGCGGCTGTGGTTTTGCCTTTTCCGTTACCTGTATTGACTATTATTAAGCCTTTTTTGTTGTCAGCTTTGGCAATTCGCTGCGCCTGTACTTCTTGGCGGCGCTGCATTTTTTGTTTGTATTGTTCGGCGGTGAGGGATGTGGTTTCTGTGTTGGTTTCCATGGGATTTTTTTAACCGCAGATGAATGCACAAGATGAACGCTGATGAACGCGGATAGGTGTTAGATATTTGGTTTTTACCAGAGCGATCGCAAGTTTAGCACGAAACCGAGCAAAATATCTTCTCCTGAAAGTTCGGCGGGAGATTCCAAAACTTCTACTGCTTGTCCTTGGCGGTAAATTTCTACTCTGCGGGTTTTGCGGTATCACAAAATCGGCCCCAATTTCTATATTGTAATTTCCTGCTTCTCCTCCTGTGGGCGACATAATGATGATTTCTCCTCGGGCGTTCCGTTCAAATTTGACATCGGGATTTTGGCGGCACAGTTGATAAAATTGGTCGTCGGTGATGCGGGCGATCGAACTAAAATTGATGGTAACTGCTAGCATGGTATTATCTGTTGCTTAATGCCAATTATACAGCCAATTATTGCTGTTTTTTTAGACATAATTTATACTCGATAGTTCAAGATTTAGTGTGGACTTTGAGTATGGCAACGATATCTTGAGGTTTTAGAATAGCTCGCAGCGATCGCTTTTTCTTTTATTCTACATTCGCGAATAGCGAACAAGCAATCGATTTTAGATTGTTTGATTGTTTGATTGTTCGATTGTTCGATCGGGAGGATTATCCAATTACCAATTACCAATTACCAATTACCAATTACCAATTACCAATTACCAATTACCAATTGCCAATTACCAATTACCAACTGTCAACTATTTAATAACATTCTTTTCCACAAAATTCTGGCAAACATACCAATAATAAAATGCAATGTTGATTTCGCTAAACAATTTAGGTACTCCTTCCAGCAAGCTAGCAATTATTTTGCTTTTCAATTGCAGCGCATCAATCGCGATCGCAAAAAACAACAATCCCAAACCAGCTAACAATATCTGGTAGGGAGTCAACTTTAATTCTCGCCGAAAAAACCATCCATAGGAGGATAAAGCAACAGCATAAATCAGACAGACTCCCAGCTTGGGAATTCCTAATAATATGAGATAGATATGGATTCTATATATTTCATTGAGCAGAAATGCCCCAGTTAAAACAGCAGAAAATAAAATAAAACGATTTTCTGGATTTCTGGGGGAAAGTGTCTTTGCTATGCCGTAGGTGAAAGTACAAACAATGACTGGCACAGAACATAAAATCTGGAATGTCCGAGTTAACAAGGCGACGTTAGGACTGGAAGAGAAATAAGGGTAAAAAAATAAATCGCTGACTTTTAAGCCGTAAAATAAACTCAAGCCTACCAACAAAATCACTAATAAAAAAGCAAAACAATTGAATCGAAAAAGTGAGCGATAAATAATCATGAAGTATTTATACCAAAAAGCAGCTTAACCTTGGGGGCAAAAAAAATTATATCACCATTAGCTATGCTATTTTGTTAAAATAATCGCAGAGTTATCAAGACAAGGAGACAGTCATGCTGTCAGTGAAAGACGCAGAATCGATCGTACTCAATTTAGCGCCATCTCCCTACAGCCAGCGGGATGTAGAAACTGTAGACTTACTGGCAGCATCGGGGCGAATCTTGGCCGCGCCCGTGACAAGTTCCTTGGATTTTCCCTATTGGGATAATTCGGCAATGGATGGGTACGCCGTGCGGTTTGCCGATGTGGAAAATTGCACTGACAAAAAACCGATCGCCCTGGATATAATCGAAGAAATTCCCGCCGGATACCAGCCTCAAAAAACCCTGCAATCCATGCAAGCAGCGCGAATTTTCACTGGCGGAGTGATGCCTCCAGGGGCCGATACAGTAGTCATGCAGGAAGAAACAAGACGAGAGGGCGATCGCGTTTTTATCCTGGTTTCTCCCTCAAAACCGCAAGCTTTCGTCCGCCAAAAAGGCGCTTTTTATCGATCGGGAATGCCCTTACTAAATCCAGGTACAACGATCGATGCCCCAGAAATAGCAGTATTAGCAACTGCCCAGTGCGTGCGAGTTCCGGTTTACAGGCGCGTGCGTGCCGTCATCTTTTCTACCGGTGATGAATTGATCTCCCCCGAAGAAACTTTAACGGCGGGAAAACTGGTAGACTCGAATCAGTATGCACTGACTGCTTTGTTAGCTAAAATGGGAGTTAAAGTGATAAGATTGGGGATAATTCCCGATAAAAAAGAGGTATTGACAGAGGCGATCTCCCGTGCTGTTTCCGAAGCCGATATCGTGCTTTCTACTGGCGGCGTCTCGGTAGGAGAATACGATTATGTTGAGAATATTTTAGCAGAGTTAGGAGGAAAGATTCACGTGCGATCGGTCGCAATTAAACCGGGTAAACCTTTAACAGTTGCTGAATTTAAACGGGATTCCAAGTCTGAGTGCCTGTATTTTGGTTTGCCGGGAAATCCAGTATCTGCATTAGTATGCTGCTGGCGGTTTGTCGTACCTGCGGTGAGAAAAATGTCAGGAATGGGGGAAGAAAATTGGGGGCCGGAGTTCGTGCAAGCTCGCTCGAAGGCTGAATTGCGATCGGACGGCAAGCGCGAAACTTATGTTTGGGGTAAACTGAATTTAGTTGCCGGAGTTTGGCAATTTGAACCGGCAAGTGGCAGCCAAAATTCCGCCAATTTAATTAACTTGGTAAATACCACCGGTTTAGCAGTTTTGCCAGCAGCAGCAGAAACTTGGATTTGGGTGGGCGAATTCGTTCAAGTTTTAAAAATTAGTTGACAGTTGACAGTTGACAGTTGTCATAGGAATTAATAATTAGCGCTCCATATTCTTCCTTCTTCCTTCTTCCTTCTTCCTTTTCCTTCTTCCTTCTTCCTTCTTCCTTCTTACTTCTTACTTCTTCCTTCTTCCTTCTTCCTTCATTATGATGAGAATATTAATTGTTGAAGACGATCCGATGATGCAACTGGGACTGGAGCAAGTGTTAGCTGATTCCCCAGACATCGAAATAGTAGGACAAGCAGAAGACGGCTATTTAGGAGTAGCTGCCGCACTGAAACTCAAGCCCGATATTATTGTGATGGACATCGGTTTGCCGAGGCTTGACGGCATTGCAGCAACCCAAAAAATTAAAGCCCAAATGCCAGAAATACGAGTAGTAATTCTGACTTCCCACACCGCAGAAACTGAAATTATTGCAGCCCTTTCTAGCGGTGCCGATGCTTATTGTATCAAAGGCGCTTCGATCGAACGCTTATTAGCAGCAATTTCAGCAGCAGCAGAGGGCGCAACCTACCTCGATCCGCAAATTGCCCGTACCGTCATCGATCATCTCAAACCTCCAACACCCGCCGCCGCAACTACTTACGGTCAACTTTCACAGCGAGAACTAGAAGTATTAAAATTAATGGTAGAAGGTTACAGCAATCCCGAGATTGCAGCGGCGCTTTACCTGAGTCCAAATACAGTTAAAACTCACGTTCGCGGTATTATGAATAAGTTAGCTGTGGACGATCGCGTTCAAGCAGCCGTTGTCGCCCTAAGAGCAGGATTAGTTTAAATTAGTCATCAGTCATCAGTCCTCAGTCATCAGTCATTAGTCAGCAGTCATTAGTCAGCAGTTCGAGGGTTCACGCTTGCTTTCGCACAGTCATCAATCAACAGTCATCAATCATCAGTCATTAGTTGTTTTCCCAATTCCCAATTCCCAATTCCCAAAAATCTATGTCTGACTGGATAGAAATCGGTACAATTGTAGCAGCTCAAGGTTTATACGGCGAGGTAAGAATTTATCCTAATTCCGATTTTCCCGAAAGGTTTATCGAACCCGGAAAGCGGTGGCTGCTGCATCCCAATCAAACAGAACCCGAGCCGATCGAATTTTTGGGAGGGCGCTACATTCCCGGCAAAGGATTGTATGCTGTCGAGTTAGAAGGAATAGAAGATCGATCCGATGCGGAAGCTTTGCGAGGCTGCAAGCTGTTTGTAGAAAAGAGCGATCGACCTTATCTCGAACCAGATGAATTTTACATTCAAGACTTAATCGGTTTGGAAGTATTCAATCAATTAACTGGGGAAGTTATCGGCAAAGTAATCGATATTATTCCTGCGGGCAATGACCTTTTAGAAGTTGAACTAAATCAAGCAAAGCCGGAGATTGTAGCGGCAGAACCCGCACCGCAAACCATCCCAAAATCTACTGAATTCGAGCGCAAAAAAGCTCGCAAAAAACAGCAAAAAAAGAGCGATTTAGAACCCAAGCAAACTACAACTTTGATTCCGTTTGTTACAGAAATAGTACCAATTGTTGACTTAGAGAATGGCAGACTTGAGATTTCGCCGCCACCGGGTTTGTTGGAATGAAATTGAAAAAATCAATCCCGAACCCGAGGATCTAGAAACCGGGTTTTTTTGACAATATTTCGCACTCACGCGCAAATTCGGTAAAAACCCGGTTTCTTTAGTCTCACGTAAGTTATCGGGTACCCAGAAACCGGGTTTTTGACCTGGGATTGCTATATAATGTCCGATCGATGACAAAAATGGGGTGATTAACCCGGATTGGTACGACTCCCGATCGCAGGCTCCTGAAAGGTTATATATAAATAAGTTGTAGTTAGCCGATCGCTCATTATTAAATAACTAACAGGAAGTCAGCTATGGTATCAACTCACAAATTACTCCAAATCCAACAACGTTTTGGAGACCCTCAAGACAAGTTGGCTTCACTAGCACCGAACTTTCAAAAAGTTAACAGCGGTCAACCCGGTTCGCCCGTTAAGTTTCAAGTAGAAACCGCCGGCAAAGAAGCTTTTGCTCTAATTCAAGGTTACGACCTAGATAAATCCGGCCTTAAAGTTTTGCTAGACGGACAAGTTGTAGGAAATCTCAGCCAGGGCAGTAACAGCGGCTGGTCTACATTCATTTTGCCCCTGCCCGATTTAAGCAAAGGCGAACACCAACTGCAATTCGCGCCCGGTGATGCCCCCGATAATAGTTTAATAGCTACGGCGATCGTCCAATGGAATCCCAGCAACGGGCCGATCGAAAACCCCTTCCCCGAAGATGCCGAAACAGTAGTATTTCGCGGCTGGGTCAACTTAGACTTGCAGCGCCAACTCGGCGGCAGTCCCGACGGCGATACCATCTGGCTGCTCGATTCTGAAGTAGTTGAAGACATTCGAGGCATCGGAGCAGACGCACTAGCTGACCCAAAAATTAACAAAGAACGCCAGCACGCCCTGGGAACAGTCAAACGCCTGCCGATTCGCTTTCAAGGCATCGACACGCCTGAAACCCACGCCCTAGGCTCGCGTCAAAACTACGGCTTTCTGGCTTTGGCCAAATTAGAGGAGATTGGTGGCAAGCGGTTTTTCGGCCAGCGTTCGGAACTTGCTGTTGAGGTGCGCTGTTCGGTTCACAAAGATAGCATCCTCGACCCGAATCAGAGAGTTTTAGGCTACGTTACCCTGGACGGCCTCAACGTGAATGCGGAAATGGTGCGCTTGGGCTACGCCTTTCCCTTCCTGTACGACAGCGTGAGTTTGGCAATGCAGCAGCGGCTGCGCGAGTATGCTGAAGCTGCGAGCACGGCTGAAGCTGGCGCGTGGCGCGAATATACATCAATTCCTGCAGACCCTTTGCCCGCGCAGAAACAGTCTTTTGCAGATTTCGGGCCGGTGAATTTCCCAACTTTTTGGCGGCGTTGGGCTGAATATCGCAAGTCAGGAGGTTTGCCGGGTCCTAGCTTTGTTGAATGGGTGAAAGAGAAGAAAGACAAGCCTTTGCTCGTTGCACCTCAAGGCGCGAAGTTGTTTTCCGAGCTCATCGACCCCTCATCCAATCGCCTTTTAGTGAAGCCTTGGGAAATAGTTTTCAAAGAGTAGAAAATCACAGCAAAATATTAGTTTTTAGTGGTATGGTGCGTCGCTCGAAAATAGTTGCCAGTAGGGGCAGTGCCCCCGTGCCTGCCCTCAAAGTTCTTCGCGGCGACGCACCCTACGCAATCGTCGATGATAAAGGGGGGTAAGAACAAGTAACTAACCCGGATTTCCTATGAGAGTCGATCGCGATCGCACTATCAACTATCAATCGATCGACTGTCAACTGTCAACGAAGAGGGCGGACACGGGGGCACCCCCTCCGCTACGCTTCGCCCCTACCAACTCAAAACTCAAAACTCAAAACTTCCGAACAACTCTCAACTATCAACTATTTAAGTAGCCGGAGAAGGTTTAGGAGCCGGAATATAAGGAGGGCGATACACTCGAATTTCCCGAATCGGAACTGTACCGTTAGCTTCAGGAATGATTTCCAAAACGTGTTTGGAATTGCTCAAATTCTGAGCTAATGTTGTCGGATATTCGCGGGTTGGATCGGTAATCTGTGGCGGCACGTAGGAATCAACAAACATCGGCTTTACCTGCCACTTAATCTCAAATCCCTTCGGTGTTAGCTGTTTGGAATATTCATAGGAATTTTTTAACCACCAGTTTCTCGGTTCGATGGCGACTCTGCCGGAATTTGACACAAATAATTTGTCGTTCGTACCGCTACCGTCGTAACCTGTTATCGAGCCGATAACGTCAAATTTAAACTTGCTGGCGTCGCTGCTAATTTCTGTAATTACTGCTTTCCAATCTTCGACAATTAGCGGTTTTTGACTGGATACTTGGATGATGGCAGGCCAACCGACACCAACAGTAACGCTGGGACGGGTGATGCTGTAAAGTTCTGGAAATTCGGAGGGTTTTTTGCCATCTATAAGAATGTTTGCACCAGTTGCTGTACCGCCGAAGTTTTTATCGGCGATCGCATCTATTCTATTTCCTTCAAATTCTAAAACTAATTTGCCATCTTGCCACTTAATATCGCTACCAACTCGATAAGTACGCACTAAGTCCTGCGGTGCTGGAAAAAGTGGATTGTACCGCAGGTGAGGTTTAATCAGAGCAGCTAAGAGAAAATTTCCCCAATTATTGAGGTGAATGCTGTCGCTCAATAGCTGTTTTGGCTGCAAGCGGTTTTCTTTTAAATACCTGCGCCAAGGTTCCCGAATTTCTGCAAGTTCGCAGCCGTATTTATCTGCCAGTGCCGCCAAAAATGTAGTAGAATGACCGTTGTGCCATTCGTATCTTTTTACCGCATCTGGATCGTCGTTGCTGCCTGTTGGCATCCAATCAATGTGGTCTGATTGCAGCAGAATTTCGCTGGTCGTGCGACTGCGTATGTTAGCAATTATTGCTTCGTAATCTTCCGCTCCTCCGTAGACGTGAAAAATCAACAAATCGGGATAAAAAGGATACAAATCATGTTCGATCGGACGAATTAACAACGGTGCCGCAAATCCGCCGATCGCCCGATTTTCAATTGTCAAATCTGCATGAGGAAATCGCTGTTTTAGATCGTTTGCTACATCTTTCCACCATTCTTGTTCAGTGATAGATTGACCGTAAAATAGAATTCGCACTTTTCGCCGATCGCGCGCAGTGCTGCCAGCAAGCAACCCCATCGTTCTCTGAATTCTCGCTCCCAAAACAGCCGGATTTTCAGGAGGTTCTGGCAGGGGAAATGGTGTTTGAGCATCGACGATCGCGAAGATTGGCAATAACAGGCAGATCGGGCACAAACAAAGCATCCACAAGTAGCGATAAATCTTGGAATTTTGTCTGTTCCTAAGCTGTTTTGTCATTGTTTTTTTGCCTTTTCAATCTCGAACAGTAGTCACAATATCCTCTCCAAGCTCTGTAAAACGCACAGTTTTGACTTGCCAAGGAGCGTAACTTGTTAAAGTTTGGCGGACTCCCCCAAACAAGCCCAGCATTTGACAGCTTGACAGGTTTTGCAATTTTTGTCGGGAATTCCCGACGGCGCGCAGATCCACAGTAGCGATTCCGAGGGTGCGATCGATCTTGAGCCGATAGCCAACTAAACCCAGACTGGTGAAAATCGGCTGCTTTAACACTTCATTAACCGCAGATGACATTAATCGATCGTCGGGCCCTGTAATTGTTTCCGGCTTCAGAGTTTGACACAGGTTGTCTACTTTATAAACAGTCACGGTAACAGTATTCTCCGAGGCTGCGGGTTTTTCTGCGACTGAGGAAACGGAGGAAACAGAGTTGGGCTGTGTTAATTGGCTGGCGCGGGCTTCAATTCGATCGCCCTTTAGCTGTAAGTACCCGAATTGACGGACGTTAGTTTGGGATTTGCTTTCTTTTGCGGTTGAGTTAGCTGCATCATAGTTGGAACAACTGCTACCGCCCATCAAAATTAACCAGGCGCTTAAATACCCGAACTGTTTGCAGATACGGTTCATAGTTCTCAATACTCAATTAAACGTTAATGCGTGGAGGGATGGTGAACTTTGGCGAGTAGAAAGCACTCGATCCCTGATTACACTCATGAAGCAGAATTTCCGCACTACGGAGATGAAAAAAAGTTGAAAGTTCTTATTAATACCTTCACTTGGTATACGGAGTCACGTCAAAAGGGCAAAACCCTTCATTGGTGTCACCCTATCTCTCGATATCTCTGCCGATCGAGCTCGCATTCGAGATATCAGGTGATATATAATACATGGTTAGAGGTGCGATGTACCGTTGCAACTAGGGCCATCCCAAAGCCAGAGGGAATACCTCTTTCCGGTTTGCGCCATCCTGAGTTGGATTAGTGTAACGGCAACAAAATTCAGAATTTGGTGATTTTTGTGCCGCAGCCCATCAGAAACATGAGAACATCGTGAAACAGCAATTATTGACAAAAGTTTTGACGGCAACAGCAATCGCCTTTAGCAGCGCGATCGTGGCTTTTTCGCCCAGTTACGGCCAGCCCTCACCCAGGCAAACCGGATTTTGGTGCAGAACTTCGACAGGTACACCAGTGACGGTATACCAAAACCGTCAAGGTGCTATAGAGCCTTGGATTGAGTGGACTTCAGAGTATTTTTCCGGTTCTGGCTACGATCCGGTAACTCGGTGTCAATTAGTCAGCCAACGCCTCGAAACCTACCGCCGCAATCGGGAACTCAAGTACATTACAGCAGGTCGGATGAACGGCCAGAACGTAATTTGTACGGCCGATCGAGTCAATGGTATCTGTCAAAATTTGATTTATACGCTCAGACCGGGGCAAGACCCGATCGATTCTGTGTATAACTTGCTGGCGTGGCGTCAAGGACAGGTCGGGATGCCCTCCGGGGAGGAAAGCAGTCTAATTCCTTACATTGATGTCAGGAATAAATTAGGGGAAAATACGGAGGCCAAGGCGCAACTGCCCCCTTTTTCCCCGCCGGAGGGAGAGCTTTAAAGGGCGATCGATTTTCCATCCCGCCAACACTTCCGGATTCTGAAGTGGAAAATTTGGCGCAACAGGCGACGGTGCGCGTCAAGAGCTTGAAATCTTCGGGTTCTGGGACGATCGTCCGGCGGTCGGGACACACCTACACGGTGCTGACTAACTGGCACGTTGTGGCTTTCAACAGGGGCGAGCGGACAATTGTCACGGGCGACGGCAAGATCCACCAACTTTTAGAAATTCCAAGGCGGCTGGGCAATACCGATCTGGCGATCGTTCGGTTTCGCAGCACTACTGAGTATAAAGTACCACTAATTAGCGATCGACCGACAGCGTTGGGAGAACCCCTGCTGGCGGCCGGATTCCCCGCAGGTGCTGGAAATTTGACAGTAGCGCGGGGATTCGTCAAACTGCTGCTGCCCAAATCTTTGCCTCAAGGCTATAGCTTGGGCTATACCAATGAGGTTACAATTGGCATGAGCGGTGGCCCAATTTTTGATGCCGCAGGTTGCTTAGTTGGAATTAACGGTCGGGGCAAGTATCGAGAACCCGATTTTGGAGTTTATGCTTTTGAAGATGGCAGCGAACCGACACCAGAATTATTGGAAAAAATGGTTAAATCCAGTTGGGGAATTCCGATCGGTATATATTTGCAGTTCGTCTCGTCCAAGCTCGGGAATTCGCGGATATCTTGCACGATCGAAAACAATCTTTCTAAAACTATCTTTGGATAGGTTGAGTAAGTTTTATGAAGCAGTTAGCTATGAAATGGTGGGGTTTGCGGTTTGATGCGCTGACCGTCATCTTGACCGGTGCAGTAACAGCGGTAGCAGTAGTCAGCCAACAGTATGCTGCTTGTGCCAAAACAGCTCAAGAAATTGCCGAGCTAGCAATGCGATCGACTGTAGAAGTCAACAATACGCTGGGTTTTTCTGCTGGCGGTTCGGGAGTAATTATTGCCAAACAGGGAAATATTTACACTGTTTTAACAGCGAATCATGTTGTAGCTAGCCTCGCGCAAGAATACAGCATTCGCACTTATTTAGAAAAAAATTATCAAGCGATTAGAATACAGCGATTGCCGAAAAACGATCGAGATGTAGACTTAGCTTTAATTCAGTTTCAGGCCAGAGAACAATATCCGGTAGCGCCGATCGGAAATTCAGAACGCGCTGTTGTTGGCTCTACTATTTATGTTGCTGGCTACCCCCTGCCGGTCTCGACTGAATCCGAACGCAAACTAGAGTTTACTGCCGGTATTGTCTCTTCTCGCCTGAATCGCGCGTCTTCGGGCTACGGATTGCGCTATCAAGCTGTCACCAGGCGCGGCATGAGCGGCGGCCCGGTGTTTGATGACGGCGGCAGAATTGTCGGTATTCACGGCAGGGGAGATACTGTCGGCACAGTGGCGAGTTTGTGGAACGGGCAAACAGAGGAGATTAAAACCGGACTCAATGCCGCAATTCCGATCGATGCTTTCAAAGCCTTAGTATCGCAAGCTCAGCCTCGGGGTTTTGATATTCTCAACAATATTAACAGCGCGATCGCCCGCACCGATCGCCCGAGCCAAACAAATTTCGGGCGGGGAGGATTTATCTGCGATACCTCGACGGGGGAACCGGTGACTGTATATCAAAATCCCCAAGGATTTCGGGAACCTTGGATTCGCTGGAATTCTAACTTCTTTTCGAGTTCGGGCTACGATCCTCTGACTCGGTGCCAGCAAGTCAGCCAGCGCTTGGAACATTACAACCGCAACCGACAGCTAAATTATGTAACTGTCGGTATAGTCAACAATCAGAGAGCAATTTGCACCACCAGCCGGATCAACGGGCCGTGTGAAGGCTTGATCTACACGCTGCGCCCCGATCGAGATCCGGCCCCAGCGCTCAGCAGTTTCTTTGTGTGGCTGGCGAATCACAAAGCTCGGCCTTCTCTGTTTGAAAGTAACAGTGCGATTTATATTAACGTCGGGGAACGGTTGGGATGGGAATTGACAGATCCCTAATTGGTACTGCTAATATTTTTTCTGGTAGCTCGATCGGTAGAATTTGCTTCGAGAACGGGATTTCAACAGTCCAAATTTCCACGTTCGATTTGTTGAATCAGTCGCGAGCGATCGCGTCTGGTGCTAAAGTAGTGTGCGTCGAGCAATTTGAGATTTGAGATTGGCGATCGAATAATAATCGAATATCAAACAGCCACCATACCGCTACAGAAAAGGCACATCTGCGCGATCGTTCTCGCGACTTGAAATTAGTCGATCGCGCCGCACCCACCTTCTGGAAATGTGCAGCGCTCTCATTTTGAAATTTGAAATATTGCCCTGGTTTATCGGTGTACCTAGCAGAAATAATGATTTTTTGCAACACAGAAGCTATAAAATCATTATTAAATTAATCATTTTTTAGGTATCAGCATGACTGCAACTACGCCGAAGGCAACGTCAGCCATCCCCAGTTTTTGTGAAGGAATCCAATATTTTTCCGACACTGTGCCGGGTTTTGAGACTTACGGAAAAGCACCCGCGATCGCCCAGGGAAGCGGCGCGATCGCGGATATTGCCGATCCGGCTGCCGTGTTTCAAACCCTGCTTGCCGCAGACGCTTTGCGCTACCTGACACTGCAAGTTACCGCGAGCAAGGCATCGGGACATCCGGGGGGTTTTGCCAGCCAAGCTGAGGCATATTCCGCTTTGGTGATGCTGGGACACAAAAATACTGTCACCGAAGTCGGGCATCACGCGCCGGGATTTTACAGTGCCATGTTTCTCGATCGCTCTTTGGAGGATATGGGAATAGTTAACGTGCAGCAAATGCGCGATCGGTTTCGCGAAATGCACGGCTTGTTAGGACACCTTTCCGGTTACATTCCCGGTCTTTTAGCACCGGCCGGTCCCTTAGGTCAAGGGCAGCATTTTGCAATGGCCGGCGCGCTGTTACATCCCGATAAATTGTTTGCTTTTACGATGGGCGACGGCGGTATGGGCGAACCTTATCCGATGAGCAGCATGGCGCATTTCCACACTGCTTATCCCAAGGCAACTAACTTTTTGCCGGTGTTAGTTTGGAACGGCTATTCTCAAGAACATCACAGCATGGTTTCGACAAAAACTAATGCTGAAATGCTCGCTTATTGGCAGGGCAACGGTTTTGAAGAAGTTATCTTAGTTGATGCTAAGGAATTTGACGATAAAAATCAACCGGGCGATTACGTTGACAGCACTGCTTTTTCGATCGAACAGCGGATGGCTTTTACCCAGGCTGTTTTAGCAGGAGTTGACAAAGCAGCAAAATCAGCTCTAGGCGGCAAATTAACTGTGTTTATTATCAAACAGTTGAAAGGTGCGGGAGTGCACGCCCGCGGAGCCAAATCTCACAATCTTTATCCGAAAGATTCACTAGACGCCCCGCACATTGTCAGTGCTTTAAAAGAGCGGGCTTTGCCCGCTGCGGCGTGGGAATTGGTGCGGACAAATTGCGAGCGTGCGGGTGGCGGGCCGGCATCAAAAACAGTGGTAACAGAGTTTGAATTGCCGCTGCCGGATTTGGGACAATTGCCTTTAGAAGAATTTGCAGTTGGCGGAGAAGCGAAGGTTTCAACAACTGCAATGGGTCGTTTGGTAGGGAAAGTTGGCGAGCGCGATCGAACTTTTATTGTCACCAATGCTGACGGCAACGAAGCATCGGGAATTGCCAACATCAACCAAGCGCTTAAAATCATTCACCCGACAACAGATGACTTGTACAATCAAGCGCCTAACGGGCAAGTTTACGAACCTTTGAGCGAAGATGCTTGCGCGGGTTTGGCAGTAGGTTTGTCGCTATTTGGCGCGCGGACTTTGTGGTGTTCCTACGAATCTTTTGCGATCAACGGATTGCCGATTTGGCAAACTGTAACGCAAGCAATGGCAGAATTGCGCCGCCAAACTCCGGCAGCAATTACTTTATATACTGCGGGTGCTTTGGAACAAGGGCGCAACGGTTGGACGCACCAACGCCCGGAAGTTGAAGCTTATTTTGCCGCCATGATGCGCAACGGGAATGTGTTTCCTGTATTTCCAACCGATGCTAACAGCATTCAAGCTTGTTATGAATGGGCTTTGACTGCAAAAAATAAGGGAATTGTGATTACCGCGAGCAAGTCGCCGCTACCGATTCGCACTACTTTTGCACAGACGCGGCAAGCTTTGCAAGATGGTGCTGTAGTGCTTCAAGAAACTGCGGGAGATAAGAAGGTTGTGTTTGCTGTTGTCGGCGACATGACATTAATTCCCGTGTATGAAGCAGCGGCATCTTTAGCAAAATCCGGCATCGGATCGCGGATTGTTTCTGTTGTAAATCCCCGGCGTTTGTACCGTCCCACTGATGTTGCTTGGGATACTTGTTCGCAGCCTGACGGCGGCTTTTTGAGCGATGAAAAATTTGCCGAAATGTTTGGTGGAGATGCTTTAATTGGCGTGACAGGCGGTGCTTCTGGGATGTTGGAACCCGTGATGCTTCGCAGCAATTGCCGCCGGGATACTTTTGCTTGGAAGCGAGGGGAAACTACTGCTTCGGCGGGCGAGTTGATGGCGTTTAATGGGTTGACTCCTGAAGCGTTGGCTAAGCGGGCGATCGAGCTGGTTGGCTAGGTTATCATGGTAGAATCTCCCGGTCAATGGCCGGGAGAATTTCTAGTTCTTTACTAACTGCCACATATATAATTATGCCAGCAAAAATTTTAGAAGAAATCGATACGCTGGCAGAACAGCGATTCCTTCTCCCCGGTAATTATAATTGGGAGCAATTTGAAGCGATCGAATCTTTGGTAGCAGATGCGCCCGGTTTGCGGATAACTTATCTTGATGGTTGGATTGAATTTATGACACTGGGTGAAGCACATGAGAGCATAAGCTCTATTATTAGCTTTTTGCTACAACTCTATTTTTGTGAAATGGGAATTGAATACATCCCTGTAGGAAGTGCGACTCGCAGAGATAGAGAAAAAGGTGTATCGTTTGAACCGGACGAGTCTTATTATATAGGTTCAAGAAAAGAGCATCCCGATTTAGCAGTGGAAGTAACTATTACTAGCGGCAGTACAAGTATACTAGCTAAATATTTGCGACTTCGCGTCCCGGAAGTGTGGTTTTGGAAAAATAATCAGTTAGCTGTGTATCGGCTGCGCGAAGATGGTTACGAGCAAGTTTCAAGCAGCGAGTTTTTGCCGGAGTTGGATTTAGAATTGTTGGTGCGCTGCGTTTTAATGCCTTCAAGGATTGAGGCAAGAAGAGAGTTTTTGAATGGGATTCGGCAAGTAGGTTGAATTCTGAGGAGTTGGCAAAAAGTGCGATCGAGCCGATCGGCTAGGTTATCATGGTAGAATCTCCCGGTCAATGGCCGGGAAAATTTCTAGTTCTTTACTAACTGCCACATATATAATTATGACAGCACAAATTTTAGAAGAAATAGATACGCTTGCTGAACAGCGATTGGTTCTTCCCGGTTATTATAGTTGGGAGCAATTTGAGGCGATCGAATCTTTGATGTCAGACTCTCCCGGCTTGCGGATAACTTATCTTGATGGGTGGATTGAATTTATGACTGTGGGCGAACCGCATGAAATGCTTAAAAAAACGATCGCTATCTTGCTGGAATTGTATTTTTTCGAGATGGGGATTAAGTTTATCCCTGTAGGAAGTGCAACTCGCAGAGTTCGAGCCAAAAATGTTTCATTTGAGCCTGATGAGTCTTATTATATAGGTGAAAAGAAAGAGCATCCCGATTTAGCAGTGGAAGTAACAATCACTAGCGGAAGTACAAAAAAATTAGCTAAGTATCTGCGACTTCGCATCCCGGAAGTTTGGTTTTGGGAAAATAATCGGCTTTCTGTTTATTGCCTGCGCGATGATGATTACGAGCAAGTTTCAAGCAGCGGGTTTCTGCCAGAATTAGATTTAAAATTGTTGTCATACTGCGTTTTAATGCCTTCGATAATTGAGGCAAGGACTGAGTTTCTGAAGGGGATTCGACAGCATTAATACCATGTCCGATCGATTACTATCATATACTTAAGTTGGGCGAAGCGAAGCGTAGGGTTCACTTCGCTCAATCCAACCTACAGAGGGTAAGAAAATTTTCAAGTATCAACTGTCGGTAATCTTGACAAAATCTAAAATATGCTGTGCCGCAATCTGCGGTTTTTCTAAGTGGGGAACGTGGCCGCAATCCGGTATCCAAATTAATTGAGAATTGGGAATCGTCCTCGCAAACTTCTCGGCATCCGCCGTCCCCAAGATCCGATCTTGTCTGCCCCACAAAATCAGCGTTTGCTGCTGAATTTGCGACAGTTTTTCCCCAAAACCTGCATAACCTCCGCTTTTGGTAAAGGCAATTAAAGCTTGATTCCAGTTGGGCATTTCTAAATGCAAAGCTGCACAAGTTCGAGCGTCTAAAGAAGCAAATGTTGGATCGAAATAAGCATTGATACTAATTTTTTGGCGGACTTTGGGATTGCGCAAAAATGAAGTTGCCAAATATCCTAAAGGCGGAATTAAAAACTTTCCTTTATTTGCAGTGACGGGAAAACCAGCACTGTCTATCAAGACCAATTTTTTCACTAATTCAGGATGATTTAAAGTAAAATCGATCGCCGCCGCACCGCCCATCGACGCGCCAACTAAAATTACAGGTTGCGAAATTAACGTTTTCCAAGAATAGTATAGGTGAGTGCCGATCGCCCTCGCACTAAATGGCAAACCCGCCAATCTTTCTGTAAATCCAAAACCCAATAAATCTACCGCCCAAGTCTCATTGTTTTCAGCTAGCAGCGGCAGCAGGCGGCGGTATTCAAACAGCGAACTGTCGAAGCCGTGAATTAGTAAAATCGGCGTGTTGCCGCTACCTTGGCGCAGGTATGCTGTAGCAATTGGATCGGGAGATAGGGGAGTTGTAATTGCTTCCCGTTGAATGTTTTCGGCTAAAGCAATTGAGGTAGATTCTGTTAGTTGTGTAACCGATGGTGGCAGAAAATTTGCTGGCATTCTTCTCGATCGATAAGTTGTGAATTGGTAGGGACTGCGCGCGGCGGAGGGGATGTCAAGAGTGCCTGTCTTGACTACCGCGATCGCCCTAACACTTAAGTATAGGCTCGATCGTCCCGTATTTGAGGATTTAAGGCATCGAGCCGTTAAAATTCGATCTCTTTGCTCGGAAGCGAGCTGAGTTTATTAACCAAATCTTAAAATATTTGAGATTAGTTGCTAATAATTCCTTTTTAGCCTACCATGCTTAAAAGCATTAAGTATTAGTGTTTTGGGCTGCAAGTGTCGGCTAAAATCTAGCGCCAGAGAAATTCAAACTAGAAAAGTGCTTTAAATCCGTTAATATCTGTGCGGGTTAAATCCGCGCTTGCAAAATTTTCAAGGCGTAATACCTGTGTTCGCACCGGAAATTTGGGTAAAGCCTGCAATTGGATGGCAATCGTATTGAGAATCTATCTCAAATATTTTGAACCAGCAAGCCCAAACAAGTTGTTACTAAAATCGATCGACTGCCAAAAAAAGATGAAACAAAGCCAACAACAACACAGCCCGCAGAATCAAGAGTCAAACCCCCGAAAGTTTGAGGGTTTCACGTTTTACGGCGAGACACCAGAAGCATCAGAAACTGAAGATAGCAGTACAGAAATTCAGTCAGATTCAACTCAAAGCAAATCATTTCCGCTAGCAATGGCAAGCACCGGCGAGAAGCTGCAGATAGTGAAAATCAAGGGTGGAGAAGGCACAGTACACCGCCTCATCGGCATGGGATTCGTCCCCGGTATAGAAATTGCAGTTATTAGCAATTCTGGCGGTTCCGCTATCGTGGCAATTGGCGACAATCGCATCGGTTTGGGAGCAGGTATGGCACAGAAAATTATGTGCGTGAATTCAAAGGAATAGTTGACAGTTGACAGTTGACGCTTGACAGTTGAGAGTCGATCGATTGATGAAATTTATCTGCGTTTATCTGCGTTTATCCGCCTTTATCTGCGGTTGCAAGGAAGCGGATAAAGAGAAAAGAAAGATATTCGTAAATTTTGCCAGGGTTGCCAGATTGAAAAGTATTATTGAACTTGTAAAAATTTAGATAAAAGTGGCAAAACAAATGAGCGATAAAAAACAATTGCGAGATTTAGCTGTTGGTAGCACTGGTAAAGTCTTAGGCTATGAAAAAACAGCCCGCGTTTACAAAGGCAAATTGCTAGCAATGGGATTGACACCGGGAACAGAATTTACTGTTACCCGCCACGCACCTTTAGGAGATCCTGTAGAAATCTCCGTGCGCGGTTTCAAACTCAGCTTGCGCAAAGATGAAGCCAATAGCCTATTTGTAGAGGAGGTACAATAATGGCACAGCAAATTATTGGATTGGTAGGCAATCCCAACTGCGGCAAAACTACCTTATTTAATGCTTTGACTGGTGCTAACCAGCGCGTCGGTAATTGGCCGGGAGTGACTGTCGAACGCAAGGAGGGAAAATACACTCACGATGGTTTGGCAATTACGATTGTCGATTTGCCGGGAGTTTACTCTTTAGATGCCGAAGATGGCGATACGGGACTTGACGAATTGGTAGCGCGAGATTATCTGTTATCTGGCGAAGCTGATGTAATTATTAACATTGTTGACGCTTCCAATTTAGAGCGCAATTTGTATCTCACTACCCAAATCTTAGAGATGCGCGTCCCGGTTATCGTAGCGCTCAATATGATGGATGTTGCCAAAGAAAGAGACATCAAAATTAATACGATCGAACTGGCAAAACGACTCGGCTGCATGGTAGTGCCGATGAGTGCGGCTTCAAATGATGGAGTGCCACTGCTGCGGGATGCTATTAATAAATCCCTGCAAAAGCCGATTGTACCATCTGCCTATGTTGCTTATCCGGCTGTAATTGAAGATGCGATCGCCCAACTAATCCCCCACATCGAACAGCACAACCCAAACCGCAACGTTGATGCTCGCTGGACTGCCCTGAAACTATTAGAATATCAGGATGAAGTCGCCCCGGAACTCGTTACTACAGAATTAGACAAAATCGTCGTTCCGCACCGCCGCCGAGTCCATGAAACCCTTGATGATGACTTGGATATTATCATCGCTGACAGCCGCTACACTTTCATCCACAACTTAACTCAAGGCGTCGCTGAATTTTCTAGGGCAATCAAAACAAGCATTTCCGACAAAATCGATAAAGTTGTGCTCGATCGCTTCTTAGGAATTCCCGTATTCTTGGCAGTAATGTACGTGATGTTTGCGATTTCGATTAACGTCGGCGGCGCGTTTATCGACTTCTTTGACATCTTCTTCGGCACAATCTTTGTCGAGGGTTTCGCCAAACTTTTAGAAAGCATCAGCACGCCCGGATGGCTGATCGGACTGCTAGCAAATGGTGCTGGCGGAGGCATCCAAACAACTGCTACATTTATCCCTCCCATCGGGATGATGTTCTTGTGTTTGTCTGTTTTAGAAGACTCCGGCTACATGGCTAGGGCGGCGTTTGTGATGGACAGATTGATGAGATTTGTCGGACTTCCTGGTAAATCTTTTGTGCCGATGATGGTGGGTTTTGGCTGCAATATTCCCGGAATTATGGCGACGCGAACCTTAGAAAATAAGCGCGATCGCATGATGACGGTAATGATGAATCCCTTCATGTCTTGCGGTGCGAGATTGGCGGTTTATGCTCTTTTTTGTGGCGCATTTTTCCAAGTCGGCGGGCAAAATATGGTGTTGGGACTGTACCTGTTAGGAATTACAGCGGCAGTGTTCACCGGTTTAGTTTTAAAAAATACCATTTTGCAAGGAGAAGCCGCACCTTTTGTGATGGAACTTCCCCCCTACCACATTCCCAAAGTTAAAGGAGTTTTGCTGCGGACTTGGGACAGATTGAAAGCTTTTATCAAAAAGGCCGGAATTGCGATCGTCCTTATGGTACTGGTACTGGGATTCATGAACTCCGTCGGTACCGATGGTTCCTTCGGCAAACAAGATAGCAAAGATTCAATTCTGAGTGCAGTCGGCCGCACGATTACTCCCGCATTTACCCCAATGGGAATTACCCAAGAAAATTGGCCTGCTACTGTCGGTTTGCTCACAGGAGTATTTGCCAAAGAAGTAATGGTTGGCAGCTTAGATGCTTTGTACACTCAATTAGCCCAAGAACAACAAGCAGCAACAGGTACGGAACCCGAGAAAGAAGAAGAATTTAGTTTTTGGGGCGGCATTAGCAAAGCCTATCTCAGCATTCCAGAGAATCTGTCCAAACTTCCCGGTCAACTTTTAGATCCTCTCGGTTTGAGTGCTACCAATATTACAGACCAAAAACAAGCAGCGGAGGATCAAGATATTTCTGAAGGAACTTTCGGGCAAATGTCTCAGCGGTTTGGTTCTAATGCAGCAGCATTTGCTTATTTGCTGTTTGTATTGTTGTATTTTCCTTGCGTTTCCGCGACTGCCGCACTTTACCGGGAAACTAATTTAGGTTGGACAATTTTTGCCGGTGCTTGGACTACGGGTTTGGGTTACTGGGCGGCAGTGTTTTATTATCAGGTTGCAACCTACGCAGAGCATCCAGAATCTTCGCTGATTTGGGTAGTGAGGTTGGTAATAATTATGGCTCTGACACTTGTGGGATTCAAAATAGCTGCTGCGACGCGCCCCAAACGGCGCGAAGCGATGAGTCAGTAGTGTAAGGGTTTCGATCGCGAATTCCTACATCGCAAATAGAGAGGCTATGGGTGTGTTTGCAAGCCTCAAGATCCCCCCCCAGCCCCCCCTTAAAAAAGGGGGGGAGTAAGAAGCCAAAGACTAGCCCTTAAAAGGGGGGAGCAAGACATCTCAAACGTCCCCTTTTAAGGGGGGATTTAGGGGGATGTCAATCTGGTGGAGTAGTTTAAAAATT
>JAAUPF010000318.1 GCA_012034575.1 Richelia sp. CSU_2_1 | reverse complement strand
TAATCTCAACGATTAATCGAAACTGTTCGGTATTATTTGACATCGGTTCGCCGTTATCGTCGGGGTAGATGAGCTTTGA
The DNA here is from genome assembly GCA_012034575.1 of Richelia sp. CSU_2_1. GTDB lineage: Bacteria > Cyanobacteriota > Cyanobacteriia > Cyanobacteriales > Microcoleaceae > Microcoleus. The sequence continues at coordinate 4,875 of JAAUPF010000318.1, read as the reverse complement.
TTTGTCGGGAGATTGCAGTTTTGTCACCATTGCTTTTTTCCCTTTTTTTGAGAATTTGATTTTATTTGATAGCGTTTTTCAAATAGATTCCGTAGATTTGGTCCTGCGCAAGCGAACCCTCCACTTCGTTGGGCCCAACACCTTATTATAAATCAAGAGTTGGGTTTCGTCACCTCAACCCAACCTACATTTCTACAGTTCTTCAACTGTTGCTTTGATAAAGTTATCAACCAGCCAATCGCGTGTACGCGAGAAATTGCTCTCCAATTCGAGGTACTGACTGCCTAGTTTTGCCTTAAAGTTTTTGGGGAAAATATCTTTGGACGCTAAGATGTTTTTCCAGTGAGTAAGCTGGCTGGCATTGCTTTCCCGAAAGCGGTGGTAAAGGTAGTCGATCGCGATCGCATCTAAAATGTCCGCACCGAGGATTGCCAGCCGTTTTCCCTCATTTTTCGGCGGGATTTGTGGCTGTTTAATTAGATGAATATTCCGATCGACAGCCGTTTTAATGAAATGTTGAATCAGCCATTCGCCTGCACGAAAAAAATCGCGATCGCACTCTAAGTAAATCGCACCAAAAATCGCCTCAAAAGTCTCGCATAGGAACTTGTTGCGATCGCTTTTGTCGAGTTTTTTCGCACTTTGTCCGCGCCCACTAAGTTCGTTCAAATTCAAACAAACTGCAAATTCAGCAAGTTTTTTCTTGTTGACTAAACTAGATTTTAATTCAGACAGCGCCTCCCGATTTAAATTGGGATATTCCCGGTATAGATAGTCGGTAACAACCGCACCCAAAATCGCACTACCTAACAGGGTTAGCCGTTGGTAATTGAGATCTTGCCAAGCTGGAGATTCTGAAATACGATCGCGACAATCGTCGATCGAGAAAGGGTGAGTTAAAGCTATTTCCAGCAATATTGTTTGCTGAAAATCAGGAAAGTCTATCGCTGCTTGGACAGCTTCAACATCTACACCTCTAATTGTGTCAAACTCTAATTTTTCTGATTTTCCCCACTTTTCCAGCCAATCTCCACCAGCATCCTGCACATACAAATCGACAAAATCTAGCCCGCGATCCATCCAGCCATCCTGAATTTTTCTGGCTGCTTCCAGTTTTTCAAATACTTTTAGTAAATTCTCTGGAACGGCGATCGTACCTTTTGCTGTCATAGTGTTCGTTTTGAGGTAATTTGATTTTATATCAATTCATTAACCATGATTCAATCAAATCTCTATTTACTTGATGCCCAATTAGCTCGCTATTTCAGAAAACCGATTTCTGTGACAAATCTTCATCTTCCCGTTCCTCAGTTTCAACTTTCTAGGGAAGTATCCTAATTTCTTAGGGGCGAAGCATTAAGGCAAAAAACTCGATTTTTACCAAGTAACAAGAATCTCGCATCCCCACGGAGGCGGATTGTTTTGAGGACGGGGTTTAAATCGCCAGCCCCGAAAAACTCCGCCCGCAACTGTCAACTGTCAACTGTCAACTATTATCAGTAGCAGCTCTGCTTAATTTACGGAAATTTTAGGTAACGACCTGGTGGCAAATTATCGCTGTTATATAATGCAATGTTAATTAATTGATTCAGGAAATTCTCATCATTTCTATCGTAACTCAAAAATAATCCTCTGTCAATCCCCCAAGCTTGCAAAGTCTGTTGCCACTTTTGATATTTTTCAACCGAAAACTCATCAGAAAGAGTAGTGACTTGAATGCAGATGGGCTGCTGTTGACGGTTACTAACGATGGAGTCGGTTGCCATCGAAAGATCGGCAATATAACGTTGTATAAAAGAAGTATCTTCACGTTGCTGAATGTGAGTCGCGATCGATCGTAGAATGCGATCGTCAGCCGGATAAAAATCTCCAGCCATCAGTTTTTTTTTCCAAATATGAAATTTTAGATCGGTTTGGCTCAGCCATTTAGGAAATAGATAGCTGTACCAGTATCTTTCGGCGGGAGTCATTAACTCAAACGCAGCTTGTTGTTCTGCATTTGAAGGTAGAGATTTGATAGCCAACCAAACTTCGGAATCACTGACAAGCTGTAACAAAAAAGCCATCACAAACTTCTTATTAGTTAGCGCACCAGGTTTAACATCTTTTACCCAGCGATAGATTTCAGTCAATCTGATCGCCAAACTGGGATCTACTGGATATGCTTCGCTAATAAGGGAGTTGAGCTGAACCTTAATCTCTTGTGCTTGCAAAGGACGACCTACTGATACAAAGCGATGCTAAACTATTTACACCTCGATTTTATTATAGATTTGAACAACATAAATCGGTTCTCAATTTTCCTGTACCTGCCGATCGGAAAAACTGGCTAACAATAATGTTAAATCATCATCGGTGCGTTCGGACACGCGGGGCGATCGCAAAAATGATTCTAATTGCTGTTTTGCATCTTCCTCATTTGTAATAGAACTTGAAAACTGAAACAAAGGTGCAAAAAACGGGCCGTGGGGCGTTCCTTCCGGGATTTTGAGGGCTAGCATTTGTAGCCCGTCAGAAAATACAGCCAAGTGCGCCAGTTTTTTCCGGTATACTTGAAATTGTGCTGTTTCTACGGCATTTGGCGAAATCAAAAAAACGGTTTCATTGATATATTCGCCGCAGGGAGGTACTGTAAGGGCGATCGCATTTCCGGCACTATCGCCTCCTACCGCTGCACCATCGCCGATTTGAGCAACTGCGATTAATTCTGGTGTCGCCACAACCGCAATTAAAGTGCAGGCTAAATCTCTACTTGCTACTTCTCGTACTGCCGCTTCTGCTTCCACAGCCGCCCGCGCAACTTGCAATGTTGCTATCAGGAATACGTGCCATTCATCGTCATTTTGAGGCAGCATTTTTTGCTGCTGGCAAATCGTTTCTACGGCGGATTCTACAGCAATTTGAGCCCCTACTTCTGCGAGGGTTGCGGAACCCGCACCGTCAGCAACTGCTGCGGCCAAAACACCATTCGGCAACAGCCGCCATTGATGGGCATCTTGACAAGGCTGCGATCGCTTTTCGTGACTCGTACCCATCACCGATGCGGCGACAACTTGCCAACTAATTTGAGATTTTAGATTAGGGATTTGAGATTGTTCTCCATCCGACTTATTTGATGATTCTTGCCCAATTTCCAATTTTCAATCCTCCAATCTAAAATCTAAAATCTCAAATCCAAAATCGCTAAACTGTTCCCCATCCGGGCGGGGGGAGTGCCACTTGTTCGTCTATTTTTGAGTGAGAAACTCTTTGCATACTAGCTGACAGCCAGATGAACATCTCCCGAAAGTCTAATCCTCTCAATTTTACAGGTGTGCGTTCGACTATTTGCGCGAGACGAGGGATATTAGCGCCTTCCACTCCTACTGCAAAAAAGGCGACGCGCTTGTTAGTTTCTTCCTCTTTAATGCGTTGTGCTGCTATTTCTACAACATCATCAGATTCACCTTGAGGTTCGCCGTCGGTAATCATAAATACCCATGGCCGATAGTAGGTAACGCCGTTGTTGCGGTATTCGGATTTGCGGGCGGCGATGGTGTCGAGTGCTAGCTGAATGCCGGCACCCATGTGGGTTTGTCCTTGGGCTGTCAGCAGTGGCGTCTCGAATCGATCGGCAGTTACGAAGTCCTGCACGACTTTGATATTGTTGTCAAATGAAATAATCGCGACTTCGACTCGCTTTTTAGCCAGTTCGTCTCTAATCAAGTCATCTCTAAAGACTTGGAGCCCCTCGTTCAAGGCGTCAATCGGCTCGCCTTGCATTGAGCCGGAGGTGTCCAGCAGGAGGACGCAGGGACAGCGCGGTTCGGGGTTTTCGGCAAATTCTACGGCTTCGTCGAGTCTCATGGTTTGGGGTTAACCTGGGAATGAATCTATTTCTAGATATCTTACCTTACTACCAAAAACAACTTGTGGCGATCGCATTTTATCATTTGTGTCAAATATCAGTGTCGAATATAAGAAGGGCGGTCGATCTTTTCTGAATCTGGGTTCCTCTGCGGTCAAAAAAGAAATTGACTATTGGCTGTGCTAATATTGACAAGTAGTCTTCCTGCAAAATAAGGGTAAATCTTATGATTGCAACAACAGTCACACAAAAATTAACTTTTGACCAATTCCTTGGAGAATGTCCCGAAGATAAACGCTATGAATTGGTAAATGGAGAAATTGTAGAGATGAATGCCACAAGAAATCATGATGATGTTGCCGATTTCAGCGCGGACTCTTTTAAATATGAAATTCAACGTCTTAGTTTAAATTATGTTGTGAAGAATACAGCCATTGTCAGAACTGTAACTCAATCTGGAATTGTACAAGGGCGCAGACCGGATGTCAGTGTAATCGATCGAGATTTGTGGCGATCGAACCGTTCTGCTTATTCTGCCTTGCGGGAACCGATTCAATTGGCAGTGGAAGTAACATCGACGAATTGGGATGACGATTATATCGACAAATTGGACGAGTATCAGCGTCTGGGAATTCCGGAGTATTGGATTATCGATTACTTAGCAATTGGCAGCAGAGATTTCCTGGGGAATCCCAAAATTCCGACTGTATTTGTTTACCTTTTGGATGCGGAGGGTAATTATCAAAAAACTGCGTTTCAAGGTGTCGATCGAATTGTGTCGCGGACTTTTCCAGAATTAATGCTGAGGGCAGAAGAAGTGATGAATGCCTAAATTCAGTTTATACAGTCGATCGTACAAACAGTTTGTAGTGAGGACTTTAGTCCTTCAACTGCTATAATCTAACTAGGTCAAAAGAGGAGAAACAATGACGATCGCCCCTCACCGCCATCAAACAGACGACTTAGCCGAGTGCGGTTGGCGCACGGAAGAAATCGTGCAACCCGATGGCAGCAAGGTTTTCGAGATG
>JAAUPF010000317.1 GCA_012034575.1 Richelia sp. CSU_2_1 | reverse complement strand
GATGCGATCGCCCTTTCAATGGCCTGCAACACCCGCTTATAATCCCGCGGCATCACTTTCACAAACACCGATACCATCTCATCCCACGCAGCTAAAACCTTTGATGCTTTTGCACTTCCAGTCAAATCAACGTGAGTTTGAAGCATCAGCCGCAAGTCGTTAATCTCCTCAACATCCTCCAGTTTTTCCAACTCCACCATCGACATATTGCAGCGAGTAGCAAAATCCCCCGCTTCATCCAAAATGTAAGCAACACCGCCACTCATACCCGCTGCAAAATTGCGCCCGGTGGCACCCAAAACTACAACTTTGCCACCAGTCATGTACTCGCAACCGTGATCGCCCACACCCTCAACTACGGCGTTTACCCCGGAATTGCGGACTCCGAAACGTTCGCCCGCCATCCCCCGGATGAAAACATCACCAGCGGTGGCTCCGTAAAGCACTACGTTGCCGACAATCACGTTTTCTTCTGCGACGAAGGTAGAAGCCGGCGACGGATACAAGATGATTTTGCCGCCGCTGAGGCCCTTGCCGAGATAGTCGTTGGCCTCGCCTTCGAGTTCCAGCGTGACTCCCTTGGGCACAAATGCGCCAAAGCTTTGTCCGGCGCTGCCTTGGAAGTGCAGGTGCACCGTGTCATCCGGCAAACCTTCCCAGTGGCGTTTGGTGATTTCGTTGCCGAGAATTGTGCCGACAACGCGGTTGACATTGGTAATCGGCAATTTGGCCTGCACTTTTTCGCCGTTTTCGATCGCACCCTTGCACAAATCTAACAACACAGTCATGTCGATCGACTTTTCCAAGCCGTGATCCTGCGCCATCTGACAGTAGCGCCCGACATCCGCCCCAACCTCCGGCTGATACAAGATTTTCGAGAAATCCAAACCCTTCGCCTTCCAATGCGCCACAGCTTGCTGAGGTTCCAAAACATCAGTGCGGCCAACCATTTCATTCAGGGTGCGGAAGCCCAACTGCGCCATAATTTCCCGGACTTCCTGCGCGATGAAAGTCATAAAGTTTACCGTGTGATCCGGGTCGCCGGTAAAGTTTTTCCGCAGCAGCGGGTCTTGAGTCGCAACGCCGACGGGGCAAGTATTCTGGTGGCAAACGCGCATCATGATGCAGCCCAAAGTTACCAGCGGCGCGGTCGCAAAACCGAATTCCTCAGCACCCAGCAGTGCAGCAATTGCTACATCGCGGCCGGTTTTCATTTGCCCGTCGGTTTCCACAACGATGCGGCTGCGGAGATTGTTGAGCACCAAAGTCTGGTGAGTTTCGGCCAATCCCAACTCCCAAGGCAATCCCGCGTGTTTGATCGAAGTCTGCGGCGACGCGCCAGTACCGCCGTCGTAGCCGGAAATTAGCACGACATCCGCGTGGGCCTTCGCAACACCCGCCGCGATCGTCCCTACTCCCACTTCCGACACCAATTTCACGCTAATCCGCGCTTCCCGGTTGGAATTTTTCAAGTCGTGAATCAATTCTGCCAAATCCTCGATCGAATAAATGTCGTGGTGAGGAGGAGGCGAAATCAAACCCACACCCGGTGTTGAGTGCCGCACCTTCGCAATCCACGGGTATACTTTTTTACCCGGCAACTGTCCGCCTTCTCCGGGTTTTGCCCCTTGCGCCATCTTGATTTGCAGTTCCCGCGCTTGGGAAAGATACAAGCTGGTAACGCCGAAACGCCCGGAAGCTACTTGTTTGATCGCGCTGTTTTTCGAGTCGCCCCGATCGTTCGTCCAAGTGTAGCGTTCCGGATCTTCGCCGCCCTCACCGGTGTTCGATTTGCCACCAATGCGGTTCATGGCTACGGCTAAAGATTCGTGGGCTTCTTGGGAAATCGAACCGTAACTCATCGCCCCGGTTTTAAAGCGTTTGAGAATAGATTCGATCGGCTCAACTTCCTCAATCGGTATCGATTCCCGCTGTTTGAATTGCAACAAACCGCGCAAGGTAAAATGCTGTTCGTTTTGTTCGTTTACCAGCGATGAATACTGTTTGAAAAGCGGGTAACTGCCCTCGCGCACCGCTTTTTGCAGCGCGTGAATTGTCTGCGGGCTAAATAAGTGCGCCTCGCCTTCTTTCCGCCACTGATATTCGCCGCCGACATCGAGAGTATGTCCGCTGCTGGGACGTTCTGGGAATGCGTGAGTATGGCGCAAAATTGCTTCTCGGGCGATGACTTCCAAGTCTACACCTTCAATCCGCGAAGCTGTCCAAGCAAAGTATTTATCGACTACAGATTTGTTTAAGCCGATCGCCTCAAAAATCTGCGCGCCGCGATAACTTTGAATTGTGGAAATCCCTATTTTCGAGGCAACTTTCGTCACACCCTTAGTTGCGGCTTTGACGTAGTTTTTGCAAGCAGTTTTGTACTCGACATTTAGCAGCAATCCTTCGCGGATCGAATCGGCGATCGTCTCGAAGGCCAAATACGGATTAATCGCGCCGCAGCCGTAGCCGATCAGCGTTGCAAAGTGGTGCACTTCCCGCGGTTCGCCCGATTCGAGAACCAGTCCCGCCCGCGTGCGCGTACCTTGGCGGATCAGGTGGTGGTGCAGGCCCGCAACCGCCAGCAGCGCCGGAATCGGGGCTTGATCTGGACTGATTCCCCGATCGCTCAAAATGATGATATTCACCCCAGAGGCGATCGCGCTATCTGCTGCTGCAAAAACATCTTCTAACGCCTGTGCGAGACCTTTTACACCTGTCTTGGGGTCGAACAAAATCGGTACGGTGACGGACTTGAAATTGCCCTCATTTACGTGCTTGAGCTTAGCTAATTCTTCATTGCTGAGAATTGGCGTTTTCAGTTCGATTAAATGACAGCTTTCCGGTTCCGGTTTGAGCAAATTGCGTTCGGCGCCGATCGTAGTTTCGGCAGAAGTGACAATTTCTTCGCGGATCGAATCGATCGGCGGATTGGTAACTTGAGCAAAAAGTTGCTGGAAGTATTCGTAAAGCAATTTTGGTCTGTTTGACAACACGGCAAGTGGGGTATCCGCACCCATCGCGCCGACAGCTTCCACACCATCTTTTGCCATCGGCGCTAACAGCAACCGCAGTTCTTCAAAGGTGTAGCCAAAGGCCATTTGGCGCTGCAATAAAGGCATAGCCCCCTTGGGGGGGTTGGGGGGGTTGGCTTCCTCGGCATCTGGTAGTTTTGCAATCTCTACCATGTGCTTGTCAATCCACTCGCGGTACGGATGTTCTGTGGAAATTTTAGTCTTAATTTCCTCATCAGAAACGATGCGCCCTTCTTCAGTATTTACTAGGAACATCCGCCCCGGTTGTAAGCGGCCTTTTGATACAATTCTTTCAGGCGCGATCGGCAAAACTCCCGCTTCCGATGCCATAATTACTAAGTCATCTTTGGTGACGCAGTAGCGGGAAGGCCGCAAACCGTTGCGATCGAGCACAGCGCCGATCGAAGTACCATCAGTAAACGCGATCGAAGCTGGCCCATCCCAAGGTTCCATCAAGCAAGAATGGTATTCGTAGAAAGCCTTTTTCTCATCACTCATCGACTCGTGCGCTGTCCACGGTTCGGGAATCATCATCATGATGGCATGAGGTAAAGAACGCCCGGCCAAAGTTAGCAATTCTAAAGCATTATCAAAAATAGTTGAGTCGCTACCTTCGACATTGATTAAATTGGGGATTTTCTTTAAATCATCGCCGAATAGTTCCGACTCGAACATCGATTGCCGCGCGTTCATCCAATTGATGTTGCCGCGCATCGTGTTAATTTCGCCGTTGTGGGCGATGTAGCGGTAAGGGTGCGATCGTTCCCAACTCGGAAAAGTATTGGTGCTGAAGCGCGAGTGAACTAGGGCTAAAGCGCTTTCCATGTCGGGGTCGTGCAGTTCGGGATAGTAATCTCCGACTTGCACGGGCATCAGCATTCCTTTGTAGACGATCGTCCGGCATGAGAGACTGGAATTGTACCAGTAGGGATCTATGTTAGTCCTGCGAATCGCATTGTGAACGCGCTTGCGGATCACGTAGAGTTTCCGTTCAAAAGCCTCCTCATCCATAGCTGCGGCGCGGGCCAGGAACACTTGCTGCATAAAGGGTTCGCTAGCTTTGGCGGTATCACCCAGGGATGAGTTATCTGTGGGGACATCGCGCCAACCGAGCACGGGACAGCCTTCTTCCGCAGCGATTTCTGCAAAGATGCGTTGCCCGTTTTCCCGTTCAGTCTGATTTCGCGACAAGTAAACCGCACCGACACCGTACTCGCCCGCTTCTGGAAGTTCAATATTTTGGGCTGCTGCCACTTTCTTGAGAAACTTGTCGGGGACTTGCATCAAAATGCCCGCCCCGTCTCCGGTGTTGGGTTCGCAGCCGCAAGCGCCCCGGTGGTCGAGGTTTAACAGGATTGTCAGTGCTTGTTCGACAATTTCGTGAGATTTGTTACCTTTCATGTGTACGATGAAGCCGACTCCGCAAGCGTCGTGCTCGAACTGCGGATCGTACAGGCCTTGTTTTTGTGGCAGTCCGTTGCTGTTCATTTTGATAAGTCTCTCAAAGTGATAAAAATATGTTGATCTAGAGTAGAGCGTGGGATGCTGATCGATCTAGTATCATGTATTATATGTGGATCTACTCAATTGAGTAGATCCACCAAAAAATCAAAGCTGATGCGATCGATCTGAGTGAAAAAAATAGTTAAAACTGATGAGTTAACTATGGAACCCGAAGGTCATAATATTTATGCTTAAAAAATCTCTAATTATTAGCGTATCTCCTGAAATTATGGGTGGCACTCCAGTCTTTGCTTGTACTAGAGTTCCGGTACAAACACTTCTGGACTATCTAAAAGCAGGAGAATCAATTGATGATTTTTTAGCTAGATTTCCAACTTACCATATTATACCAAATCCGGGTTTCCCATCCCCGTTATAATTGGTATGGTGCGTCGCTATGAGATCTCCCAATAGCAACGAGAGTTGTTCGTAGCGACGCACCCTACATTTACTACATTTACGAGATT
>JAAUPF010000012.1 GCA_012034575.1 Richelia sp. CSU_2_1 | reverse complement strand
TTTTAAGGGGGATTTAGGGGGATCTGGATCTGATGAAATAGTTTAAAAACACGCCCCAGATAGAACTCAGCTACCGGGCTTCTCGAACAGAAACTCCTGATTTCTTCAAGAAGTTGAGTTCTGTATTGTTTAAACCAAAGTAAAAGTATAGGGCAAAAATTATGGCTACTTTCACCGTCACTAACCTCAACGACAACGAAAACGATTCCGGTTCCCTGCGATTTGCCATCAAACAGGCTAATACCCAAGCAGGCGCAGACACCATTATCTTCGACCCCATATTCTTTGCCGTACCGAGGACGATCGGCCTTTCAGCACAACTACTCGTCAACGACAGCCTCACCATCAAAGGCACTGGAGTCAACAACCTAACGATTAGTGGCGATGCCAACAACAATGGCAGCAACGACAATGGTGATGTCCGCCTCTTCTTCATCAACCAAGGGACAGTTAATTTCAATAACCTCACCCTGGCAAACGGTCGGGGAAAAGGCGGTAACGGCGGAGGCGGTGGCATGGGCGGTGCCGTGTTCATCAATGGTGGTAGCGTCACCGCCAATAACGTCACCTTCTCAAATAACCAAGCAATTGGTGGCAATGGCGGTTTTGGCAGTGGCGGTGGTGGTGGTGGTTTTGGTGGCTCTGGTGGCAGTGGCAGGTATGGTGGCGGTGGCGGTGGCGGCTTTAGTGGCGATGGCGCGAGTAGCAGTATTTATGCCGGGGCCGGTGGCGGGGGCTTCAGTGGGGAAGGCGGTTACGAAAGCGATATTCGCGCACGAGGCGGGAGTGGTGCAGGCACTATCTTTGGCGGCAACCCGGCAGGGGATGGTGGCAGTGATGGTGGCAGGGGCGGTGGTATTGGCGGTGGCGGTGGCGGGGGTAACAATAGCAATTTTGCAGGTAAAGGCGGTATTGGTGGCGTTGGCGGTGGGGTGGTGGTGGCGGATGGAGCACCAGCAAATTTTGGGTGGTATTGGTGGCAATGGTGGCGACTTTGGGGGTGGCGGTGGCGGGGGATTTGGTATTGGTGGAGGGCTCGGCGGCAATGGCGGCTTTGGCGGTGGTGGTGGCAACGGCGGTCCCGCTTTCGGTGATGCCAGTACGAGTCCCTTAAACTTTGGCGGACCGGGCGGTAACGGTGGCTTTGGTGGTGGCGGTGGCGGTGGCGGTTCCAGCCAATTTGGATCGGGTGGTATTCCCGGTAGTGGAGGAAGCTTCGGCGGTAACGGCGGCAAGGGTGGCGGCAACAACGATGCCTCTGATTTTGCTGGTGGCCGTGGTGGCGGTGCCGGACTGGGGGGTGCGATTTTTATTCGCAGTGGTTCCCTCAACTTGGTTAACAGCAGATTTCTGAATAACCAGGCAACAGGTGGGTTGGGCGGAATCGTCCCGGCCAATTCTGGTGGTAAGTCAGGCGGAAACGGTCAGGGAAAGGGGGGCGCAATTTTTGCCGTGACTCCCGAATTCGCCAGTGCGGCTGGGGTGGCACAGGCTCCAACGGTGACAGCGATTAATACTCTACCTACCTTCATCGGTAGCAGTGCTAGCAATGCTGCAGGGAGTGCGACCGACAACAACAATGTTTTTGGCAGCTTCATCGTGACACATTCCCCCAACCAGCCGCCCGTAGCAGAAAATGACACCGCGATCGTCCGCACGATCGCTCCTGTTCCCGTCAAGATTAATGTCCTCTCCAACGACACCGACCCCGACGGCAACCCTTTAACTATTAGCTTAGTTACAAATCCCACCCAGGGAACGGCTGCGGTGAACGACAACGGTACGCCAAACAATCCCAACGATGACTTTATTACTTACACTCCCGGTGCCAACTTCAGCGGTGACAGCTTTACCTATCGCGTCAGCGACGGCACAACAAAGAGCAACATTGCTACCGTTTCCGTCCTGTCAGATGCTGGAGTGACTTTTACTGTCACTAATACCAATGACAGCGGCCCTGGTTCGTTGCGACAGGCAATGCTGAATGCCAATGCTCATCCCGGTGCAGATACGATCGCATTTCAAATTACAACTTTCATCCAGATTCCGCGTTTACCATTCAAAAAACCGATCCAGATTCCGATCGCATTTAACCTTCCTCAAACTATCAACCTCGCATCTGCTTTGCCTCTAATTACAGATACCGTCACGATCGACGGTTGGAGTCAAGGCGGCCCCGGATTCCAGGGTGCGCCGCGAATTGAACTCAACGGTGCAGCCGCGAATTCACCTGTAGGGCTCGACATTCAAGCCAACAATTCGATCGTCCGAGGACTGGCGATTAACCGCTTTTCCGACGAACCCTCCTACAATGCGGCTGGCATCAAGCTGTCGAACGGGGCAGCCAATAACTGGATTTATGGCAATTACATCGGCACCAATTTAACTGGCAATATCGATCGCGGTAATGCTGGAAATGGTATATTAATCGAGCGCACTGCCGGAACCGAAAATCGCATCGGCACGAACAGCGACGGATTGAATGATATTGCCGAACGCAATGTAATTTCAGCCAATCGCCGTAACGGAATCGCAATTGAAAACAACTTTAATGCGATCGACAATAAGTTAACAATTGTAGCACGCAACTACATCGGCATCCAAGCAGATGGAGTCAGCCCCTTGGGCAATCTAGGCAACGGTGTCTTGATTCAAAATAATGCTACTAATAATACGATCGGCGGTATCGATCCGGGAACTGGAAATACGATCGCTTACAACAATTTAGCTGGAATAGCTGTTGATTCTGGCACGGGGAATGGGATTTCAGGCAATAGTATTTTCAACAATAATGGCTTGGGTATTGACTTAGGAAATAATGGAGTTACCCTTAACGATCTAAACGATACTGACACGGGTGCCAACAAGCTGCAAAACTTTCCCGCGCTCACTTTTGCCCACTCCAATGGCAAGAAAACTGAGATTAAAGGCACTCTCAATAGCACTCCAAATCAACAGTTTAGGCTGGAATTTTTTGCTAACTCCATTCTCGATCCAACTGGCTTTGGCGAAGGCGAAACCTTCCTCGGTTCTACGATTGTCACTACGGACAGTAGCGGTAAAAATAGTTTCACTTATACCTATGGCAGTAACTTGTCCGTCGGTCAATTTATTACAGCAACGGCGATCGATCCTGCTAATAATACTTCGGAATTTTCCCCAGGATTTGCGATCGCCAACCAATCGCCTGTAGCGGTAAACGATAGTACGATCGGCGATCGCAAAAATCCAGTCAAGATCGATGTCTTGTCCAACGACACCGACCCCGATGGCGACCCTCTGACGATCGGCATTGTTACTAATCCGGTGAATGGGAAGGCAGTCGTTAATAATAACAACACGCCAGACAATCCCGGTGATGATTTTATTACTTATACTTCCAATCTCGGATTTAATGCCACAGATAGTTTCAGCTATCAAGTCAGTGACGGTCAAGGGGCTACAGCAACAGCTAATGTCAACTTGACTTTCAATGCGCCACCATCTCCGACTCCGCCACTCCCACCCACTCCGCCACGCCCGCCCACTCCGACATTGCCCACTCCCTCATTCCCGCCCACTCCCTCAGTCCCCCCTCTCTCGATCGGAAACAAACCACCGATCGCACTTGGCGACATTGCGACTGTAAATGCTGGCAGTGCGATTTCGATCGATGTTTTGGCCAACGACAGCGATCCCGACGGCGACTCCCTGAACCTCAGCATTGTCCGGACTTCAAGCAATGGCAAAGCAGAAGTCAGCCACAACGGTACGCCGGACAACCCGAAAGATGATTTAATCACATACACACCCAATGCCAACTTCAGCGGGCAGGATTTATTTGTCTATCGAATCGTAGACGGTAAAGGAGGCGTGGCTGTTGCCAAAGTTGAAGTAACTGTCGATCGCAACCGAGCTCCGATCGCATCTGGGGACGCTGCAATGGTCAATGCTGGCAGTTCAGTCAATATCAACGTCCTCGCCAACGACCGCGACCCGGATGGCGACCCCCTGAATCTCAGTATTTTCAAGACTTCCGACAACGCCAAAGTTGGAGTCAACAACAACGGTACGCCAGACAATCCGCAAGATGATATCATCACCTACACCCCAAATGCCAATTACAGCGGTGACGATATTTTTCTCTATCAAATCGATGACGGTAAGGGAGGTTCGGACGTTACCAAGGTTGAGGTGACTGTTAAAGCCAACCAGCCGCCGATCGCATCTGGGGACGCTGCCAGTGTCAATGCTGGCGGTTCGATCGATATTAACGTCCTCGCCAACGATAGGGACGCCGACGGCGACTCCTTAAGTCTCAGCATTTTCAGAGAGGCGCACAACGGCAAAGCAGCCGTCAATAACAACGGTACGCCGGACAATCCGCAAGATGATTTAATCACATACACACCCAATGCCAATTACAGCGGTGACGATATCTTTCTCTATCAAATCGATGACGGTAAGGGAGGTTCGGACGTTACCAAGGTTGAGGTGACGGTGAAAGCAGTCAACCGTTTGCCGATCGCGATCGACGATCGCGCCACCAGCCACGGAGACACTTCTGTCAAGATCCCAGTGTTAGCAAATGACAGCGATCCAGACGGCGACACTCTAATTTTGACGGTTTTGACCAATGGAGTCGGCGGGAAAGCTGAGATCAATTTTAACGGCACTTTTGATAAGGCTGATGACTTCATCACTTATCAGCCTCATGGTGACTTTTGGGATGACGACAGTTTCACTTATCAGATTGATGACAGTCGCGGAGGGACAGCGACAGCTACAGTAGCGATCGATTTTGTCAACAAATTGCCGATCGCGATCGATGATAGCGCCACCACCGATCGAGTCACTCGCGTTAATATCCCCGTATTAGCAAACGATCGCGATCCAGACGGCGACTCCCTAACTTTTACAGTTTTGACCAAGGGAGTCGGCGGGAAAGCTGAGATCAATTTTAACGGCACGTTTGAAAAGACTGATGATTTCATCACTTATCAACCCCACGGTGACTTCATCGGTTCGGACAGCTTTACATATCAGCTTGACGACAGTCACGGAGGGACAGCGACAGCCACCGTTAACATCACGGTGAATCCTACTAATCCGGCCCCTTTAGTTCTCAACGGTACTCCCGATCCAGATACACTGATGGGCGCGGAGGGCGACGACACTATCAACGGCGACGGTGCGGATGATTTGATTTATGGTGAGGGCGGCAATGACTTCCTCAACGGCGATTTAGGCAATCTCGATCGCATTTTTGGCGGTATTGGCGACGACACGATTACCGACACTGACGGCGTAAATGAGGTTCGCGGCGATGTTGGCAATGACAGCATCAATCTCACTTTTGCTGAAATTTGGGATGACAACATTAATCCTAATGATGCCCCATATTTGGACAATATTACTGGCGGTATCGGTAACGATAGCATTACTGTCAGCATGAACGACTTTCGCTTCTTTATCAACCTCAAGGGCGATGAAATTGCGAGTTCAATTTCTGATGGTAATGATGTCATCAATCTATTAGGAACTTACGCCAATTCAGTTGTTGACATGGGAGGTGGCGACGACACATTTAATGGTGGTTTAGGTTTTGACAGTGTTGTTGGCGGTAACGCCAACGATACGCTAATTGGTGGCGATGGCAATGACACGCTGATTGGTGGTGACGGCAACGATCTAGTTGCGGGAAATACGGGCTACGATCTACTAACTGGTGGTGGTGGTGAAGATCGGTTTTTGTTTAAATCGATCGGTGCTTTTAATGCTGATGATTTTGGGAGCGATCGTCTTACTGATTTTACGATCGGTACGGACAAGATTCTGTTATCTCAAACAACATTCGGAGCAATTACTGTTGCTGAAATTACCTTTGTCGATAGCGATTTAGCAGTAGACACCAGCAATGGATTAATTGTTTATAGTCTGGCTACAGGCAACTTATTCTTCAACCAGAATGGAGTACAAATTGGTTTAGGAACCGGTGCGCTATTTGCCACGCTTGACGGTACTTCGTCATTGACAGCTAGCGACTTCCAGATTGTTGTATGACAAAAACAGTTTGTAGTGCGGACTATGGTTGGCGAGTCCGCCCCTACAGATTTATGATGTTGGTGATTTACCAATTACCAATTACCAATTACCAATTACCCATTACCCATTACCAAATCCGTGACTTACAAAAATCCCGCACCTACAGTTGATATTATCATCGAATTAGTCGATCGCCCCCACCGCCCGATCGTCCTGATCGAACGCCAACATCCGCCCTACGGCTGGGCGATTCCCGGCGGCTTTGTCGATTATGGAGAATCGGTAGAAACGGCGGCCAAACGAGAAGCTTTAGAAGAAACAAGTTTGAATGTAGAATCGATCGAACAATTTTACGTTTATTCCGATCCAAATCGCGACCCCCGCCAACATACTATTAGTATTGTATTCATAGCGTCAGCTACTGGAGAACCTCAAGCCGCCGACGATGCGAAAAACTTGCAGGTTTTTGAAACTTGGCAAATTCCAAAACAGTTGTGTTTTGACCACGAGCTCATTTTGCGAGATTACTTGCGCTACCGGCATTATGGATTGCGCCCGCGTTTGTAGGATCGGATCGTGCAACCGCAGATAACGGCGGATGAACGCTGATGAACGCAGATTAGTTGGTATAATTTATCTGCGTTTATCTGTGTTTATCTGCTTGAATCTGCGGTTGCAAATACAATATTATGGCAAACTTAACAATATTAGGCGGTGGTGCTTGGGGTTCGGCTTTAGCCAATTTAGCAACTAAAAAAGGTAATGAAGTTAATTTGTGGTCGCGTCGCAGTTCTGTTAATCTAGAATCGGTTATTCAAAATGCGGATGTTGCGATCTCGGCAGTTTCGATGACAGGCGTTGGGGCAACGGTCGATCGACTGCTTGCTTTAGATTTAAATCCCAATACAATTATAGTTACTGTCACCAAAGGTTTGGACCCCGCTACAACTCAAACTCCTTCTCAAATTTGGCAAAATGCTTTTCCCAACAATTCAATTGTCGTGCTTTCCGGTCCCAATCTTTCTGAAGAAATTCAGCAGGGATTGCCAGCGGCAACGGTAGCTGCTAGTTTCGATTTAGCGGCGGCAAAGCAAGTGCAAACTATTTACAGTTCGGAAATATTTCGGGTTTACGTAAATCAAGATCCGTTGGGAACTGAGTTAGGCGGAACTTTGAAAAATGTATTTGCGATCGCGGCTGGTGTTTGCGACGGTTTGCAGTTGGGAACTAATGCTAAATCTGCTTTGCTAACTCGCGCTTTGCCGGAAATGATGCGAGTAGGAATTCGTTTGGGAGCCAAGGCAGAAACTTTTTACGGTTTGTCGGGTTTGGGAGATTTACTCGCTACTTGCAACAGTCCTTTGTCCCGCAATTATCGGGTAGGTTTGGGATTGGCAGGAGGCAAATCTTTGGAACGAGTATTGGAGGAATTGCAAAGCACTGCTGAAGGAGTGAATACTGCTAATGTGTTGATAGATTTGGCAGACAGGCGCGAGATTGAAGTTCCTGTTTCCCGCCAAGTTTACCGCTTGTTAAACGGTGAAATTACTCCGCAAAAAGCAGTTTTAGGGCTGATGGAACGCGCTTTAAAACCGGAGATTTAAGCTTCAGAACCTCCTCGCATCCCCCAGAAAAAGCCTCTTGCTCCCCCCTTTTTAAGGGGGGCTGGGGGGGATCTGCGAGGCAAGAAAATCAGCCAGAAAGCTTGTTTTTACACTTATCCTTCAGATTTAGAACCCCCTCGCATCCCCCAGAAAAAGCCTCTTGCTCCCCCCTTAAAAAGAGGGGCTGGGGGGGATCTCAGAGGCAAGAAAACACGCCTAAAAGCCCCACGCGGGGAATTTCCAACGCAAAAAAACACCCCCTAATCCTGCTGATTCCCGCGATTGGGATAAACTCGCGGAGGCAAAAGTTGCCAAGCGGCAGCGTCTGCGCCCCAATTGCGAAAAATCTTTACAGAAGCAAAGACTTTAGCAAAGCGCCAGTTATAGTAACGCTTCCACTCAACGGGCCAATCGGCGGTTTCGTCGGCGGCTTGCAAGGCTCTGACATCCGCTTCGAGTGCAGCGGCATGCCTCTGTAGTATGATTTCTAGTTGCGCAAAGTGTTCGTGGGGCGATCGCATTTTTTTACACCTCCTAGTTAGCGACTAATATTAGTGAAACAGTGTCAGCCTGATATTAGATACAATCTCTGAAACTTGCACTACCATTTGCAAAAACACTTAAGAACGCGAACGTACAACTTAGATTTGAGGTTATTGGGTTAATGGCGCAGCGAAACGTATACTCGTCAAAAGACGATCCAGGGGATGCACGATCGGCGGAGGAAGTCCTCAGCTCGGTTATTGGGGAACTCGACTCTTTGCATCAAAATGTTAAAGACCATTTAAATCAGGACATCGTTCGGCTGCAAACCGAGAAAAGCCGCCTGATTGAGGATATTGAAGGTTTGCGGGAACAGTACCGCAAACTGCAATCCCAGCAAATGGAATCGCTTTCGGGGCGGTACATCCAACAGCAACAATTGTGGCTGAAGCAGTTGGCTCAAGTTTTGGCCCACAATTTGCAGGATTTGTTGGTGCAGCGGTTTAATGAGTTGAGCGCTAACTCGGGCTATGCTTTGAACAGTCCGGTTCCCAGCGGCGAGTTTCCGATACCGCTACCGCCCAACAACTACGACGAAAGGGCTTCTCAGTTGCTGGCTGCGCTCGATGAGAGGATCGATCGCAGTTTTCAGATGCTGGATGCGGATTTGAGCAGCTATGAAAGCGAGCTTTCCTTGCGCCTCAACAAGATGCAAACGCTGGAAATGCAAGGGGAAGAATTGTTGCAGAATTTGGTGAGTCGCCTTAGGGAAGAGCTCGAAGAAGCTGAAGCATATCTCGACAATCCTTTCGATCCGGAAGATTCCTATCCCGATTCTGTAATGGATGCCGCACGCCCGGAAACCCCGCCTCCGGCACCTAGAGACGAAATCCGGGATGCAGTGCGGCCAGCACCTAGAGACGAAATCCGGGATGCAGTGCGGCCAGCACCCTCCGCGCCGGCACAGCCCGCTCCTAAAGCAGGCTCTCAAGTGCAAGCCGGTTTGATGCTGGCTTTGTCATCGGCGGTGGTGCTGTCGCTATTTAATGTTTGTTTGAGAATTCTGATTAAGGGCAGAAATCCTAAGGTGATTTTTGGCTTGTTTGAAGTGCCTGGAGTGGTAACTCCGGGATTCGGAAATTCTCTGTTAATTTTGCTGATGCGGCTGATCGTGGTGATGGCTTTGATGCCGATATTGGCTAATTTTCTGTATCCTTCTGTGTGGAAAGATATTAGGCGGTTGTTCCAATCGGGCGATCGAGCTTTGTGGAGCAAGGTTTTAGGAAGCGCGTTTTTTCTGTTTTTGTCTCAAGTTTTGATTTATCTGGCGATCGGGAATATTCCGGCAGGAATTGCGATTACAATTTTCTTTATTTATCCGATCGTCACCGTACTCGGTTCTTGGTTCCTGTTTGGTTCTCGCCCGACTAATGTAAGTCTTTTCGCTGTTGGTGGGATTACACTGGGGTTGATTTTGGCAGGATTGCCCAGTTTTTCTGCTGCTGCGCCGGGGGGTGGAAATGTCGGAATAGGAATTACGGCGGCCCTCGCTTCAGGCATTACTTTTGCAGGTTACGTATTGCTAACGCAAATGGCTGCGGGCAAACTGCACCCAATTCCTTTTAGTTTGGTTAACTTCGCAGCAATTTTTGTATTTTCGGCCCTGAGTTTGTGGGTGCCACTACCGGAAACTCTTTCTCCCAGCATCGATCGAGATGTTTGGTCTGGTTTGATTGTTGGGGGTGTAATTTTAGGAGTGCTGACTTTGTTCAGCTATCTGTTGAATAATTTTGCGATTCGATTTGCAGGGGCGGCTTTGGCATCAGTAATTGGCACTTTGGGGCCGGCTTTGACAGCACTTTTCGGGTTTGTAATTATTAACGAAACCTTGCAACCAGTGGCAATTTTGGGCATGATTGTGGTTACTTTGAGCGTGGCTGCTATGAGCGTGGAAAGGATTGTTGCTCCTCAGAAAAAAGCTGGTTAATATGATGTCCGATCGCACGATCGGACACGATCTCAACATTTTAAGAATTTTGCCGGCAAATCCCGAATACCGAAGTGTAACCGTGCAGAAATGTGCTGCCTCCCACCGGGCCGATTTCGCCGTTGCAGAAAAATCCGCTCAGGGGAATATTGTTGAGGTAGCGCCCGAACAGCCGCGAGTCAAAATTCGGTTCGCCGTAAAGCCCTTCCCCGCGCCCCATACAGGAAAACATCAGCGCACCCGCACCGGCCATCCCGCTGCCGGAAGCCACGCTAGAATAGCGCGAGAGCAGCATTTCCAGGTCTTCTGCGGAGGTGCGCGCATCCCGCAGGTGGAATTGAATGCGCTGGCCCGGGCGGACTCGATCGCCGATCGCGATCGCTCCTACTTTCGGATCGACGCCTAGCAAATTGCGAATTAAAAAATCTCCGGGCTCCAGTGTCATCTTGAATTCATCGCCGACTAAGCCCACAAACAGCGAATGTTGCGCTAACTCCCGATCTTCTTCGTTCAAAGTTTGCACCAACTCCCGCAGCGCATCTAAGGGCGATTGTTCTATTCCCAGATTTCCTCGATCGTCCGTTTCTTCTTCAAGTTTCAGTAAAATATTGCGATCGCCCTCTGTCACGCGGTACGGACGCCCGATCGGCCTGCAGCCTTGAGCGACGATCGTATCCAAAACTACATTTCCGCTTAAAGCCACCCCCACCGTCCCTTCCCGGTAAAGCTGGTAGTCGCAAAATAGCGCCCCGCCCCTGATTGGGCCATCCCCGCCAGCAAGCCCTCCCACCTTCGGCGCGCCCGGATAGGCGTAATCGAGTCCTTGCAGCAAGTCGTTAATTTTTGCCGAAAACGGATCTGCCAGTAAAATAAATTGCGGTTGAACACCTGCAGGTACGCCCAACAGATCCACCCAAGTATCTGGAGGACTGTCTAAATCCGGCATTTCTGGCGCACTGATGTGAAAAGTTTTGACATCCACCCCCGGCAATCGTGCCAGACTCAAACTCAGGGCGACATCTGCTTCAACTTCCTCTGTCTCGCCGTCGGGTCCAGTCCCGATCGCCCCTCTAGCACCGCAGCCTACGATCGCCGGTACCCGCAGCGCTTCTTGCAGCAAAGGCATCAGCCGAGAATACTCGCTGCCAAATGCTGACGAGATAAATACCAGCCCCAAATCCGCCGGCCCTTCTAACGATCGCTGGGCTTGTTGGACAACTTCTGCGATCGCTGCTTCTAGAGATGGTCGGGTTGATAAGGCGCTGACCCATTGCATTTCGTTTTGCGGGTACATCGTGGCAACTTCTCTATAAAACTACCTTTTACACCAGGCTCACCGAGGCATTCCCCGAGAAAGCAGTGTTTGTGTTAACGTAAATTAACATAAACGGTACTAACTCGGTTGAATGTCAAATAAAATTGCCCGCGAAATCTTAAAAGATCGAGCACAATACAGTTTGACACGCCAATTCCGTGTATCTTTTCTCAAAGGTCAGGTCAGCTCGACAATGACACCTGCAGGCTAACACCCACCAGCGGGAAATGCGTTCTGCAGGGAAGTGCACGCAAGGCTGCTAGCGCAGTTATATATAACAGAGCTGCAGCACTAGAACTCTAGCTAGCAGTAGCTGGGCTTCTAAACCAAAGCGACAACTCAAATGCCGACTCTCACCCAAAAAAAACATCCTTTTTGATTAATTAAGGTGAATATGACGACTACACCCGCAGAAAACATCGAAACAAAAATTGAACAAGAACTCGAAAGCGCTCGTGCCGTCTGCGACGCTAAGGGAGCAGCATCTGGCGAGTGTGCTGCCGCCTGGGATGCAGTTGAAGAATTGCAAGCCGAAGCTTCTCACCAAAAGCAACAAAAACCTAAAAACTCTCTGGAAAAATATTGCGACGACAATCCTGATGCTGCTGAGTGCCGCATCTACGACGAATAGAACGGCAAACAGTTGATAGTTGACAGTTGACAGTTAACAGCAAACAAGTTGACAGTTGACAGTTAACTGTTCTCTCCTAAATAAACTCAAACAGCAACTGAAACATCGAAAATATGTGCCAGTTGCTGATTTTTTTGACATTTTATAGTAAAATTTGTCAGAAATAAGTGAGTATATTTTCCCAAAGATGCTGAGTCTTTTATTGGTGGCTGACGGGCCTTGGTTTCAATCGCTTGTCTGGATGGATTATCGGTTGGCGGTGCTGCTAACAGTTTCGATCCCGCTAGTGCTGCTGATTTGGGCTGCGATCGACAAAGCTGAGGCGATCGTCCGCTTGTCGGTGATTTACTGGCGGGTGTCGAGTTTGCTAGCAATTACACTTTACTTGATGGTTGCTGCAATCCCGCTGAGCTTTGTTTCCTCAGTGATGGCGAGGGCTTTGATTCCGGCTTGTCTGTGGTTTTGGGCGGATTTGAACGAAGAAATAGCCGATCGCCCGCAGTCGCCTCTCAAGCTGGCTTTTACCTCTTGGCGGTGGGCTATTACTGCATACAGCACTTTGGGAGCGATCGCTCAAATTCCCTTTTTAAGCTGTGCTTTTAAATCTCAAGAGGCGGTAATTGACGATGCGTTTTGCCGCGTTTGGCTGAACCCACCTTGGTTGTACAAACAGATGTTTCATGCCAATACCAACCCTCAATTTTTAGGTTTTTTAGCTTTAGTAGGTTTGGCGATTTATGTAGTTTGTCTGTCATACTTCGTGCTAATTAAACTTGGAAAAAACGGACGATCGGCTACCGGACATTAAGGTAATTTTAGATTTGAGATTTAAGATTTTGGATTGAAGACCTAGAGGATTTTAGATTTTACCTGGTAGATTGAGGACTTAGATGATTTGAGATTTTAGCTGGTAGATTTTAAATTGAGGACATCAGAGTGTGCTGTAAAATCCCCAATCCCCAATCTAAAAATTGAAAATTTAAAATCGTCAAATCCCCAATCTAAAAATTGAAAATCAAAAACCGTCAAATTCCCAATCTAAAATTGTTAAATTTTCAATCTAAAAATCGAAAATCGAAAATCGAAAATCGCCTGGGTGAATCTACTAACAAAAATAGTAGTAAATAGGATAGCTGACGTGAGCGTAATATTATTGGAAAAGACTGCGATGGATAGCAAAGAAGCATACTTGCAGTGTTTGGAAAAGCTAATTTGGGCTAGCGATCGCCTTCATGCGGAAGTAGAGCCAACTCAACTAGCTCAAATTGCCGAACTGATAGTTCAACCCATGACTGGCCCGTGGCGATTTTTTCACACTCCCGATCACATTTTTGAAGTGGGGGGAAATGAAGATGCGATCGAAATTTTGGCAGCTTTATTTCACGATATCGTCTACGTGCAGGTCGATCGCAGCATTAATTTTAACGTCAGCTACTACATTGCTCCTTATACAAAGGAAGTTAACAAACAGCTCCAAATTCGAGATGCGTCGGAATTGCCAGTAGATTCTACCTTCGAGATGGTAATAACGGTATTTGGTTTTGTACCGGGGGAAGTGCTGAATCCTTTCGCCGGACAAAACGAATTTCTCAGCGCTTTGGTCGCAACAAAAGCTCTAGAGCATTTTATCAAACGCGAGGATTTATTGCAAATTGCAGCCTGTATAGAAGCAACTATTCCGTTTCGGGCTGCGGAATGGGGAGTAACGGCAAGCCAGAGACTGTACGATCGCTTGCAAGCAATTAATACCTTGTTTGACCTCAGTTTAACTGACGAACAAATGCAGGAAACTGTGAAAAAATCCGTGCGAATTGCCAACCGCGATGTCATTAGTTTTGCTAACCAAAGTTCGGCTAATTTTTTGGCAAATACCTGGAATTTGCTACCGGAAACCAATCACAATCTCACTGGTTGCAGCTTTTATAGCGTTCGCGATTACCGAGTTGCTTTGCTGAAGATGGAAGGCTTCATGAATTATCTCAATCCTGAGGTGATTTTCCGGCAGTTTGAAGGATGTCCGGACGATCGCACCTATCAGCAGTGGGAAAATACTGCCAAACACAATCTAGAAGTTGGCAAGCTTTATTTGGGATGCAAACTCACCGCGATCGCCCTTTTAGAAGCTATTTCTTCTGGCTTGGGAGTCGATGTTTCTTTAGCAATGATGATGGGCGAAAATCCCAATCTAGTGTCTGAAAGCTTTCGCTTGGAAGCTTTTTTTCCCGAAATCAAGCAACCTTACAAATCCCAGACTGACTTAGAAGCAGAAGTATTCAATTTACTGGAAAATGGCCGGGCTAAAAGCAGTTCCAATGCAGATTTAGAAAACTCACCACTGGCTGCATTTATGGTAAAAATTGTCGGTTTTGACGAGATGCGGTATCAGTGCGATCGGGCTAAGGAAATGTTTAGAGAAAATATTTCCGCCGATGAATTTATTAGCGACTTTAACCCGATCGTCTCGGAAATTGTGGTAGATTCAATTATCAAGCTGTTCGACAGCCGCAAAGCGACGATCGAACGTTATTATACCCTCACTTCTGAGTTAAAGTCCAAGCCCCAGACCAATTTTCCGGCACGCCCTTTTCTATCAAATGATTGACTCTTTCTAAATACAAAGCAGCCGTTTTGTCCTCGGGATTTACTGCTAAAACTTGATAAAAACAGATTTTAGCAGCCCGCAATTCGTGGTGAAGATAATGTTCTATACCCCTAGCAAAATCTAACTGAGTTTGCAGCTTCATTTCTCGCACCGCATCCGTCTCTCCGTCGAGCACTTCAAAGATTGAAATCGGCTGTTTTTTCCCTTTGACGACTACTCTATCTAAAAAACGGATTTGATACTGTTCGGGATGGCTCAGATTATCCAAAACTTTCTCAGAAATTATCAAAGATACTCCGTATAACTTAGTCAGACTTTCCAAACGAGAAGCTAAGTTGACATTATCCGAAAAAGCATCTCCCTGCATTCTCTCCGCTTCCCCAACAATTCCCACCATCATGTGACCGAAATGCACTCCTACACCGACTTGAATCGGTTGATAACCATCGTTAATCCGATCGGCATTGTATCGCTGAACTTGTTGCAGTTTGGCGATTCCCCCTCGCACCGCATCGTCAGCACCGTTGGGAAAAACTGCCATCATCCCATCTCCTAAATACTTGACAATAAAGCCCCGATGTTCTCTAATTTTCGGACTGACTTCTCGCAAATAAGCATTAACAAAGTCAAAGTTTTCTTGGGGAGTCATGGTTTCGGATAGAGAAGTAAATGAGCGAATATCGCTAAACATTACTGCCATTTTTTTGCTGACGTGATTGCCTAAGTTAACATCAACAATGCTTTCTTTCTTGAGAAATTCGAGAAAAGAATCTGGGAAAAATCGCCCGTAGGCATGATTGGTTTGCGATAAGTTGATGTGCGATTTAATCCTCGTTAGCAATTCATCTTTGGAGAAGGGTTTGGTTAGATAGTCATTAGCGCCAAATTGAAATCCTGCAATCAAGTCTGATACTTGATTTTTGGCAGTTAGCATGACCACCGGCAATTCGTAGGCGGGATATTTTTCCCTAAGTTTGGCGCAAACTTCATAGCCGGACATTCTGGGCATCATGATGTCGAGAATTATTAAGTCAAAATGCTGTTCGCTTTCTAAGGCTGATAGTGCTTGTTCTCCATTTAATGCTTGGATAACATTGTAATTTTGAAAGGAAAGGTGATTGCTTAATACTTGCAGGTTGATGGGATCGTCATCGACTATGAGAATTTTAAAATTTTGCGCTTCAAATTCTGTTAGATCGATCGCTGGTACAATAGCTGTCGGTTGCGGTAACGGGATTTGCGATGCTAATGCCGTTCGATCGATCGGCGGTACAATAGCCGTCGGTTGCGGTAAATTAACAGCAGCAGTTAAAATATTTCGATCTGCCCGATCGGTAGGTTGTATGCTGTTAGTTGTTGCCAAAGGAGATCGATCGATTGTCGGTTCGCTCGCATGAATTGTTTCTGGTGAAAGTGGTAGAGTAAAGGTGAAGCGGGAACCGATGCCGACTTGGGAAATAACGCAGATTTTGCCGCCGTGAAGTTCGACAAATTGTTTGGCTAGCGTTAAACCTAAACCGGTTCCTCCGTATTGCCGGATTGTCGAACCGTCGCCTTGTTCAAATGGGTGAAAGATGCAATCGAGACTTGATTGGGGAATTCCTATTCCCGTATCGGAGACGGTGACAGCTACTTGAAAATCTGACTGGGACTGCGGGCGATCTGACCTCGCACAAAGCCCTTCCGATATCGCTAACAAATAAGATGCTTCTGTTTCTTCTGCATCCCAATTACTCTCGGGGGCGACAATTTTTGCTGAAACTTCTACAGTCCCAGAGTCGGTAAATTTAATGGCATTGCCTATGAGGTTGTAAAAGATTTGTTGCAGGCGGTTTTCGTCGGCTAAAACTAGCGGTAAGTCGCCAGAAACTGCATTAATTAATTCTAAGCCTTTGCTAGCAGCTAAAGGCTGACAAACGGCGAGAATAACTTCGACTATCGAACTCAATCCTACACTCTGGAGGTGCAATTGTAGTTTATCAGTTTTGAGTTGCGAAAAATCGAGGATATTATCTACAAGGTCGTTCAAGCGCCGGCAGCTAGAAACAATCATTGCTAAATTTTGCCGTTGAATTTCTGATAAACTTCCGGTAGCGCCGTCAATCATTGATTCAGCAATGCCGATCGTGCCGTTGAGGGGAGTGCGCAATTCGTGGGAAGTGTTGGCGAGGAATTCGTCTTTGAGTTTGTCGAGTTGCTGCAATTCTTGATTTTGATGTTCTAGGGTTGCGAAGGATTTTTGCAGTTGAGATACCATGCTAGTAAAAGATTTAGCTAGTTCTCCTACTTCGTCAGTCCGATCCATTTCTAATTCTTGATGCCATTCTCCTTTGGCAATATTTTTCGCGGCTGCATTTAAGCGGAGGATCGGCTTGGCGAGCGATCGAGCTGTCAAAGTCCCAATAATTATTGCTAGAATTAGCGCCAGGATGCAAAGAAAAATAGTGCTGCGGGTGTTGCTGTTAATTTTTTCCATGAAATCGTTTTCTGGAATCACTAACACTACCAACCAATCGATT
This sequence comes from Richelia sp. CSU_2_1, assembly GCA_012034575.1. GTDB lineage: Bacteria > Cyanobacteriota > Cyanobacteriia > Cyanobacteriales > Microcoleaceae > Microcoleus. The sequence continues at coordinate 50,473 of JAAUPF010000012.1, read as the reverse complement.
CCTAATTGGTCTTGGTAGGAGAGAATATGCACGAAATTTAATCGATCGTTGACCTTAAATTGCAGCTTTTTCGGGGGTTCGACAAATCTTAAATTGAAATTACTGATAATGTGTTTGGCTGCTGCTTTAGTTAAGAGATTGGTGCTGTCAACTGCTTGCAAGCGCTGAAATTTACCATCTGTGCCGACAATGTAAGGTTTTTCGTCGGTTGAACTGCCTACAATTGCGCCCGATCGCTCCATAATAAATATTTGACCCGATCGGCTAATTTTGATATTTTTGAGAAAATCGTTAATTTGGCTCAAGACAATATCGACTCCCATAACGCCGCGAAACTCGCCTTTAGGATCGTAAAATGGCTCAGCAGCCGTAATGCCTAAATCGCCTTGAGAAAATGTATAAATATCAGTCCATGTTAGCGATTCTGCGGCGGTTGCCCGGATATACCAAGGGCGAGTTCGCAAGTCGAAAATGGGATCGGATCGCAGCACCTCAACTCGCTCTCCGAAAGCATTAAAAGACCAAAAATAACGCCGGAGAAAGTTATCTGTAACTCTAACAACTAAGTCACCCGATTCTTCTCTGCTAACTCCAATAAACTGACCTTCTTTTGTACCTACATAAATTTGACGTACTGATGAAAAAGTTTTTAATTGATTCCATAAATAGCGTTCTGTTCCCTTTATATCTTCGGGTTTCAACTTTCCCTGTTGCGCCACAGATGCGTTGAGTTCGGTAATGGTTTGAGGTTGGTACAAGTAATGCGTGAGGTGTTCTTGGACGCGCAGGCTGATTTCGCTCTGCAAATTATCCACAAGTTCGAGAACGGCTTTTTGCCCGTTTTTGAAAGACAGATAACCAACTATACTTACTACAGTAAAAGTTTGCAACACAAATGGCAATGTCAGCGCTAAGCGGAGGGGCATCTTGCCCGATACTTTTTCGATCGTCCTGCTAATGTTTTTCAATAACATGGTAAATTACCTGTGTTTTCAGAGCTGTTGAACAATGGCGATCGTGCAGTTATTGCATCATTAATTGACAATGAATCGAAGTTAATTGGCGACTTATTATTTTTTATGGCCGCAGACTGTTATTAGTTCAAATCGCAAATCGGCTTCCCGAGCCGATTTTTGGGCCTTCCTAAGAGACCCAGAGAAAACATCGCGAAATTTTCGACTTCGCTGGTATTATAACGAATTTGTGAAGTATTTGCTGTTGCTGATTTGGGTTCGATCGATCGGTATCAACTTTAGAATGAAACTCACCAGAAATCTAGTTTTTATCCGAGTGTAGATCCCCCTACATCTCCCTTCCCAAAGGGGACTTAAGAGCGATTCCCGTCCCTGGCTTTGGGAATGGTGGCGGGGACTTGAGAAGGCTTCCGATCCGCCCTTTTTAAAGGAGGCTAGAGGGAAGTTGGGTCTAATAATCCTGCCAGCAGTCTGTAGCTGCGTTTGACTGAAAAGTTGATACCAATGAACTCGATCGATCCAATAAGTCGCAGTGACTGTCGGGGTCTCATTAGATTTTACATTTTAGATTTTAGCTAGCAGAATCGCGCATGGCCGATCGAGCTAGTGTTTTGCAGCTTGCTAGCAATTCAGTGTGATAAATTATACCTCCTGCTACCTTCAGCGCGCTGTCGCTCATCTGAGTTACCTCAACAAAGCGTCACTCTAAAAAGGGACTGTGAAAGCAATTTGCCTCGCAGCTACAACTGGGGAATAGCAAGTAAATAACTTGCCAACAACTCATAGAAGGATCAAATCATGCAAACTGCAAATTCCATTCACCCTGAATTACCTATGTGTTCTTCCTTGCCGACACTAGAACGCAGCGCAAACCCCGTTAAAAATGAGGATGTGCGCTATCTCCAGCAGTTCCTGAATAAGAAAGGGTATGCGGTAGCTACTGATGGACTATTCGGCCCGAAAACCGAACAAGCCGTTATCAAATTTCAAAAAACACAAAGCATCATGGTTGATGGTATTGTCGGCCCTCGAACTTGGAGTGCGCTAGGGGCTTGTGAAGTTGAAGTTCTCGGCTGTTAAATCTCGATCGACTTCTTTTTTCTCTTCATCAAATTTCAATTACTTGCAAGCAACTTAAGGAGAATCAAGTCATGCAAACTGCAAACACAACCCGTATGGAATTACCTTCTTGCCGTTATTTTCCCGTACTGCAACGCAATGATGCCGTTACCCAAAATGAGGACGTGCGCTACCTCCAACGCCTCTTGAATGCCAACGGATACTCGGTAAATACCGATGGAGGATTCGGACCCAAAACCCAACAGGCTGTCATTAATTTTCAAAATAGCAAGCGCATCAAAGCTGACGGAATTATCGACCCTCTAACTTGGAAGCTGTTAGGAGTTTGTTCGACTGTATTTTAAGGTGTTAGGTGTTAGGTTTTAGGTTGTAGGTTTTAGGCTTTGGTGTTAGGTTTTAGGCTGATTCCCTCCTATATCCAAATTACAACCTACAACCTACAACCTCCTAACCTACCATCTACTAGAGCGCCAGTCCAGTAAAAGAGGTTGACAAAAAAACGAAAATATGATGGTCTATAAAAAACTAGCTGGGAAAGCGCGTGCGATCGCCCTTTTTCCCAAAGTACATGAAACACACCTATCCGAAAGTCCGACGGAATCGTTTTTAATGCCTACGCTCCTGCACATCCTGAGTCAATCTTTCTTGGTTAACCAGAGCTTCTGCTGTCAACTCAACCGAATAGCTCATTACGATTTTATGCCGAGTTTTTGATAAACTTCCCCAGGTTCGACGCTACTTTCTCCTGCTTGTTTGCGCTTCATTGACTCTAACAATTTCAGCTTGACTTCTTCCTTAACTTCTAAACCTGCATCAGGATCGCCCAAATATTCTTCTAAACACTGTTCAACGGTATGTCGAATCAAGTCTCGCAGTTGCTCAACTGTCATGTCTTTGACTTGCATCTTAATCTCCTAGTTTGTGGGATTATCAATAAATTATAGCAACTTGATACTCTGGATCTTGTGCCATTTCAATCAGTGCTGCATCAATGGACGATCGTTTGCTCTGAGTTTGGGTTGTTACCCGATCGCGAATCAATGCTGACAATACTTCTAACAGTTTCTGTTGCTCTTGGGGAGTGAGATTTTGAGCCTGACTCAGTACCTCGCTATAAGTAGACATAGGCTTTATATCGATCGTTTGAAGGTTTGCCGCAGGAATTGGAATATTAACGCTCAAATTCTACCAATTTCCCGCCCTTGAAAAGTATATTTCCTCTTGCTATTTACCGCCACTTGACATATACTTATTTTTATAATGGGAATCTGTACTTTTATTGCTTAACCCTTAAACTCCCATTATAAAACTTATACTCTTCACCATACAGCAAAATATCAAAAAAATTCAACAAATTATTAGCAAATTTTTCCATTTTATCGGGCGATCGGCTATCCATAAAACTTACTCGCAATTCAAAACAAAAGTCAGCACCGTTTCATCAATACCCTTCAATTGCAGCGGCTTATATTTAACAATTTTGCCCTCCTCAATATAATCAGCAACCGCAGCCGAAATTAACACAGTATTCGGTTCCGCAACCTCTTGCAATCGAGCAGCAATATTCACGCTCGGTCCGATCGCAGTATAGTCCGATCGCTCCGGGCCGCCAAACATCCCCACCACCGCAGTACCCTGATGAATTCCGCAGCGAAAGCGCACCAGGGGAGTCCCATCCACCCCAACAATTCCCTGTTTTTGCCAGCCCTGATTGAGCTCGGCCAAAGACACCAACATCTGTTTGGCACAAGTCACAGCACGTCGCACCTGTTCGTTAGGCGTCACTTCCTCCGGTGCCCCAAACAGCGCCATTACCGCATCTCCTACAAACTTGTCCACAGTACCGCCACTCTCAAAAACCGCCCGCGTCATCGCCGCCAAATACTCATTTAACAACTCAGCCACCCGGCGCGATCGCAGCGTATTTGCCAACTGAGTAAAACCGACAATATCGCTAAACAAAATCGTAATCAACCGCGGTTCCGGTCGCAAATCCAGCGCCAAATCGCCAGCAGCCGCCTTTTTCACCATTGCCGGCGGCAAAAACCGGCGCAGTACCGACTCAGTTAAATAAGTATTCAACTGCTGCACCCGACGTTCGTTCTGTTTCAGGGCGAGCAAATTCCGCACTTCTGCTAGCAGTTCCCGATCGTTAAAAGGCTTCGACAAATAAGCATCTGCTCCCCGTTCCACCCCTTCAATTCGAGTATCTTCATCAGCTTTTGCGGTCAGCAAAATTATGGGAGTGGCCCGCACATCTTCATCAGCGCGGAGCATCCGAATCAAATCTAAACCCGAAATTACAGGCATCATCAAATCCGTCACAATTAAGTCCGGTCGGCGGTTTTTTGCCACCTCAAAACCCTCGGAACCGTTGCGAGCGAGGAAAACTGCAAACCCAGAATCTCGCAGAATTCGCGACACGTAAAAGCGCAAATCGGGATTGTCATCAACTACCAAAACAGTACCGATCGCGGTTTCGGAATTGACAGGTTCGATCGGCTCAAAAAGCTCATGTGCCAACTCATCTTCCGACAAATCGGCCTCCACATCTGCCAGTTCCACCGCTGCTTTAGAAGATGGTTGAAATTCTGCCGGTACTTGCAGCACTTGTTCCGGCGGCAAATGAGTCGAACCGAAATGCAGCCAAACGCTGAAAGTAGAACCTTCGCCGTAAACCGACTCTACCGAAACTTGACCTTTGTGGAGTTCTACCAATTCTTTGACTAAAGCCAAACCCAAACCGCTGCCTTCGTAAGAACGACTTGCAGAACCTTCTGCTTGACGGAAACGCTCGAACAAATAAGGAATTTGTTCGGTACGAATGCCGATGCCAGTATCTTTTACTTGCAGCAAACAGTGAGCGCCTGCCTGTTCGACACTCAGGGTAATTGTACCGCCTTCAGGGGTAAATTTGACGGCATTTGAGAGCAGGTTGTAAAGAACTTTGTCAAATCTTTCAATATCCAAATAAAGTAAAGGACATTCTTGTAATTGAGTAACTAAATTGATGCCTTTTTTCTCGCAATAGGGGAGGAAAGATTCAGCCGTAGAGTAACAGAAACCGACTAAATCGCAGGGGCGAAAACTCGGCTGCATCCGCCCCGCATCGAGGCGCTGCAAGTCGAGGAGTTGATTTACCAAACGCAGCAACCGCCGGGAATTGCGCAGGGCGATCGCAGCTTGTTCGTAGGGTAAATCTTCTTTGCGACCGACTGCCGATTCCAAAGGTCCGATCGTCAGAGTTAAGGGAGTGCGAAACTCGTGAGAAATATTTTGGAAAAACTCAGTTTTGAGCCGATCGGCCTCTAACAGCCTTTCTGCTTGCTGTCTGGTAGTTTGGTAGAGGCGCGACTGCTGCACCGCCAAAGCAGCTTGAGTTGCCACTATTTGAGCCAAATCGATATCTGAAGGCAGCCAGTGACGCGGGGCGGTATTTTGGCGCAGGGAAATGCTGCCAATGATTTTGCCATCGGAAACCAAAGGAACGACCAACAGGGCGCGGGCGGGAGTTCGCAGTTGCAGTTCGGTAACGTTTAAATCCGGACGTTCGTCGAGGTCGGCGATGGCGACGGGTGCTTTTGTTACCATCATTTGCAGCAACACCGGATTGCCTCGGATCGGCACCAGAGACTGCGGCAGCGAAGAAATACCCCTAGCAGTCGCGCTATCTCGGGCTGCGGCAGAGGCATTTTCTGAACTGCGGGGGTTCGCGGGGCTGTTAAACCCCTCTTCCACAGCCACAGCATCTCTAGTCGCGTCGTAGAGTCCCACGCACTGCACGAACTCATCATCCTCCGTCCACAGCGACAGCGCGCAGCCTTCAACCTGCAGGGCCTGCCCCAGTTGTTGGGTAATCGCCGCAAAAATATTTTGGGGATCGAGGCTCGATCGAATTGCTGTAGTGATCGTATTGACCAGGGCCTCCCGCTTCGCCAAGGCCCGCACCTGTTCGTAGGCGCGGGCTTGAGACAGCGCCAAAGCTGCTTGGTCTGCCACCGTAATTACCAACTGTACCTCTTGGTCTTGCCACTGGCGCGGTCGATCGAACTGGTGCAGCGCCAAGACAGCCATCAATTCCATTTGGTAGAACAGAGGCACCAACAAGCTCGATCGGATGTTAGCAGTTTGGTAAGCCTGCTGGCGATCGGGATTTTCCGGATTGATTATTCGATCGTCGGTTTCGGCGTCTTGAATCACCTCCACATCCATAGTTTCCCAAACTAACTGCCTCCGCAAATCCGCTGACAGCCGCGCTGGGGAAACATCTTTCCGCCTAGCTTCTAAATTAGATCCTTTAGCTTTAGTGTCCGATCGTTCGTATACAAACCATTCATCCGCCACCTCACCATCTTGGAAAGGGCGCAGCAAACAGCAACTCACTTCAAACATCTGACCGATAGTTTCCACAATTCTTTGCAGCATCTGCTGGTAATTGGGGGCCGATCGGATAGTATTTGTAACAGCATAAAGCAGCGATTCTTGGCTCAGGGCCCTGCGCAGTTCATTAGTCCGCGTTTTCAAAAGATTGTGAGTATCCACCGCTTGAGAGACTAGAACCTTCAGATCGTCGGCGTCCCAGGGCTTGGTAACGTATTTGAATACCTTGCCGGCGTTAATCGCTTCCACTAAATCTTCAACATCCGTATAGCCAGTTAAAATGATCCGGATGACATCTGGGTACTGAGTGGCCGTCATGCTGAGAAACTCAGTCCCGCTCATTTTCGGCATTCGCTGGTCGGAAATAATCACGGCAACTTCACCTTCTCGCGCCAAGATTTCCAGGGCCGCAGGTCCCGACTCAGCCCTAAGCACTTTGTAGTCCCGGTGGAAAGTGCGGTACAGCAAGTCTAGATTGTCCGGTTCGTCATCGACAACCAGAATTTTTAGTTTAGGGTTTTCTTGGGAATTCATGCACCGCTCTCCTGTGGCCCGAGGCAGTTGGATCGGATAAGTTTAATATAAAAAGAAGAATTCGCTGGTTTCAATTGCTGAAGTCACAGTAGTAAGTCACAGTAGTAAGTCAATGTGAAGTTTTTCTGAGTTCGCTTCGCCGAGCATAAATCTCGATTTGGGGAAGCTGCCGTCTTGATGCTGAATTCTTCACCAGTCACAGTTATCTGTCGCGCACCCCAACTATTACTAATGATATTCGCCAAACTGCTGTAGTATTTGACTCAGGCCTGAGGTTTTCGGACTCGCGGGAGCTGTTTTCCCCCATCTTGACGAGAGATTGCCACGGACCGCACCCAAAAATCCAAGCTAGAGCATCCATCTGTATAATCTTAACGAGGGATGTACTTTGTGGAAACCGGCCAACTGGCTCGATCGAGTTTCTCAAAGTCTCGATCGAGCTTGTGACCGAACGACTGGGATACAAACCCCGTGCTTCTAGCAGTATGTCAAAGTATCCGGCTGTTAAAAACTTTCCGTACACTTTTTCCAAGGAAAATCAATCTAGCGGCTGGGAATTGTGAATCCTTCGTTTTTTTCTTCACCCTCTCACCAACAACAAACCTCCGGCAGCTCTGGATTTGCGCTGCGGCTAGCTGCGTCAAAGGATTTGACGCAGCTAGCCGATATTTTGGCTTTGAGCTTTCACGGACGCGAGGGATTTGTGGATTGGATTTATCCCCTGCTGCGTTTGGGCATTTACGAAGATTTGAAAAATCGACTCCGCTGTCGATCGGAGCATTACATTTGTTTGATTGCTGAAACAGTCTCCTGCGATTCGGGAACGCCGGCTCGCTTCGCAAATCCCGGCGATTGCGTGGCGGGAACAGTAGAAATGGCCCTGCGTTCTCGCCTGCCGTGGCAAGTGCCGAGTGCTGATTATCCTTATTTGTCGAATTTGGCAGTTCACCCGCAGTACCGACGCTTGGGGATTGCTCGGCAGTTGCTTTACAGTTGCGAGCAGACTGCATTGCAATGGGGATTTTCCGAGATTTACCTCCACGTTCTGGAAAACAATCACGCGGCGCGACAGTTGTATTATCAAGCTGGCTACCGCTTGGAGCAGGTAGATGGGCATTGGATCGCTTGGCTGTTGGGACAGCCCCGAAGGCTATTTTTGCGCAAGCAGCTCAGTAGTGAGTTGACAGTTGATAGTTGATAGTTGACAGTTGACAGTTGACAGTTGGGAATTGGGAATTCTCCCACTCTCCCCCTCTCCCACTCTCCCCCTCCCCCATTCTCTCCCTCTTCCTGGTCACGATCGAGCTTTTCCAAAAGTTGTAATATAAAGCACTGCTTCGTCAGTAGGAATGCCGAGAACTTCATTGACGAGATCGTCAAAAAAGCCGGCGATACCGCTGACACCCAAACGCAATTGTATGGCTGCTAAATTCAATCGCTGACCCAAATGACCCGCATCCATGTGCAAATATCGGTAAACTCGATCGCCGTATTTTTCTACTCCTTTTTTCAAGTCCGCCGTGTGAAACAGCACCGCCCCCGCATCCCGCCCCAATTCTTGCCCCAAACACAAATAGTGCAGTTCTTTGCGAAAATTTTTAAACCGAATTTGCCGCAATTCTTGAGCTTTGGGAGCATAATAATAGCATCCTTCTTCCAAACCCGTCACGGCAGAAACTGCGATAAAAGTCTCGATTAAACTCAAGTCGAAATAATCTGGAGCAGTGTCTAATCCTTGGTCGGTGTAGTGGTGGGGCTGGTAAGTAAAATCGAGCAGGGCTAGCAGTTCGCGCAGGCTCAAGGAAGCACCCGTATAGGCGCGGGTGGAACGCCGTTTCAGAATAGTATTTTCTAAATTTTCCAGCTTGAATCCCCAATGAATTGAGGGGGTGACGGTGGATACTTTCGTGCAGAAAGGCAAATTGTATTTGTCCTCTAATTGCCCTTCACTTTCGTCGAACTTCCAGCCCTCCGGACCGGAAGTATCCGACTCTAACTGGGTAGCTTTGTGGAGGTATCCTAAAAGCTGACCTTCGGAAATTTTCGGGTAGTTAGTTGCAATATTTCCCGGCAAAGCCGTGCGGGTTTTGGGCAAGTTTTGATCGATATCTAGCAAGTCGGCTAAAGCAATTATACAGATCGCTCCTTCCTGTTCCGAGTCGAGGTAAAGCAATTCATTAATCGCTGCATCGGCGAATCCTCCGATCGCGTGAGGTCGGTAATCGTTGAGGGCGCAAGCTAACTCGATGTTTCCCAGTAAATGACCCGTATCTAAGAAAATTCGCCGGTAAGCCCGGTCTTCGTAACGCCAGGAAGAACGGAAAAAAACAGTGGTAATCGCGATCGCGAGTTTGGTATTTTCCAATGCTGGCGACCAAAAACAACCGGCTTGCAGCGCCTGCCAAACTTGGCTGTCCCAAAATCGCACCAGCGAATGAGTCCTGCACTGATAGTTGTACAGTCCCGGTGGCAAGTGTGGCGTGCCGCGGGATATTATATAAATTTCTGCCGGGTACAGCCCTCCGGCCGACGGTGCCGCCCGCAAATACAGCGAGCTGCCGTCCACTGTCTCTACTTTGGCCGTCAAGCCGTAGCTGCACAGCAGCAAGCGGGACAGTCGGTACAGCTCGCTACTGTCTCTATCGGCTTCCCCGCCTTGGGATGGGTTTTTTAAGTAAGGCTTGAGGTCGAAAGACGCTCCAATTTTGTATTCTTTGAACGGAACGGGTTGCTGTTCCCAATCTATGTCTTTGCTTTTAGCAGCAATGGTTTCAGGGTGATATTTCGTTCGTTCGTGGTAGTGCTGGGCTATGGATGGAGGAACAGATGGCATAGGTTACAAGGAGAGGCGCTGTGGTTTCTCGATCGATCTTGACACTGTTGGCTGCCTGCTGGCAGGGCAAACCATAAATTCACAAATATAAAAAAAGTCTTAGAAAAACTTCAATTTCCGTTACACAAGCTTAACATAAAAAATGTGACTAAGTATAAATACGCAAAATAACAAAGATTAGTTTTTGTGATGGATTGGCAGCAGTGGCTGTCGTTCTCAAGAATTTGACTTAAGTGTCAAGCCGAACTGCGATTAAAGATAACTTTAGTCGGGTTTGGGTAGATTTTTCAAAGCAGGTGAAAATGCACAAGCTAAGCGGTGAGGAATTGCTCGCTCAGTATGCTGAGGGGAAGCGAAACTTTAACGCCGTCGATTTGAGTGGAGATAACTTGTTTCAAGCAGATTTGCAAGAAATAAATCTTTCCGGTAGCGTTCTGGTGGGGGCTTATATGCCTTACGGAAATCTCAGCCAAGCCAATCTTGGCAAAGCTCAATTACAAGATGCAGAAATGGGCGATGTTCAACTTTATCAAGCGAATTTGTCGGGAGCAAATTTATCGGGAGCGAATTTATCGAGAGCGAATTTGCGTCATGCGAATCTCCAAGGTACAAATTTGCAGGGAGCTAATTTGCGAGGTGCAGATTTGTACAATGCCGATTTGAGCAACGCCGATTTGAGCAATGCCGATTTGAGAAGAGCTAATTTGGAGCAAGCGAAGTTAACAAAAGCTAAATTAGCAGGCTGCAATTTATTTCGATCGCGCGGGGCAGATTTAGCCGATGCTGAGTGCGATCGTACCACGATCGGTCCGGAAGGATATTGATTTGAGGCGGCGGTAATTGGTAATTGGTAATTGGTAATTGGTAATTGGTAATTGGTAATTGGTAATTGGTAATTGGTAATTGGTAATTGGTAATTGGTAAACTGTTCGCGAGCGGGGACGCTCGCACTATCAACTGTCAACTGTCAACTATCGACTATCAACTGTCAACTGTCAACTGTCAACTATCAACTATCAACTATCAACGATCGACTATTTAACGACTTGGACCGCGAGAATTTAGCCTGTCGAACACGTATTTAGACATTGCTGGAAATATGGTTTCGTCCCTAGAATAAGCTCGATCGTCGGCAAAAATTACTAAGATATAAATCGCTCGATCGTCTAAAGTTCTGACAAATGCTGCTTCAGTCCGAGATTTGGAAGTATAGCCTACTTTAGAGCCAAAATAAATATTGGCTGGTAAAGATTCGCCAAGAAATCCTTTGATGGGATTAATCGGATCGTTTCTCCAAGCCTTGGGGTTTAAGTCTCTGGTAAGCAAGTAAGCCATTTTGCGGCTGGCGGTGCTGGAAACAGATTGTCTGGTATAAATTTCGTAGATCAATCGGGCAGCTTGATCGGTAGTTACTTGATTGCGAATGGGCTGGGAAGGATCGCCCCGCAATTGCAAATCGCGACCTGCTGGCTGTTCTTGCCTTAAATAGTAAATCGGATAGTTTTTGGTACTGATCCTGATATTTTCGTAACCTGCTGCTTGGAAAAAAGTGTTAATTTGGCGGCGCTTTTCCAGCCAGATTTCTAACTCGTCTCCTGCCAATCTTCCGCCAGATTTGGTATCTGTGATTTTGTCTAAAATGCGGCTGGCTGCATCGTTGTTGGAGATGCGCATCATTTGTTCTAAATCGGAAGTAAATGCAGATTCTTTCTTCTCGATTTTTCCTTTTTCTAACGCTGAGTAAAAAGCAGCCATCCAAAATAATTTGGCAACGCTGGCAGGAAATCTGAGGTTTTGGTTTTGATAGCCGGCGAAGGTGTGTTTCTGAGCATTGCTGACATCGATTAACGTAATTGATAGGGGTTCTACAGGCAGTTGTTTGTCAGCCGCAATCTTGATAGCTCCATCAACAATGAGCTGCAATTCTTGAGAGTAAACTGGACTGGGAGGTGTTTTGAGATTGTAAGTAAAAGTCCCATCATCCTGAGGGGGGACATTTTCCGATATTTCAGCGACTGGGGGGGGCGAGATTACTTCTTGAGTTGCGATAATTGGCGGTTCCGGAGGGCGGCGCAATCTAAATGGTAATGTAACGATCCAACCGATCGCGATCGCCCCAATAATTAAAGACAAGATGTTGCGGTATTTTAGACCAGAAAACTTATTCCTCAAACGGCGGCGGTATTTGACTTGAGGGCGCTGTTTTGGTATTTAGCCGGATCGGGGGGTTCGGGCTGTGCGGGTTGTTGGTATTTAGCCGGATCGATGCGTTGGGGGAGTAGGGGTTGTTGGTATTTAGCCGGATCGATGCGTTGGGGCTGTTTGTAGCGTTGGGGCTGTATTTGAGGGCGTTGGGGCGGCGTTGGGCGGCGTTGGCGGCGTATCTCGGGGTATCGGTTGTCGATTTCCATGCTTGGGGGTGGGATATCAAATTCGCACGTTCAGTTTATAATAGGTCGGCGCGTAAATGGCAACTGTGCCGATCGATTCCGCTTTGCCGGTTTTAGATGTCTGCTGGGCGGATTGGTGCTTCTGTTGATTGTAAAAATTCTAGGATAACACTGACTTGAAGCAAAATCCGTTAAAAAATATGAGAAAGTTTGTGTTTTTGGCTGTTTTGGGATTTGCGATCGCCAGTATTAATAGTGCTGCAATTTTCCCGCTGGCGGCATCTGAATTTCCGACTGCTGCTGTTGCTGCCGATCGCACTTTTGCCAGTAGAGATACACCCAATCTGGAAACAACTCAACAGCCAAATAATTTAAATTCCAGCAGTTTGTTTTGGGACTTAAAGAATCCGCCTGCAATTTCCTATGTTCAATTGCTAGATGTGTTGACCGGTCGATCGGAACCCCACAACCGCGATACAGAAATCATAGCACAATCTGAAGACCTAGCGCGATTCGATCGAGTGATAGAATACGCACAAAAGCATAATTTGTACGGTCGATCGATGGGAGAAATAGTACAGGCAATCGCCGATAATTTCTTGGGAAAACCCTATGCTGAAGGTTTGCTCGACAAGTCCAACGAAGAAAAATTAATTGTCACTTTGAATAAATTTGATTGCGTTTTGTTTGTAGAAACCGTACTCGCCCTATCCCGCGGCATCGCAGTCAAAGATTACAACTACCAAAATTTTGTCCGCCGCATCGAAGAACAGCGGTATAGCAACGGGAAAATGAACGGTTATTGCAGCCGCTTGCACTATTTTTCTGAATGGATAGGCGACAATCAAAAACGGCAAACTGTAGAAAATATCACGGCTCAACTCGGCGGTATACCGATGGATAAAAAGCTGAATTTCATGAGCCAGCACCGCAGCAGTTACCCGCAAATGGCTCGCGACGAAGCAACTTATCAATGCAGGGTTGGTGTCGAAGCGGATTTAGCAAAAAATACGATGAGTTATATCCCGACAAATCGGATAAAAAGCGTTTATTCTCAGTTAAAGCCGGGGGACATTGTAGCAGTAGCTACTGATATTAAAGGATTGGATGTAACGCACACTGGTTTTGCTTATCGGAATGCTGGCGGGAATATTGGTTTGATTCACGCTTCGCCTGCGGGAGAGGTGACAGTTGCTGACGATTTGCACAGGTATATTAGCAGAGTGGAAAATGCTACGGGAATTGTAGTAGCAAGGGCGATAGATCCGCGTTAAAAATCTGCGATCGAGTTAAACAGTCGTGGAAGTTATTCTATCTGTATGGTGCGCACTGCGCACTCTATCTGTAGGTGCGCACTGCGCACCTTACTGCTTAACATCTCCGCATCGGGGGATTTTTTCTTGCAGTCTAACTACCAAAATCCACCCCAAAATACATCCTAAAATATAACCAATAAAATACTCCCAAGCAAAGCCGCTGCCGAGGAACAAGCGCCCGAATAAAGTAGCGCGAATCCCTCGCAAAAAAGGAGGATGCCACAATTGACTAAACTCAATGATGCAGTTAAAAATAAAAACTCCCAAGGCAGTTTTACTCGCAGAAAATCGCGGGAATATGAAAACAATTAGCAAAATTAAGAAGGCTTGATAAAGGAAATCGCCGAAGTAATCATTAAAAAATCCTTATTAAGAGCTCGCGAAGGGTATTTAGAGGGAAGAGGAAAGAAGGAATAAGAAAGTAATATAGTTTCCGGTTGCAGAGGTAAAGAAATATCGCAGGTAGGGACACGGCAATGCCGTGTCCTTGCGAGGATGGTTCGATAAACGGGCGTACTTTATAAACCTGCTATATTTGAATCCTACGAGTGCGATCGACCTGGTATTTGGAAAAACGAGAGCCGCTGGTATTGAAATATTATTGAACGATTTCGCTGCGAGAAACCTTGCTATTTCTAGCAGGATTCGGCGTTAACTCCGCCGGTGACGCTTGAACGCTGCCCCATTCATTCAAAAAGCTTTTTAGCAAAACTTCTTGCTGAGTGCGAAATTGCTCCACATTCGCGCCTCCATTCATAATCGCAAACCAAACTGTTTCTTGTTTCTGAGTCGGTAGCCCGCCCCCCAAAGCGCTGACGTTATCCAAAGTTCCCGATTTGATTACTGCTAACTTTGGCAAAGGCCTTTCTGACAGTATACCTTTATCTTTGCCAACAACAGTTAAAACATCAGCAACTGTCATGTTGTATGGCTTGAGTTCGCGTTCCAATGCTAAAAATAAAGCGCAGGCGGCGCGGGGAGAAATGCGGTTTTCTTCGCTCAAACCGGAACCGTTGACGAGTTGAATTTCTGCAGGGGGAACTCCTGTTGCTGCTGCTGCTTTTTGCGCGACTGTTTTTGCGCCGCCGGCGGTATCTGCTAGCATATCTGCCATCGGGTTGTTGCTGTACTGATTCATTTTTTTGATCAGTTCGGCAAGCGGCAAAGAGTAATGTTTTACTAAGGGTTGCGCGTTAACTTGAGGTGATTGCGAAACTTGTACGTTACCGTCAATTATTACTTCTGGTTTCGGGGTATTTGGCGGCAGTGTTTGATATTGGGTGGCGGCTTCTGCAGGCCAGATTTGACTGTTCAATCCTTGTTTGAGTAATTCTCCAGACTTGAGCGGATCGAGTTCAAAATTCATGTAGAATTTACCTGCAATTATCAGGTTGCCGGTGACTCGCTTGATGCCCTTTTTATTTAAAGCATTGCCGAGGGCGATCGATTCTTCCCAAACAAAAAATGGATCTTCGCTTCCTTGAATAATTAAATCGCCTTTTAAAACTCCATTTTCTAAACGCCCGTTGGTTCCCACTAAGGTGATGAATTCATGTTCCGGTCCGTATTTTTGCAGGACTACTAAAGACGTTGCTACTTTGGTAATTGAAGCGGCTGGTAGGGGAATTGTGCCTTGATGGTTGGCTAATAAAGTATTGCCAGATTGCATCCAAACTCCTTGATTTTCTTTAGCGTAACCTTGCGCTACCAGGTCGTTGAGGTATGCTTGAATTTTGGTATTTGCTGTTGTTTCGGGATTGCTTGCAGAGACAGTTAAGGGCCGATCGACTTTGGGGGCGGGTGGGGGGGAAATTTCGGCGACAGGGGCAGGAGTAGGTCGCAGGAATTTGTGACGAGCCAGTAGCGGCACATCCTGCAACAAGTGCTAGTAGAATTGTATGTATTCCGGCTGTTAAATGGCGAATTGTTAGCATTGCTTCTATTTTTCTTGACTTGACCCTAAGGCGATGGCGCTCGATGGAAATTTTACCACAAGCGGTAACATATTTATTAACAAAAAGCTATGCAGCAATGCTTGGATAATATTCAAGAATGTTTGGCTCCTCAAAGAGAATAGATACTCGATCGTCGATCGTTGAGAGTTGAGCGGATTGGGGCAAGTATGAGCTCTCAGTTTTGAGTTCTGAGTTTTGAATTAAAAACTATCTTTAACTCAAAACTCAAAATTGAAAACTCAAAACTCCTTAGCAATTAGTAATTATCAATTACCAAAAAGACAATTTTACAACACAAGTAGGATAGAGGCAATTCACCTGCATTCACGCGCTTTCATCTGCTGTCCCAAGTCAGCTCAATTCTGCGCCCAGCTTTTTGCCCAATTCAAGTTTTGCATCACCTCTTTCAACGTCGCCGCTTCCGAATACAGCCGCAACACAGGTTCAGTTCCGCTAAACCGAATTAACAGCCAACTTGAGTCAGCCAAACGGAATTTATAGCCGTCAACTTTGTTGCAATCGACCACCGATTTTCCGGCTATTTCTGTTAAAGGTTGATTCTCCAACAGACCAAGCAGGCGCGATCGTTCTTCCATATTAGCCAAATGCAAGTCAATGCGATCGTAAGCTGAATTAAACCCAGTTTCTTGCTGCAAGCGGCGGTAAATATCGCTCAAATCTTCCCCGGATTTCACAACAGCTTCTAACAAATACAGGGCTGACAGTAAAGCATCGCGTTCGGGAATGTGCGTGCCGTAGCCAATTCCTCCCGACTCTTCGCCGCCGACTAAAACAGAAGTGGTTAGCATTCGATCGGCTATATACTTGTAGCCGATCGGCGTTTCAAATAAAGGCAAATTGTACAGCTTAGCAATTTTAGGAATGATGTCAGAACCGCTGACTGTTTTAATCACTTCTCCCGTCAATCCGCGACGTTTAGCTAAGTGTTCGATTAATATGGGAATTAAGATTTGAGAACTGAGAAAATTACCGCTACCGTCAACCGCAGCAATTCGATCGCTATCGCCATCAAATACAAATCCGATCGACAAACCGGAACTTTGGCGCTGGTGAGCGCGCATTACCCGAAACAATTGCGAAAGGTAGCGCGGCAAAGGTTCGGGAGCACCGCCGCCAAATAGCGGATCTCGATCGCTATTGACTTCCTGTACTGGAACTTCTAAGATTTGAGCCAATCCGCCGGCCGCCGCACCGTGCATGACATCTACAAATACTGTAATTTTGCCGCTAGCGATCGACTCTTTAATTGCAGCAATATCGACCGTTTCCCGCAGAGTTTTGCAGTAAGCCGGCCAAGGATTGAAACTTTCCAATTTGCCCGGAGTTGCGGAAATTGGCACCGGATTTTCCAACTTTGCTTCTATCTGCTGCGTCACTTCCGGCGACACCGAACCGCCAAAGGAACCCTTGACTTTCAGTCCTAAATATGCGCCCGGATTGTGGCTGGCTGTCAGGACGATCGCACCCAAAGCATTTAATTGTTTGGCAGCCAAACTAAAAGCCGGAGTGGGAGCGTAAGAATCGCTCAGCAGCACGTCAAATCCGGTGCTTTGGAGGGCTTGGGCAGCTTTTTTCGCAAAATCTTCCGCCAAAAATCGGCGGTCGTAACCGACAATTACAGTGCCGCTGCTGCCATCTTTGCCGGCGGTTTGTGCGAGAACTCGCGCAGCCAGGGGAGCGACTAAAGCCACTCGATCGAAGGTAAAATCGTCAGCAATAATGCCGCGCCAGCCATCTGTACCGAATTTAATAGGATTCATTGTTTAGTCACAAGCCATAAGTCATCAATTCATTTTATTGGCTGAACTCGCGATCGTCACTAAAATTTGTCGGCAAATTTTGCCACCAAGCAGTCTACCCCGCAGGACTGATATCGTGTTTTTAAGGCGATCGAGTAACTTTCAATACATTTTTGACTCAACTCACTGGCTAAGATGACCTCAATAATTTGATGCCTCTAGGGTTCCGGTTTGGGCGATCGCTCAAATGCTGGTCCGAGAGAGGCAAGCTGGTCGATCGAACACTCATAAATTTTTGACTCATAAATTTTTGAATCATAAATTTTCGTGAGAGATAAGCCAGCCACACGGCGGGATAAAAGCCCGGGAGAAACGCACCAATCGACAAGACTGGAGTGTTTTTTCCGGGCTTTCGGCTTTGGCTAGCGCCACAGAAAGCTGATTGTTGTTTTGCAAACCTCTAGGGTGTCCCATGACTGAAAATCCTTCTGAAAATCCTTCTGAAAACCCCTTATTTCAAAGCCCCAACACCAACAACGGGCAGACTCCCAGCCAAGCGCAACGCGCCTTAGAACTCGAAGCCAGACTGCCGCTGACAGGCTGGCAGCAAGAAGTATCAAAAGGGCTAGAATACGGACTAGAAGCAGCAGAAAGTATTCGCGATCGCAGTATTCCCACCTTCTCCCGCGGCGAACTCCCGCACTATGCAGGCATCAACACCTTCATGAAAGCGCCCTACGTTGAAGACGTGCGCAAAGTCGGCGAATACGACGTAGCAATAGTCGGCGTTCCCCACGACTCCGGCACCACCTACCGTCCCGGTACTCGCTTCGGCCCCCAAGGAATCCGGCGCATTTCCGCACTTTATACGCCCTACAATTTTGAACTAGGAGTCGATTTGCGCGAACAAATAACCCTCTGCGATGTGGGGGATATTTTCACCATTCCAGCTAACAACGAAAAATCCTTCGATCAAATATCAAAAGGCATTGCCCACATCTTTAGTTCCGGCGCATTTCCAATTATTTTAGGCGGCGACCACTCAATTGGTTTCCCCACAGTACGCGGTATTTGCCAACACTTAGGCGATAAAAAAGTCGGCATAATTCACTTCGATCGGCACGCCGATACCCAAGAAACCGACCTCGACGAACGGATGCACACTTGTCCTTGGTTTCATGCCACCAACATGAAGAATGCCCCCGCCAAAAACCTAGTACAACTAGGCATAGGAGGCTGGCAAGTTCCCCGCCAAGGCGTTAAAGTTTGCCGCGATCGCGCGACTAACATTCTCACCGTTACTGACATCGTAGAAAAAGGCATTGATGCAGCCGTAGAATTCGCTCTAGAACGCGCGCTAGACGGCACTGACTGCGTTTATATCAGCTTTGATATCGACTGCATCGACGCTGGATTTGTCCCCGGTACGGGTTGGCCGGAACCGGGCGGTTTGTTGCCGCGCGAAGCCTTAGCTTTACTCGGCAAAATAGTGCAAAAAGCACCGATTTGCGGTTTAGAAGTAGTCGAAGTTTCTCCGCCCTATGATGTCAGTGACATGACTTCATTAATGGCAACTCGCGTGATTTGCGACACGATGGCTCATTTAGTATTATCCGGTCAATTACCTCGGGAAAAACCTGCTTACATTCATCCAGCCGCACAACCGGAACTCGTGGAATGGACATAAACAGTTGACAGTTGACAGTTGACAGTTAGTTATTTATTAACTCTTACCAATAACCAAAAGCGAATAACCAATAACCACTGACTTCTTCCCTGTTCCCTGTTCCCTATTCCCTGTTGCCTGTTGCCTGTTGCCTGTTGCCTGTTGCCTGTTCCCTGTTCCCTCTTCCTTCTGCTATACATTCAAATTCGGCACAAATCATGCACGAAACAGACATGACCAAAGCCTTAATTGTCACCGTCCGCAATTGGTGGGAAGCACAGCCCGAACCGCCCAAAATTTCCCGCGTCCATCTCACAGTCGGCAAATTCACTTGTGTCGAACCCGTGAGTTTGCAATTCGCCTTTGAAGTCCAAATCCGCAACACCTTTTTAGCAGGAGTAGAACTCGTCATTCAAGAAACACCATTAATCGCGTTTTGTCACATTTGTCAACAAGAATATCAACCAGAGATTGGCATTCAATACGCTTGTCCCAATTGCCGATCGCCAATGGAAGATATTCGATCGGGGCGCGAACTAAAGATCGATCGCATTGAATATTCTGGAGAATCAAACGAAACTTATGCACCAAACCTTTGACGCCGCTTTAGGAATTAATTTGCTTCACGCCAATCAAGCAGGGGCAGACCACAACCGCGCTCATTTTGACGAATGGGAAATCGCTTGTTTTAACGTGATGAGCAGTCCTGGTGCGGGTAAAACTGCAATACTAGAAAAAACCCTCGCAGTCCTTACCGAAGAATACAAAATTGCCGTAATAGAAGGCGACATGACCACCGAACTAGATGCCGATCGACTCCGCAAATACAATGTCCCAGTAATTGCCATTAACACGGGTCGTTCCTGCCATTTAGACTCAAAAATGGTAGCTGGAGGAATTCACAGCTTAGAGCGTGAATGCAATCCATCAGAAATCGATTTGGTACTGGTAGAAAACGTCGGCAATCTGGTTTGTCCTGCTGAATTTGAAGTAGGAGAACACCTGAAAGTTGCCCTGTTGAGCATTACCGAAGGAGAAGACAAACCGCTGAAATATCCGGTGATGTTTCAAGCAGCAGATTGCTTGTTAATTACCAAAATCGATCTAGCACCGTATCTTGATGTTGACCTCGATCGAATTGTCGCGAACGTCCGGCAAATGAATCCCCACGTCACGATAATTGCGATTTCGGCAAAAACCGGAGAAGGTTTAGAAGCTTGGTTTAATTGGGTGCGTTCTCAGATTCATCAATTGTCAACTGCTCAACAGCAACTATTAACTGTTCCCTAACAGTTGTAGGGTGCGCGATGCGCACCTTACAAATTCTGCCACACAACTCGCAATTTTTGTAACACACATAGCAGAGTGGTAACTCCTGGATTTGCTAAAACTATGCAACTACCTCTCAAAAACTATCACTGCTAAATTTCCACCACAAACCTCGAAAAAATTGCAATCAATCTATCCACAAGTAGGCGCTATGAAAGTACGATCGCCCTTATCAAAATTCACAGATTTAAAACCGCCGTATAACGGCAGAATGTTTTTAGGGTGGGGTGTAAATTTTCATCCGAAAAAGCTCGCTGTCAACTGTCAACTATCAACTGTCAACTGTTTATCCTTCTGCATCATTTTTCTAGTCACATTCGCCCTTGTAGCAGGCTGCGTCAACCCTGCAACTTACATCAAAACAACCGCAGAAACCGATGCCACCGCCCCATCAGCCGTTGCGGGTTCCCTGCGTCTGGGATTTAGTGCGTGGCCGGGTTGGTTTCCTTGGCAAGTAGCACAAGATGAGGGCATTTTCCAAGCAAATAAAATCCCCGTAGACCTGAAGTGGTTTGATGGATACCTAGAATCGATTAGCACCCTCACCGCAGGACAAATCGATGCGAACAGTCAAACTTTAGGAGATACCGTTAACTCGGTATCCGGCGGCGCAGACCAAGTAATTGTGCTGGTCAATGACAACTCCACTGGTAATGATAAAATTATCGTTCAAGCAGGTATTAATTCAATTGCCGATCTCAAAGGGAAAAAAGTAGCAGCCGAAGAAGGCACTGTCGATCACTTTCTGCTGCTATTAGGCATGAAAAAAGCAGGCTTATCGCCGCAAGACATTCAGTTTGTCCCTCTAGAAACAGGCAAAGCAGCAGCAGCTTTTGTCGGAGGGCAAGTCGATGCGACAGCAGTGTTTGCCCCTTTCACAACTCAAGCATTAAAGCGTGCCGGCAGTAAGGAATTATTCAGTTCCAAAGACTTTCCGGGCGCGATTTCAGACCATCTAGTTTTTACGCGCAAATTTGTAGACGAAAATCCCGATCGCGTCCAAGCATTAGTTGATTCGTGGTTTGCCACATTGGACTACATTAAAGCAAATCCCGATCGAGCTTATCAAATTATGTCAAAACGAGCCGGGGTTTCTGTTAGCGAATATCAGGAATATGCAGAGGGTACTCAGATTTTGACGATCGAGGAAAACTTAACAGCTTTTCAAGCGGGCAGCGATTTCACTTCCTTGCAGTTTGCTGCGCGAGAAATGAGCAAATTCCTCACAGAAGTTGGCTTAGCAAAAACCCAAATCGACACCAGCAAGTTATTTGACGATCGCTTCGTCAAAGCCTACGCCAAAAAAGTTAAAAAAACCTAGTTATAGCAGTTGACAGTTCTTCAATTATTTAGTCTCAAATCTCAAATTTCCCAATCCCCAATGCCCAATTTAATCGATCGCATTTGTACAAACTATCACTTACCAATTACTAAACATGAACCAAAACCCCGCCTCGATTCCCGACTCCACCCCATCGAAACAGCTAAATCCCACTGTTTTCTGGCGACTCGCTGAAGACATTCCCAAACCTCTAAATACAGGATTGATTGTTACCTCGATCGCGCTGCCATTGTTGCTGTGGTGGTTGGTAACAACCTTTGGCAATATAGACCCCAAATTTTTGCCTTCGCCCGGTAAAGTTCTCGAAGCATTCGGCCGGTTGTGGAGCACTCGCGAACTCCTCAAAGATACCGTCGCGAGTCTGTGGCGAGTCGGTGTCGGGTTTCTATTGGCTGCATCTTTTTCTATTCCCATTGGCGTGTTAATGGGCAGTTTTGCCAGCATTCGGGCTTTGCTGGAACCGCTGTTTGGGTTGATCCGCTATATGCCTGCACCAGCTTTCATTCCCCTACTCATTCTGTACTTGGGGATTGGAGAGGAACCGAAAATTACGCTGATTTTTCTCGGAGTATTTTTCTTCAATTCGCTGATGGTAATGGATACTGTAAAATTTGTTTCTAAAGATTTGATTGAAGCGACTTATATGTTAGGAGGAAACCGCCAACAAGCTCTGTTTCAAGTTATTTTCCCGCACGTTTTGCCAGGGATTATTGATGCTTGCCGGATCAATCTAGCAGCGGCTTGGCAGTTAGTCATTGTCTCGGAATTAATTGCAGCTACAGAAGGCTTGGGCCGCCGGATTAGTGTAGCTGGTCGATTTCTGAGAACTGATGAAATCTTTGTCGGGCTAATCGTGATTGGGGCGATCGGACTAGCATTTGATTTGTTATTTCAGTATTTTCTGCGAGTATCCTGCAAGTGGTCTAGCCAACAGCGATAATGTCGATCGCAGCAATCAATCAATCAATCGGATGTAAGGACTGAAGTCCTCACTGCAAACTTAAATTTGCCAGCAGTCTAATCTTAATCAATTGCAAAATTTGTTTTGAATTTAGGAGATTTAACTCATGTATCTGCAAGTCAACCGTCTGAACAAACACTTCGGTACTAAAAATGGGAATTTAGTTGTTCTCAAAGACATTAACATGACGATCGAACAGGGTGAATTTATCTGTGCGGTAGGGGCGTCAGGGTCGGGAAAATCTACTCTGCTGCGACAGATTGCTGGACTCGATCGACCTACTTCTGGAGAAGTCAGAATTGACGGACTAGCGATAACTGGGCCCGGCCCCGATCGGGGCATGGTTTTTCAGCACTATACGCTTTTTCCTTGGATGAGCGTACAAGAGAATGCGGAGTTTGGACTCAAGCTGCAAGGCATATCTCACAAAGCGCGGCGCGAAAAAGCCAGCTATTATCTAAGTATTGTGGGGCTGTCTGAGTTTGCCAAATCGCTGCCTTCTGAGTTGTCGGGAGGGATGAAACAGCGGGTGGCGATCGCCCGGGCTTTAGCTTTGGAACCAAAAGTGTTGTTGATGGATGAACCTTTCGGCGCATTAGATGTCCACACCAAGGAGTCGATGCACGAATTTATGTTAGACCTTTGGCGGCGTACTAACATTACTGTGTTTATGATTACTCACGATGTTGAAGAAGCTGTGTTTCTGGCTAACCGCATTTACGCCCTCGGTGCTCGCCCTGGAACAGTCAGAAAGGAAATGACGATCGACCTACCCGATCGCACTCAAACTGTGAAACGCCACTCTATTTTTCACGACTACCGAGATGAACTAATGGATCTATTGCGAAGACACGGACAAGAGGCGATCGCAACAGCAGCTTGAGTCAAAGGAAAAATTAGTTTGTAGTGAGGACTTTAGTCCTTTGAATGCGGACTGAAGTCCTCACTACAAACCGGCGAAAAGTTTTTCAGACTGGGTTTAGATCGAGAGATCGTCGCTATCAACTGTCAACTGTCAACTGTCAACTGTCAACTGTCAACTATCAACTAAAAGAATGCCGGTTGGTGGCGGATCAAATTGAGGAATTCCTCGCGAGTTTTCTGTTCGTCTTGGAACATTCCCAACATCGCACTCGTCACCGTCCAAGAACCGGGTTTTTGCACGCCCCGCATCACCATGCACATATGGCTGGCTTCCATAACGACAGCAACTCCCTTCGGTTCCAATATTGTTTGCACTGCTTCAGCAACTTGACGAGTCAAACGTTCCTGCACTTGCAATCGGCGGCTGTACATCTCGACAATGCGGGCTAATTTGCTCAGTCCCACTACTTTTTGATTGGGAATGTAAGCGACGTGAGCTCGGCCCATGAACGGCAGCATATGGTGTTCGCACATACTAAAAACATTGATGTCCCGCACCAAAACCATCTCGTTGTGACCTTCGTCAAAAATAGCGCCGTTGAGGAGTTCTTCTAAAGATTGACTGTAGCCGCTGGTGAGAAACCGCATCGCTTCTGCTACCCGCTTCGGAGTTTTTAGCAATCCTTCGCGATCGGGGTCTTCTCCTACTCCTAGCAGCATCGTGCGCACGGCTGACATCATTTCTTCGTGACCTACTTCTGTGGGTACGGGCACGTTGGATTCTTGACCGTTTGAGGAACTGCGATCGGGCCGAGTGGTGATGCGAGGCAAGTTGTTGTCTGCGGTTTCTGAAAGTTTCATGCTGTCAGTCGAAATTGAGCGATTGGAACCGTTGGAAGATGCAATTGTCATAATAATTTGGTGTGAGAACGAGCGATTTTCGATTTTCGATTTTCCACGATCGAACTGGCGATGTTCGATTTTCGATTTTCGATTTTCCACGATCGAACTAGCAAGTTTCGATTTTCGATTTTCCAGTGTCGAACGGGCGATTTTCGATCGGAATAGGCGATTGTCGCTTTTCGATTGTCGGTGTTCGCTTCTCAATTTAGGATTGTCGATCTGCGAGCCTCGATTTGGGATTTTCGATCGGCGATTCTCGAGTTTGGGATTTTCGAGTATCGGTTTTGGTTGGGCGGATGGAGTTTCCAAGATTGTTGAATTCTGAGAAAAAAATCACCTTTCTACAATCTTCTAGTTCACAAAACTCCAGCATTAGACACGAGAGTAATTTCTTCAACTACTGCATTTGCAGGAAATTGAACTGCGTGCAGAATTGAGTCGGCAACCATTTCTGGAGTTAACATCGCAGTGCGATCGAAGTCGGCTTGCACGGTATCTGTATCCCACAGGGGAGTATTGACAGAACCGGGACAGATGGCTGTCACGCGAATGCCGCGAGATCGTTCTTCGGCTGCTAAAGTTTTAGACAGAGCCATGAGACCGAATTTGCTGACGCAGTAGGCTCCCCAATTGGGGAAAACTTGGCTGCCAGCGATCGAGGAAACGTTGATAATGATTCCCGACCCTCGATCGCGCATGGATGGCAAAACTCCTTGAATGCACTGCCAGACGCTAGTAAGATTCAGGTCTAAAACTCGCTGCCAATCAGCTAGGGAAGTTTCCGTCAAGGAACCGGTGTAGCCCATGCCAGCACTGTTGACTAGGATATCGACTTCACCGAATTGAGCTGCAATCGCGCTAATATCGCTTTGCACTCGATCGATTTTTGCCAAATCTAAGGGATAAGCTTCTGCTTTCACCCCTAATTCTCTGGCCGCGGCGGCAACTGCTGCTAATTTTTCTGACCCCCGACTAACTAAACCCAGATTGATGCCGGCTTTGGCAAACGCTAGAGCCGTCGCTTTGCCAATACCGCTGCTGGCTCCGGTAATCAAAGCCTGCTTTGCTGTTGGATAGTCCATTAAATTTCCTGATTCTTTCGCTCGGCAAACCCTAAAGCGTTGCAGCTTTACCCGGCAAAATAGAAAGCTGTTGCCGGAGGTAAAAACTGTTAATATTAGCTTAACATTAAGAACTGTTAAGCGGGTGTCACCTGCAAGATTATAACACTGCTGGCAGATGCGCAGAATAATTAGTTGAAATTGAGAAAAAGACTTCGGTTAAGCAATTCTGAACTCAACATCGATCGCTCCGAGCGAACTGAGGCAAAACTTCTGTATGCAGGGTGCGCAGTGCGCACCTTAACGCTATCGCTCGCCTGTCAGAGCGCACGCAGCCTGTTTGAATCGATCGAATCAAGCCGAAATCTCCGAGAACACGCCGATGTGGCGGAACTTTTGATACCGGAGTTGCCGCCGCTGTTGGCCGGTCATCTGAGTCAGTTCTGCTAAGTTGTCCAACAGAGCTTGTTTGAGCGCGGACGCAGCTTTGAGGGGATTTGAGTGAGCGCCGCCGACAGGCTCCGGAACGATTTGATCGAGAATGCCGAGGTTTTTCAAATCCCAGGAAGTAATTTTGAGAGCTTCTGCAGCTTGGGGAGCTTTAGCCGAGTCTTTCCAGAGAATAGCCGCGCAAGCTTCGGGGGTAGCCACGGTATAAACCGAATGCTCTAGCATCAACAGCCGCTCGCCCACGCCGATGCCCAAAGCACCGCCGGACCCGCCCTCGCCGATGACAGTACAAATAATCGGAACGTCCAGGCGAAACATCTCTCGGAGATTGCAAGCAATTGCCTCTCCCTGTCCGAACTGTTCGGCTTCCAAGCCCGCCCAAGCCCCCGGAGTATCGATAAAGGTGAAAATCGGCATTCCGAAGCGATCGGCGTGTTCCATCAGCCGCAAGGCTTTGCGGTAGCCTCCAGGCGCTGCCATGCCGAAGTTGCGGGCGATATTGTCTTTAGTGTCGCGTCCTTTTTGGTGGCCGAGAATCACGGTCGATCGGCCGTCTATGCGGGCAATTCCGCCGACGAGGGCCGGATCGTCTCCGCCGCGCCGGTCGCCGTGAAGCTCGATCCATTCGTCGCTAATTGCCTGAATGTAATCGAGGGTACTCGGGCGGCGCGGGTGGCGGGCCAGTTGCAGCCGCTGCATGGGGGACAAGCTGCTAAAAATCTCTTGTCGCAGTTGGATGCTGCGGGCTTCGAGCTTGCGAATTTCGTCGGAAACATCGACGCCGTTTTCATCAGCGAGCTCGCGGATCTGGTGAATTCGGGTTTCGAGTTCTGCCAGCGGCTTTTCAAAATCTAAGAGTAGTGGTTTGCGTTCGGGGTTTGGCACGCTGAGAATTTTTATAAGTTTTCGATCGACTCTCTCTAGATCCTACCGCTTTAGGTGCTGTCGCAAAAGGGGGAGATGGGGAGAGGGCCAGATGAGGAGAGTGGGAGAATTACCAATTCTCAACTGTCAACTATCAACAGAGCTTCTTCTGATAAAATATTATTGCTCATTCTTAATTTTTGCCAAATATTAATAATCGGTTCGTAGTGGATTGTTTGGAAGACTCGGTTTAAATATGGTGTAGTTCATATATCAACTGTCAACTGTCAACTATCAACTGTCAACTGTCAACTGTCAACTGTCAACTATTTACCTATGTCCGCCCACAGCCAAAAAAGACCCAATCCTGCTGAACTGTTCGGAAATGCAACAAGCGACACAAGCACGATCGAACTTACTTCTTCCGAAGCCTTGACAGCGATTTCCGTATTAGCTGTCGCCGCCGACGGTCAAATATCTGAAGAAGAAAGACAAACTCTGGCCGCCAATCACATTCGCTTGTTCAGATCCTATTCTGGCGAACAATTCCAGGAATTGTTCAAGAAAGTCCTGAACTTGAGTCGCGAGTACAGTCCCGCAGAGGTATTTGCTGCAGCAAAGACAGCCTTGACGCCTCAGCTTAGAACAACAGCTTTTGCAATTGCAACTGATTTGGTGTTGGTGGACGGAGTTTTTACTCAAGAAGAAAAGGAATTCTTAATCGAACTTTCAGCCGCTTTAGATATCTCCGAGGAAATGGGTAAAAAAATTATCGATGTTATGAGTATCAAAAACTGCGGAGATAATTCCGTTTAGCAGCCTTAAAATACATAGCGGTGTTAGGTAGCAGGCAGGTCAGGTAGTAGCTAAAAGAGGCTAAGCCTAACACCTAACACCTCATACCTAACACCTAATACCTAATACCTAACACCCAAAACCTAGATTCGATCGGCTCAAAATGACATCAAAGGTCGGAACCCGTGCTTAACAGAAATCTGACCGATTTGCTCCATCTTTTCCACAGTAATTTGATTTCTGCCCCAAGAAAAATTGGTGTACAACTTTTCAAATTCCAGCAGCATAGATTCGGCAAAACAAGCAAATAACTGTCGGCCCGGCACGTCCATATTGACAATCTTCATGATTTTCCATTCAATATCTAGGGAATGCTCGACAATGCCACCGTTGAGCACGTAAATGTCCGGGTGCTGAACTTGAGTTGCTAGGTTTTTCGGATAGCCGCCATCAATCATCAAACAAGGTTGCTTCAATTCCTGGGGGTCTATTTCTACACCCTTGGGCATACTCGCTACCCAGACCACAATATCAGCTTGAGGCAGAGCTTCTTCCAGCTCCATAATTTTGCCTCGCCCCAACTCCGACTGCAAAGATTGCAAGCGTTCTCGATCGCGCGCAATCAGCAGCAATTCTGCTACATTTGTTTTAGCGCTGAGCCAGCGACAGACAGCGCTGCCAATATCGCCCGTAGCACCGCACACAGCCACGGTAGCTTTTGACAGTTCGATTCCCAATTTTGGCGCTGCTTCTTCTACTTGGCGGCAGATGATGTAAGCCGTGTGAGTATTGCCAGTGGTAAACCTTTCAAATTCCAATTTCAGATTGCGAATTTGCTTGATTTGCTGCAAGTTGAAGTTTTCAAAAATGATTGAAGAAAAGCCGCCTAAAGCAGTGATATTAATCCCGTGTTTTTGAGCGTGAGCCATCGCATTTAGCACTTTGCGAGTGGCTGCCTTAATCCTGCGAGTCGCCAGCATTTCTGGCAGAAAACAGGACTCTACATAGCGACCTTCTATTTTTTGCCCGGTGATGCTAGTGACAGTGATACTATCAACTATTTGGGGCGGTGCGCTGCACCAAAAATCGAGACCTTGATCGCCGTATTCTGGATAGCCAAGCTCGTTAGCTACTGACTGGGCGTGTTCCAAGCTTGTTAAGTGACCGATTAAACCAAACATTAAGTTGTCGTCAGATGAAGGAAGAAGGAAGAAGGAAGAAGGAAGAAGGAAGAAGGAAGAATTAAAATCTTGTATTTTTCAAAATCAAAAATGAAAAAGTCATTTTTTGATTTTGTATTTTAATTTTGCTCCCATTCCTTACTTCCAAATAGATTAAGCTGCGAGGCCTTGTGCTGACATCCGCATGATGTCGCGGTTGTTAAAACCGATGTTGCCCAGGGCTTCGCCGTAGGCAATCATAAAGTCTTCAACTAAAGCATCTTTTTCCATACCCAAGACGCGGGCGTCGTCGGCGACATTGTTGAGCATTTTCCAAACAATGGGCAGGTTTTGGCGGTTAGCTGCTTCGAGTTCGGCTTTGGATTCCTCAAAATGAGCTTGCAGCCAGACTTCTCCAAAGTTGAGGTGGCTGTATTCATCTTTGACGACACCTTCGGTGATTTTGCGAGCAAAATCATCGGCGACAGGAATATAAATGTTGTAGGCTGCGATCGCAAAACATTCGATAATTAGGGATTGGATCAGCAAACAAGTTACCACTTTACCCTCGGCATGGGCTTGTTGGAAGTTGCCGTGCAGTTCGGCAAAGAATTCTTTGGCAAATTCCATGTCCGGCGTTACCTTGAGATTCCGCCCGCAAGCTTGAAAGCCTTTCATGTGGCGGTTCTCCATCTTCGACAAGCCAACTAACTCTTCCTTGTTGTCAGCCAGCATTTCGGCCAATTGTAGGTAATTATCGTGAGCTTCTTGTTCGCCTTCAATCACGATGGCGTTGATTCGGCTGTAAGCGTCTTTGTAAGTTGCGGTTTGAAAGTCAATTGCTGGGATCGCCTCAAGCTGGGGCATAAATATTTTGTCTCCTGATTGCAAATGAGCTGTGGGGCAAGTAGAGTTTTGGATGTTAAGACAGGGTTGGCATTCTCCGGACATCGATAGGCGGGGATTTATGGGGACAAACTTTGCTGGGGATGAATCCGCAACAAGTTTTATCCTTAAAGGTCGTGCCAGACAATTGCTACTCACTCGCTCGATCGTCCAAGATGAGATTGTGGTTGCTTTTTACTGGTAGAGTCCAGTCTACTGCTGGCTTCGATCCCCCGCCTAAAATCGCCGGGCCTTCAGCTTTGTTCCTTGTAAAGTTATTTTAACTTCAATGAAGCCATAGTACACTTTAACTATTTTCAACAATAAATTTATCAGTTTTAGTGGCTTTTGGGGGCGATCGGGTATGAGACCCCCACCGGCTTACTATTTTAGATGAATTGAGAAGTTTGTGGCGGCTCTCAGTCCCAAGCTTGGCGACTTGCTGGAGTTAACCTGGAGGTTGATGTGGGTAAATCGTTTGACAGGTCTCAAGTCCTAGACCTAGTAAATTTTATTTTGTTACTGGCGGGGGCAGGGTTGGTATTGCTGCCGCTGGCTGCTGTATTTTTGGTTTCTCTTTCGCCATCTGGTGTCGGCGTCAAGGCAGCAGGTCTGACTTTGGCGAACTATCAGGAAGCTTGGCGGCGGGGGAATTTCCTGCTGGCGTTTGCCAATTCTACTTTAGTCGCCCTGGCGGTAACTGGTTTTCAGGTGGTGACTTCTGCTTTAGCGGGTTATGCTTTGGCCAGGCTGAAGTTTTGGGGGCGGCAGGCTGTGGTGTTGGCGGTGTTGGCAACGCTGGTAATTCCGTTTCAGCTTTTGGTGATTCCGATTTTCTTGGTTTTGAAGTGGGGTCATTTGCTGAATACTTACGGTGCTCTGATTTTGCCGACAGCAGCTAACGGTTTTGGGATTTTTTTGCTTCGGCAGTATTTTTTGACAATTCCGGTGGAGTTGGAGGAGGCTGCGGTGTTGGATGGGGCTAACCGCTGGCAGGTTTTGTGGCGGGTAATGTTGCCTTTGGCGAGGCCGGCTTTGGTGACGCTGTTTTTGTTTACTTTTATCGGGGAGTGGAACGATTTGTTTAAGCCGCTGGTGTTTACGACGCGCCCGGAGTTGCGAACCGTACAGTTGGTTTTGGCCGAGTTTCAGGAACAGTTTACTAGCAGTTGGCAGTTGTTGATGGCGGCGGTGGTAATTGGAACTGTGCCGGTGGTGGTGTTGTTTTTGGCGGGTCAGCGACAGTTTATTCGGGGGATTGCGGCGACGGGGATTAAGAATTAAGTTTGAGTGGACGATCGCACCTAAAGCAGATTTCTCATCGATCCACTACATTTATAATCGCTGTAGGGACAGGGATTTAGCAAAAAGAACTTTGGAGAAAATATTTATGCTTCAAGGAAAGGTGTTGCGGGTTGCTCGTCCAACGGATTGCCTAGATTTGGTCGTTCGCTTCTACACAGAAGGTTTAGGGCTGCAAATTCTCACTCGTTTTGAGAACCATGAAGGTTTTGATGGAGTAATGGTTGGGATGCCAGGAGAAAGCTACCACTTTGAATTCACCCATCATCGAGGACATACTGTAGGTCGCGCTCCAACTCGAGATAACCTCACTGTCTTCTATCTTCCCAACCAAGAAGAGTGGCAGCAGGCTGTTGAGCGAATGAAAGCAATTGGATGCGAGCCTGTTCCTTCCTACAACTCCTATTGGGATAAAGATGGAGTCACTTTTGAAGACCCAGATGGCTATCGAGTCGTTTTGCAGAATGCCGAGTGGAGTTTGTAGCCCACATTCCGCAGATGTGGCTGGAAGTTTTTTATCAGTTTTGAAAACTTGAAATCCAAAATTTTTTTCATTGAACTTATACAGTTTTGAGGTCGCGGGAGCTGTTAAATCCCAAATATAAATAAATTCATGCAAAAGCTAGGATTATTTTTATTCATTCTCTCCTTTTTGGCGTGGCTGGCAATTTTATTTATTGTACCTTTTTTGGCCGATCGACTAAGATATTTAAGCGATCGATCTATGTCGATCGGCGGCGGTGAAGGTAGATTTATTCGCCTAAAATTTGCAAGCGAACAGATCGTTCTCCATCTCCAAAATCAACTTCGATCGTTTCTCCTGAAAGAGTGTCCAAACATCCTAAAAGCAAGCGCAAATTAGGGGTACTCGCTCCTGTATCTACGTACAATCGATCGGCCAAACTGCTCAAACGTTTCCAAATAGTGTAGAGTTTGATGACAGTTTGTTCTAGCTGTGCCGCTTGTTTGACAACATCCGCTGTAGTTCCCAAACATCCCACTCGCAAAGCTTCTTCTAAAGCCATTTCCATGTCTAAATGCGATTGATTGAGCGCTTGGACTTGAGCTGCAGCGTCGAGATATTTCGATAGGTTTTTGGCGTCGGAAGTTAGCTGTCTGACTGTTTCTACGTCGGGATTTTCTGCTATTTCTTTTTGAATTTCGGTTTGGTGAGATGGAGATAGTTTCTCCATTTCTTTGACTAAAGGAGCGAGGTAGCGCGGTGGCAGGGAACCTGTAGTTGCTTTTTCTTTGATTTCTTCAGGCAGTAAATCTGAATTCATTGCCATCCATTCATCGGATAGCTGTTTGACTTCGCGCCTGGTAATTCGATCGCCCTTGGCTGCTGCATCTGTTACCATTTGCTGCACTTCGGGGGATGATTTGGCTGTTTCGACAAAAGCTCTTTTGCTGAAGTTTCTAATCGAGTCTGGATCTAAATCTCCTTGCTCGATTAGGGTGTCGGCGCTTTTAGCTAATTCTATCAAAGAATAGGCTTGACTTTTGCCAATTTCTCGTTCTTTGAGCCAGTTCAAGAAGCCGGTACCGCGCCCGTCGCCACCTTTTTTTTCTCTGTCTCTGACTGTTCGGAGAATGCGCCCCCGCCAGATGTCAGTTTGCAAGTCAAATCGATCGCACACTTTCCATGCTGTGTCAACTTGTTTGTCAAAATCGAAGTCGGGTATTTGTTCGTCTTCGGGATCTGGCAATTGAAAGTTGATATCGGTAAAGCCGCTGAGGGCTTCGGCAAGTTCTGCAGGTGTTTGGGGGACTTCAGGCATTAGGAAAAATCTGTGTAGTGCAACAGCCGGTTTTTATTTGACACTTGCACCTATTGACAGTTGAGACGCTATATGTAGCGGTAATTCAGGCGGTATTTACCCTACTGATAGAGTTTTCGTGCAAGTCATATTATTATTGCACGGGTTGGGTCGATCGGCAAAAAAGATACAGTCAAAGATTCCGGATGCCTCACGGCTGAGACTAGATGGGACTGCTGACTGTGGGGGATGGAGTGAAAGTGAATTATTACAATTTTGGTGTAATATGAGGTACGCAAGGGCGATCGGCAATTGGTAATTGATAATTGGTAATCGCTCGATCGAGTGCATCTCATTGATACTAAAACTGCTAGAGAAAATTAAAGCAGTTCGTAAAACACTAGAATAAAACACTAGAACGATCGACTTGAAATTTGCTGTATATCGATCGGCAGCTCGACGCTGGATCGACTGATACTAATGCAGCGTCAAATAACATTGCCAATTATGAAATCAACTCTCAAAACCCCCGACTTCATCATCATCGGCGTCCAAAAAGGCGGCACGACATCCCTGTACAGCTATTTGATCCAACATCCCCAAATTGCCCCCGCTACCCAAAAAGAAATACATTATTTTGACTTCAATTTCGATAAAAGTACAGACTGGTATTGTTCCCATTTTTCAACTTCATCCGAGGGCGAATACTTGCTCGCGGGAGAAGCCAGCCCTTACTATATTTTTCACCCGCAGGTTCCCCAGCGTATCTATGATTTATTTCCGCAAGTCAAAATAATTGCGTTGCTGAGAAACCCGGTGGAGCGGGCAATTTCCCATTATTATTACTATATAAAAATTCAATACGAATCGCTATCATTGAAGAGGCGATCGCCCGCGAACCAGAAAGATTAAAAGGCGAACTTGAAAAACTCCTAGCCGATCCAACCTACTACAGTTACGAGCACCAACACCACGCATATCTCCAACGCGGCATCTACGCCGACCAACTCCCAGCGTGGCTGAAACTATTTCCCAAAGAGCAAATCTTAATTCTCAAAAGCGAGGACTTGTACGCCAATCCCTGCGAAAATTACAACAAAGTTTTAAATTTTTTAAATTTGCCCGCTCACCAACTCGAAATTTATGAGAAATATAATGCTACAGAATATCCGCGCGTCAGCGAAACAGTATACCAGCAGTTGAAAACATTCTTTCGATCGCACAATCAAAGACTCGCTGAAATGCTCGATCGAGATTTCGGTTGGGATTAGCCATCATGCTCTATTTGTAGGGTGCGCACTGCGCACCTTACTACTACTAATAGTTTGTCAAACTACTTGAGGCGTAAGTCCCGAAAAGAATTCCCAATTCCCAATCCCCAATTCCCAATTCCCAATCCCCAATTCCCAATCCCCAATCCCCAGTTCCCAATCCCCAAAAATCTTTCGATCGCAATAGCTTGACATTCCGGTCTGTGTGTGCTATGTTTGCAGGTAATGTTGTGATTAATCCACCAATCCCAGCGTTTTACTGGATATCTTTACTTATGTTCGCAACTTATGTTCGCAGCTAGCAGCTATTTTTATTTCTGGTATTGGAAGGTTCGCCCGGAGTGAATGGACAGTTCACTGCGAACATCCGGGCGAACCGCAGCTTAACACCTGCGGTTTTGTTTTTTCTATCTTTCTTCCCAGCAACAATCTCAGCAACAATCTCAGCAACAAGAAGTACAGGCGAAAACAGCAATGACTTTATTCAGTAACTGGTATTACGGCTTTTATTTTTGGCCCGACAGGAGTTCTGGGTAAATTGTCGCGCTGTCTTTTCGCACAAACCCGGAACTCTTAAAAGTTCCGGTTTTTTTTTGCAACCAACTTAAGGGAGTTTGGAGTTTTGAGTTTTGAGTTTTGAGTTAAAGACTGTTCTTAATTAAAAACTCAAAACTCAGGCCGAAAACGGGGGCATCCCCTCCACTTTCGTCCCTACTCCCAAACAACAGTCAACTTGCAACCGCAGATAAAGGCAGATAAACGCAGATCAACGCAGATTGATTTCATCAACTGTCAACTGTCAACTGTCAACTATCAACTATCAACTGTCAACTATCAGGAGAATACCCCCATGCTAGATGCCAAACTCGCAGCCAAATCCCATCCCGAACATCAGACGATTGTCAAACTATCAGAAACAGTCTCTGTCGGCGGCACAGAATTATTAATCGTTGGCGGGCCCTGTACCGTTGAAAGCTTGGAACAAATGGAAACAGTCGCCGAAAAACTATCTGCAGCACCGATACAAGCTTTGCGAGGTGGAGTTTACAAACCCCGCACTTCTCCCTACGCTTTCCAAGGAATGGGAATTGAAGGGCTCGAAATTTTGGCAAATGTAAGCCGCCGTTACGGTTTGCCGGTGGTGACGGAGGTAATGTCGATCGCCCAAATCGAACCAGTTGTCACCTATGCTGATATGCTGCAAATAGGCAGCCGCAATATGCAAAACTTCGAGCTCTTAAAAGCCATCGGTCAAGCTGGAAAACCCGTGCTTTTAAAACGCGGTTTGTCCGCCACAATTGAAGAATTGATGATGGCCGCCGAATACATTATGAGTCACGGAAATCCTGACGTAGTTCTCTGCGAAAGAGGCATCCGCAGTTTCGACAATTATACGCGAAATGTGTTGGATTTGGGTGCAGTAGCCGCGCTGAAACAGTTAACTCATTTGCCAATAATTGTAGATCCTTCTCACGCTGTCGGCAAGCGGGAATTAGTCGCACCGATGGCTAAAGCTGCGGTTGCTTGCGGCGCTGATGGATTGATTATTGAGTGTCACCCGGAACCGGAAAAATCTGTTTCTGACGCGCGGCAAGCTCTTTCTTTGGATGCTATGGTCGATTTGGTTGCTAGTTTGCGGCCGGTGGCTGCCGCGGTTGGACGCAGTGTTGCTGAGATTAATTTAAATTCTCAGGTGTTGAGTGTTAGGTGAATCTGAAAGTCTGACAAGCTTGAAGTGGGGGCGGTTTATTTAACCTGTCTGTGCCTTTTCAGATTGTTGAAAAATCCGCCCTTTGTATCTTAAAAGAGTAGCGATTTTCGCGCTTGTTGCTTTTGTTTGAATCCCTGGCGGACTCTCGGAAAGCAAGCAACTTGGCGCGGATGCTTTTTTGTGCTTAGAATAGAATCATCAATGTTGTCATCTACAACGTCTCTCTTGATTATGGCACTCAAACTTCACGTTCCCTCGATCGTCTGTTCCGGCTGCGGGGATACTATTGCCCAAGCCATTAAAACTGTTGAACCCGAAGCTAGCATCAATGTGGATTTAGCTGCTAAAACAGTGACTGTGGAAGCTGCTGCCTCGGAAGAATCGATTAAACAGGCAGTTGTTGCTACCGGTCACACTGTTCTTGAAGCTTAAACTTTTGAAGCTTAACTTCCTAGAAGCTTAAACCCGATGATTTGAGAGGCAAGATTTTTGGGGATTTATCTCAAAAATCTTGTCTTTAATAATAGCTAGAAAAATATTATTGGGAATATCAATCTTCTGCATCTACTTCTTCATCTAAATGCTCGGCAACGACTTGGTAGAGTTCCAAAACGTGCCTGTCTAGCAAACTGTAAAAAACTTGCCGCCCTTTTTTTCGGTAGCTGACCAATCGAATTGCCCGCAGCGTTCGCAACTGGTGCGAAACTGCCGATTCGCTCATGTTTAATGCTGCTGCTAAATCGCAGACGCACAGTTCTTGATGTGCCAATACTGACAGCAGTCGCAAGCGGTTTGCATCTCCTAAAAGGCTGAAAAATTCTGCCATCCGCTGCGCTTTGGGAATGTTTAAAACTTGTGTTTGGATGTCGCGCACTCGGAAACTGTCTGCTACGTGCGGTCGATCGCACGTTGGTGTATCGTTGTGTTCGTGAGGTTTGCTTGGAGCTTCGTTAACCGCAGATTTTGGTGGCATTCTTTCCCGATTTGTTCTGGTTATCATTTTCATTTTAGTGCGATCGGCACGGGTTTTGCGATCGATCTTGTCAGTTGTCTTGACATTTATCTGAATATGTGTTCATATATAAATATAAATGCAACAAACTACCAGGAGAGTGCAAAATGACCACCGTCACCCAAATGAAATGTGCCTGTTCGTCGTGCTTGTGCGTTGTCAACCTCAGTTCAGCCATTGAAAAAAGCGGTCAATACTACTGTTCCACTGCTTGTGCGGACGGCCATCCCAACGGTAGCGGCTGCGGCCACACCGGCTGTACTTGCAACAAATAATTGCTGAGATTGAAGAAAAAACGAATCAATCTATCCACAGGGGGATGCAATTTCTGCATCCCCCAATTTTTTGGGCATTAAGTTAAATAAAGATTAAGGTTTAGCCATTTTTAGGTTAAAATTACATTAATAGACAAACACGCAGTCAGAGAGCGCAAAAGCTAATTGCGCCTTAAAATAGAAGCGAGTTAGCAAAGCGACACCAAACTATCCCAAGTACAAATCGCGCAGATTAACCGCCCAAACACTATTCAAACACGAACTAGGAAGGGAGCCATGAACGATCGGGAAGATTTTCTACATCCTCGCAGCCGCTATTACGGAGAATTTTCGCCTGAAAACTTGGCATTTAATGCGAATTTGCAAGAATTTGCCCAAAAAATAACATATATTTGCTCCTTGGAAACAGGTGGCAAAATTAGCGCTGAGAAAGCCTACAAAGACATCAAAGCGCTGTGGAAAGACTTAAAATCCTCTAAGAAAAACTTAGGAATCGGGCAAAAACCTCCGAGTAGCGGTGAAGAGAATTCGCCTCAATAGAATGCAATTTCAGTAATTGGGAATTGGGAATTGGGAATTGGGAATTGGGAATTGGGAATTGGGAATTGGGAATTGGTAATTGGTAATCGGTAATTACCAAGTATCAATTACCAATATTATCGATTAGCAGGAGTGCCTGTTGCCTGCTGCCTGTTGCCTGTTGCCTGTTGCCTGCTGCCTGTTGCCTATCCCCACAAAAAGACTTATTCAGCAAGCCCTACAGCTACTTATTGAGGGTTCGGCGTTGCTGTTTCTGGAAACGGAGTACAGTTACCGCCCAAGCCCGAAGCAATAGCGCAAGTATTAATTTTCAGCATCCCTTCATAGGTATCAGCGCCACTTCCCGGAGCGCCCAAACCGTCGCTGTAGAGTTCCTTGTCAGAAATTTTGACATTTGCTTCCCTCGCCACAGTCTCCATTAATTTCGGATTAATTGTCGTTTCTGCAAAAATTGTCGGCACTCCCGCCGCCTTAATTTCTGATACTAACTCCGCTATTCTTCCGGCTGTCGGCTGTTCCTCGGTAGTAACGCCCTTCAAAGCTCCCGCTACCTCCAAACCGTAGGCATTGGCATAATAACTCAGGGCATCGTGAGTAGTTACTAACTTGCGTTTTTCCGCCGGAATCGTAGCAATTTGCTCCTTAATCCAAGCATCCAATTTTTGCAAATCGGCAGTTAACTTAGCAGCATTGCTGGTATAAAGTTCAGCATTGTTGGGAGCTATTTTTTTCAATTCATCGCGAACGGTTTCCACCATGCGGATGCCATTTTGAGCGCTGTGCCAAACATGAGAATCGGGAACTTTTTCGCCCTCGGCGTGCTGGTGGTCTTGTCCTTCAGCTTTTTTTTCTTCCCCATGTTCGCCTTCGTGGTTGTGGGCTTCCCCCATTAAAGGTTGGGGGACTGCAAGTTCGTGAACGGCGATTTTCGGTGCGGAGTTGCTGCTGGATTTGATGAGTTTAATAATGCTGGGTTCGTGATCGTAGCCGGCGTACAAAATCAGGTTTGCTGTTTCAATTGCTTTGTTATCTTCGGGTTTTGTTTGGTAGGCATGGGGATCTTCTCCGGGTTCAATCAAACAAACAGGGTCGATCGTACTTTGAGCAATTTCTTTGGTAATGTCGCAAATAACGTCCGTCGTTGCAACTACTTTTGGCAAATTAGCGGTGGGGCTGGCTTGAGTTTGAGTTGCTGCGGGGCTGGCGGTTGGGGTATTGGCGGTGTTGTTGGCTGGGGGACTGGAATTGCAGCCAATCAGCCCCAAGCCAAGGGCTACAGCAGTCGCGCCGCAAAACTTGCGGGTTCTTCCTGATAAATTTTTTAACATTTTAGCTTTTGGAACGATAATCGTTATTGCTTTTTAGAGTTATTCTATTCTAGGGGCTGTGCAAACAAGAATCGTTTTCAAAATCTTAAAATATGTTAGAAGTTCAAGACTTGACCGTCAACTACCGAGGGATTGGGGCTCTTTCCAGCATAAATTTCTGTTTGGATTCGGGACAGTTGACGGGGGTGTTGGGCCCCAACGGTGCGGGGAAGAGCACGATGATGAAAGCGATGCTGGGGTTGATACCGACTTGTCGGGGAATGGTGAAGTATCGGGGAAAGTTGCTGAAGGAACAGTTAAAACGAGTGGCTTACGTGCCGCAGCGATCGCAAATAGACTGGGATTATCCGATTACGGTATGGAATGCGGTGATGATGGCGCGAACTGTCCAAACCGGTTGGTTTCGCAATCCTTCCCGCCAGTCGCGAGAATTGGTAGCAGCAGCTTTGCAGCGAGTGGGAATGTGGGAATTGCGGGACAGGCAAATTGGCGAACTTTCTGGGGGACAGCAGCAGCGAATTTTCTTAGCAAGGTCTATCGCCCAACAAGCAGATTTATTCTTTTTTGATGAGCCTTTTAACGCGATCGATCGAGCTACCGAAGAGATTATTTTTGATGTTTTTGCCGAACTAAAATCGGAAAATAAAACTTTGTTAGTAATCAGTCACGATTTAGGGGAAACTTTAAAACAGTACGATAATTTATTGTTGCTAAACAAGCAGTTAATTGCGATCGGTTCCTGCAAAGAAGTGCTGACTGCTGCTAATATTCAGAAAGCTTACGGATACGATTTAAGTTTAGTTTCTGCCTGAGATTGATTAGTATGATTAAGGCGGGCAGCGCGTACCTTAAATATTTACCGTAGGGACACGGCAGTGCCGTGTCCTGGGGACTCCTCAACTGACGTGAAATCTACTGTAAGTAGGGCAAGTCCCGTGTTAGATATTTTGCAATGCACCACCCGCGATCGCGGTTAAAATCGCTACGCCAAATGCCAATCTATACCACACAAAGATCCAAGTATTCTGAGTTTGGAGAAATTTGAGCAACCAGGCGATCGACAAATAAGAAAATATGAATGCCGAAATCGTTCCCACAATCAAAGCTGCTATTCCAGCACCATCGATTCCTTCTCCCAAAGCACTTTTTAATTCAATTAATCCAGCTAGCGTAATCGCCGGAATTCCCAACAAAAAAGAAAACCGGGCGGCGACACTTCTTTCCAAGCCGATAAACAATCCGGCGGTTAAAGTAGAACCCGATCGCGAACATCCCGGAATCAGCGACATTGCTTGGGCCAATCCCATTAAAATCCCGTCTCTGACGGTTAATTTTTCGTAATTGCGGTGGCGCGTGCCGATTTTTTCTGCGATTCCTAACAGCAGCGACATGAAAATTGAAGCCAGGGCGATCGAACTTAAATTTCTCAGCGGTGAATTGTCAAAATCTGGAATTAATATCTTGATTAAGAGTCCAAAAAAAACTATAGGTATTGTTCCTAAAACAATTCCTACTGCCATCTGAAACTCGTGAGATTTATAATTTTGCTTCACTGCTGCTTCTGCTGCACCAAAAATGATAGTTGTCAAGTCTTTCCAGAAATACCAAAGCACTGCTACAATGCTGCCCAACTGAATCACAGCAGTATATGCTACGCCGGGATCTCCCCATCCCAAAGCTACGGGTACTACTTTTAAATGAGCGGTGCTGCTGATGGGCAAAAATTCAGTTAATCCCTGTACGATTCCGAGAACAATTGCCTGCAAAAGATCGATCCGAACGGGTTCAGAAATCCCGGCAGCGGGTGTTTGAGCGAAGAATATATCTAGCAAATCTATCATCATGATGTCTGTTCCGTGTGGTTAGTTTCTAGCTGCTACTTCTAAATTATGAGTTGATATCAAATCAAGCTGATTTGAGATGTTATGCCAATGTCAACAATGGGTTTTTGAGTGGGTGCGGGCGGGTCGATCGACCTGTTTTTGCCTTTTAAGACTGTTGAAAAACCCGGCCCTACAGCTTTATTGAGACTGGTGGAAGATCTCAGGCCGATCGAACAAAATACTAGCAGGGGCGCGGTACTGTCGGTAAGTGTCAGAAAACACATAGGCCTGTCGGACTGGTGCCCGAAAGCTGATTTGAATGTTATTCGCGTGGATTTAACCCGCTCCGATCTGATTCGTAATAGCGATCGCAACTAAAAACAAATTAAAATAGTCTGTCGAGAACTACTTTAACCTACTTCACAGTAT
This sequence comes from Richelia sp. CSU_2_1, assembly GCA_012034575.1. GTDB lineage: Bacteria > Cyanobacteriota > Cyanobacteriia > Cyanobacteriales > Microcoleaceae > Microcoleus. The sequence continues at coordinate 9,520 of JAAUPF010000012.1, read as the reverse complement.
TTGCCTGCCTTTGCTGGTAAGATCGGTAAAGTTTTGACAATTGATTTCGCCAGCTTACCGCAACTGCAAACAACCTATGATATTTTCCAAGTACCAAAATTCAATTTTTACTGCTGCTTCTTTTACTGCTGCTTCTTTTACTGCTGCTTCTGGCCGGCGCTGGTGGCAAATCTTGCTAGCCCCAATCCGATCGATCGGTATTTTCACGTGCGCGTTTGCGGTAGCGATCGCCCTTAGCTCGATCCTGCTAATCAACGTACCTCCAGCCCTAGCAACTCTCACGGACGATCGCTACGACGGAACTATTTTTGCTCTCTACGGCGGCAACGGTTCCCTAGTTCCTCCTAAGTCCACGATCGCGGATGCTTTGCAGCGCGAGAAACCAGTTTTGCTAATATTTTATACCGACGATAGCAGCGATTGCAAGCAGTACGCTACTGTCGTTTCTCAACTGCAACAATTTTACGGTCGCGCCGCCAGTTTCATACCGCTGACGATCGACTCTTTCCCCAATACGCCTTCGCCAGATCCCAAGGAACCGAGCCATTATTACGAAGGTTTCGTACCTCAAACTGTGATTTTAGATCGATCGGGAAAAGTGGTTTTTAATGCTAAAGGACAGGTGCCGTTTGAACGAGTAGACGATGCTTTTAGAAAAGTGTTTGATTTGCTTCCCAGAGATGAATCAGTACCGCTAAAACGCCGTGCCGTCAACGAACTCAATACTGAATTGTCGAAGTAGTTATGAGTCAATAGTCATCAGTCATTAGTCATCAGTCATCAGTCATTAGTTATCAGTCATTCGCAGGTAATACCAATTTTTTATGAGGCTGCATAGAATTAGATCCCCCCTAACCCACGCCAGTTGCTACAACGGAGGGAACCTCGCGCCAGTTGCTACAACGGAGGGAACCTCCGCAACGCACTGGCTGCGCAACGCACTGGCTTCCCTTAAGAAGGGGGGGACCGGAATCGCTCTTCAAGTCCCCCGGGAGGGGGATTTAGGGGGATCGAGATCTGTGCAACTTCACATTAAATTGGTATAAGGTTTGTTTGTGAATTAAACCAACAAATTCATCAGACATCTTTGAAAATATCTGTAGCGGCGAAGCATTTGGGCGATAATTTATGTCTCAAACCCACCGATCTCATATCCAAATGCTTCGCCCTGACACAGCGAAATAAACCTATCTTCTGAAATAATTGCTTTTTTGGAGATGTCTATTAACTCGCTACCGCCCAATTAGATCCCCCCCAGCCCCCCTTAAAAAGGGGGGAGCAAGAGTGTTTTGAGTCTGGAAAAGTGCACATAAACTTGACAGGTAGGGGGCAATAATTGTTATTATAAATATTTCTACAATTACCAAGTAAATCTCACAAATGAAGAAACTAATAAAGATTTCACTGATGATAGTTCTGACTGTATTCTTCCTGTTAGAAACAGCAGAAGCAGGCCGATCGATAGTTAGTGCTTTTGCCGATAGCAATACCCGCAAACCTTTAGCTTTAAATCGATATACAGGTGTTGCCTATCTCGAACCTGCCGAGTGTACCGGTTCCCTGCTAACAGGAGGATTGCATATTCTCACGGCCGCCCACTGTCTTAATGACGGAGGTGTCAAGGTTCCTGAAGGAACTGCGATCGAGGCAACTTTTAAATTGCCCAGCGGTGAAGTTAATATTCCAGTTAGCGAATATTACATCCATCCGGGATGGAATGGTTACGAATCAGAAGTTGGCAACGATATTGCTATTTTAAAACTGAGAAATCGCGCGCCAAATAGGGTCGATCGATACGAAATCAATCGCAATAAGAATGAAGTTGGAAAAGTGTTTACCAAAGTGGGTTACGGATATATCGGTACGGGTGCCAAGGGACAAGATGAAAATTCTAATTCTGAGGAGAAACGATATGCAGGTCAAAACCGCTACGACGGGTTAATTGATGTTTTGAAAGATGCTACAGAATCGGATATGTCGGAGTTAGTATTGGGAAGTCAATTAATTTTTGATTTTGATGATGGCAGTACCAGTCACGATACTTTAGGCAGGCATTTTCCGAGATTGACCGATCGAGGTTTGGGAAAAGATGAAATTGCTACGGCTAGTGGAGATTCTGGCGGGCCTTCGTTTGTGGATGGGAAAATTGCAGGGATTAGTTCTTGGGGTTACAGCGATCGAGGGTTTTTTAAAACTAATATTGGCGATATCGATCGTATTGATGATAACGGCAGTTTTGGGGAAATTTCCGGCGATACGCGGGTATCATTTTATGCTAGCTGGATCGATCGAGTGACAAGAAATTAATTATCGGACTTAAGGCTGAAAAAATATTTTCAAATAGCGATCGATCTGTTGCTCGATCGATCGCGTATTTCGATAGAAGTATAAAGTAAATGCACCAAATAAATGCAACTTTTTAGGGATTAATAACAATGATACCCTTACCCGGTCCTGCAAGAATTTCAACGTGGGCTACTCGTCCGCTACCCGCATAAAATCTTACTTTTGCTTCTGATTTCGATGGCATCGATCGCCAACTACCATCTCCTGAAAAAACCAGATTAGTTGTAAATCCATCGCCCCAACTAATTGTAATTTGGTTGGGACTTTGCTTAATAGAACAAGCGATTGTTTGTGCCTGTCTTTGATTCTGCCCGTAAAAACTGCACTGAGATTTATAATTCTGGCTTTCACTCTCAGCTAGAACGTTGGTGCTGGCGGCAGTCATAGATACTAAAACTAAATTAGCGACTAAAACCGCGCGATAAAAAAGACCTGAGTTGAGTTTCATGCAATCGAGATTTTCGAGAAGAATATTTTGATTTTAATCTAATATTGATTTTTGGGCAAGTTTATTTCAATCCCTAATAGGGTTTTAGTTTGATTGCAATACGATTTTTTACTCTCAAACAAAGAAGGAGATTCTGATGGGTTTCAATATCCCCGGCATTAGTTGCTGTTTACCCGCCCGCAATCCTAAGATGGACTTAAATAGTTTAACTTTACGATCGTGACTAAATCCTTAATTCCCGTAATTCTCGCCGGCGGTAAAGGCGAACGCTTCTGGCCCCTCAGCCGCAAACAGCGCCCCAAACAGTTTTTGAGTCTCGACGGCAGTGGCAAAAGTTTGCTGCAACAAACGGCCGATCGACTGCTAACTTTAGGTAACGGTTGGGATGACTTGTGGGTAGTAACCTCCCAAATGCTAGCAAGCGGAGTCGGCGAACAATTGCCCCAACTTCCGTCCCAAAATTTGCTCGCGGAACCGGAAGGGCGGGATACTGCGCCTGCTGTGGCTTGGACTGCTATAGAAACTGCGAAGCGTTACGGCGAAGATGCGGTTGTCGGTTTTTTCCCGGCGGATCACTGGATTGGCGAACCGGAGGATTTTGTCAAAACTTTGGAAGCGGCGGCCGAGTTGGCGAAAAATCAAAGCGCGATCGTTACTTTGGGAGTTAAACCAAATTATCCCTCAACCGGTTACGGTTATATCGAACAAGGCGAATCGATCGGCAGTTTTGGCGGTTTTGAAGCCTATCGGGTAGCGCGATTTACCGAAAAGCCCGATCGAACTACTGCTGAGGAATTTCTAGCCAGCGGCAAGTTTAGTTGGAACGGCGGAATTTTTGTATTTCGAGTCGGCACAGTTTTAGCAGAATTGCGCGAGTACGTACCGGAAATGATGGCCGCTTTGGAAGCCAAAGGCGCGGCTGCTTATTCCGAATTACCGAAAATTAGTATCGATTACGCCTTGATGGAAAAAACCCAAAAAGCCTGCGTTTTGCCTGTCGGTTTTAGTTGGGACGATTTGGGAGATTGGAATGCGATCGCCCGTTTGTTGCAGGGAGACAAACCGAATGTCGAGCTAGCAAAACACGTCGGAATTGATAGCAAGGAAAACATTTTTTATGCAGCAAGCGAGGATGAAGTAATTGTGACGATCGGTTTGGAAGATGTAGTGGTTGTCAGAGATGGCAACGTAACTTTGATTGTCAAGAAAGAAAGAACGCAGGAAATTAAACAAGTAATCAAAGCGTTGGGAGAAGATAATAAACTGAAAGATTTATTGTAACAGCAAGCCTTCCCCAAAAATGAAATCCGGTCAAAGAATAAACGAGTAAGATATCAAACCCCAGCTCATTTTATTCGTGACGCCGATGATTTCGTCATACTCCACGAAAACCTCGAAGTAATGTACCAAGATATTGAGGAGCCGTGTGAACTGAAAAGTTCCAGCACGGTTTTTAAGACCGGCGGGATTGGTGACAATCTCGCTGAGTTTAATCAATTAACTGCTATTGGTGTAGTTCCTTGAAAACCGATCGCCCGTTTTTGCCCGAATTTTTCAAAGGCATTGCATTGTTTACGCCTGGAGGAGACTTAATCTACTGCGTAGACTCCTCCAAGCAAACTCGGTGGCACTTGCAGTTGTGCGTTGCCCTGCAGGAAATACTGGGTTTGTCGGAACCGCCGCACTTCCTCGTGCCCTGCTACACGGCAACTGTCGATCGCTGGTTAGATGCCGGCAACCGACAATTGCGAGTTGCTGCTGAAGCTTATCCGCCGGTACTGCACTATCAAACGCTGCTGAATGCAGTTTTTGACACTGGCGATTTGATTTGGCACGCGCGATCGGACGAAATTTGCAATCCTCTAGCAATCGCTACTTATTACGAACAATTCCCCGAACTCTGGGAAAATCACGAATTAGTTGTCAAGCTGACAGTTGGGGAATCTCGATCGGACTCCCGCCATTTATCCGCCAACTCCCAGCCCGGTAGCATTCTCCGACAAACTCCGCACGCCGAACCTCCAGAAACTCGCGGCTACGTCTTACGCCTGTTTGTTTCTGGAAGCAATCCCGGCACTGAACGCATTCTCCAAACTTTACACGAATTATTAGAACAATCGATCGGTCATCCTTACACGTTGAAAGTGATTGATGTTTTAAAACATCCCGAACAAGCTGAGGAAGATCGGGTTTCTGCCACTCCTACTTTAATCAAAATCTGGCCGAAACCCGTGCGGCGAATTGTCGGCGAATTTAACGATCTTGATAAAATTGTCTGGCTGCTAAGTTCTATAGTTGAGAGTTGACAGTTGATAGTTGACAGTTGACAGTTGAGAGTTGACAGTTGATAGTTGATAGTTGACAGTTGTAGGGTGCGTCGCCACCAAACATCTCAAACAAAGATCGATCGTCTGTTAGCGACGAACCTTACGGTTGACCTGGGACAGTTGGGAATTAGGAATTGGTAATTGGGAATTGCTAAAGAGTACGTGAGTTTTGAATTAACAACAGTCTTTAAACTCAAAACTCAAAACTCAAAACTCAAAACTCAAAACTCAAAACTCCCTCACCCTCTTCAATAGAAGTTAACCTGATTTGGTATTGCTAGCGATCGCGGGTTGAGTAATCATTGAATTCACTAGATCTAACAATTGTTGCTGAGATACCGCACTTGCCGCTACAGCCACAGCATATCTGAGTCCTTCTTGCTCCCAAAAAATAGTTCTGCCGCCATTTTTTGCCAAATAATAGCCGCGAATTCCCCGGTTCAAATTAATTGACGAAATTTCATTGCTGTGCGGCGGCCAATTCTGAGAATTGGTTGGTGCAAATACAGCCAATACGCCCACAGTACAAGAATTAGAATTAGCCGATGCAGCGCAGTCAGATTTAATTCCAATGTTGATTTTAAATACTTTACCATCCGATTCAATAAAAGGATAAAGCCGGATTGGTGAAGCGGGCATTGACGCGGGCAACCGCATTTTTAATCCTGGTGGCAGTCGGCGGCGAATGTCATCAATTAACGGTCTAAAAACAGGTGCTGGTTGGGCGATCGCACTTTCTATTCCAGCCACTAAAAAATTACTTCCGAAAATGGCATAGCTGACTAAACCAATTAATATCGATCGAAACTTCATGTCTGCTTTCCCTTTTCCCTGAAAATCACCGTTTCATAATACGGCTACTAACTCCCGACTTCACATCGGCCGATAGCATGAACGAGGCAGACGATTTTAGATTTTAGATTTTAGATTTTAGATTTTAGATTTTAGATTATTGTTGCTGCTATCAAATTTCCGAGTTCAAGAAATTACAAAAAATTCCCATTATGGGTCCGATCGCTGTAGGAATTTTTGGTTTCGTAACAGGTGCTTGGGAACGCAACGGATACGCACAAGAGTCGATCGCTAAAAGTTTGATTTTTGAGGGTTGAGTTATTGAGTTTGACGTTTAAGTTTTTGGGCATGAGGTTTGAGTTGTTAAGGATCTTCTCTAACACCTCCAACCTCACACCTCACACCTACCACCTAATACCTAACACCTCCAACCTCACACCTACCACCTAATACCTAATACCTCACATCCTTCAGTCAGGAAGACAAAGATCGGGAGCGCACAAACCCGAGAAATTTAAAGTTGTAACTTCCAGAGTATTTAACTCAACTTGTCGGATGGCGTGATTGTTAGTATCAGCAACAAACAAATGAGGTCCGATCGCGCTCAATCCCGAAGGTTCAAAAAATTGAGTGTGGAGGCCTTTACCGTCAAGATGACCTGCTTTTCCATCTCCAATCATCGTGATGCAATTACCGCTGCGGTGGTCGATTCGCTTAATTCTATGATTGTAAGTATCGGCAACCCACAAATAATTTTGAACGTATTCCAAACCCAAACAATGCTGCAATCTTACGTCATCGCCCCGACCATCTTTATCTCCAAAACCAAACAATTCACCGCTGCCGCAAACAGTTCGCACCTTGGGATTTTCATCAATCCCGATCGCCCGAATCGAACTAATCTCGCTATCAGCAACAAACAACTCCGATCGATCTGTAGACAAGCCGCTGGGCTGAGAAAAAGCAGATTCTGCCAGATTCCCATCAACGCAGGATTCTTGACCGTTACCCGCATAAACGGCGATCGTTCCCGTATCTAATTGCATCTCCCAAATTTGGTGCGATCCTGCCATAGCAACAAACAGTCTGTTACCAACTTTTTCCAAGTCCCAAGGCGAATTTAATTGGGTTTCTAGTGCCTTACCGCCCTGCGATGAAATCTCGTGACTTTGTTCGCCAGTACCGGCAATAGTTTCGACTTTTTGAGTTGTAAAATCCACTTTTCTGATCGCGTGATTTTCAGTATCAGCAACGTAGAGAATTTGACTTTCCGCATCAAAAGCCATACCTTGAGGCGCAAAAAATTCGGCCACTTCAAAATCGCCATCAGTCAAACCCGCTTTGCCCGTACCTATGACGTGGAGTACCTCACCTTCCGTCTTACTAACAACAATTCGGTTGTGTCCCGAATCCGCAATAAACAAACAAGAACCGACTAAATTTTGCAGCACCGAGTTAACAGGTCCCGGCACTACAGATTCATCTACCGACTCGCTATCCTCAGTTATTTCTTCCAAAAGAGCGACCTGTTGGTCAAGCTGTTTTGCTTCAATAGCAGCGATCGCAAATGCCAGCACTTTACCGGGAAAAGCCAGGGGAGTCGATAAAGGTTTGCGCTGTTTTTCTAAGCTAAAACTCTGTTCGGCAAAGTTGACAGCGCCTTTATCTTTGTATTCAGCTACTAACTTGCCAATTAGCTCATCAATTGCTTCCCGATTGCCCTCACCGGAAACGTAACCGATGACATAACCTTCCGGATCGATAACCATTAAAGTCGGCCAAGCGCGAACGGCATAACTTTGCCAAATTTGCATCCCGCTATCGACAATTACCGGATGTTCGATGTCGTAGCGGAGGATAGCTTGGCGGATATTTTCTACTTCTTTTTCATTTTCAAACTTTGCCGAGTGAACTCCGATTACAGTCAAAGAATCTTTGTATTTTTGTTCGAGGTATTTTAAATCGGGGAGAACGTGCAAACAGTTGATGCAGCAGTAAGTCCAGAAGTCGAGGATGACGATGCGACCTTTTAAAGATGCAATGGATAGACCTCGATGGGTATTCAACCAGGGGTAATTTGCGGGGAATTCTGGTGCTCTGACGCGAGACATGGTATCTCCTTCCTTGGTTCTTTGGTAGGGCCTGATTAGTTTTTACACCTCTTTAATTTAGCGGGAAGTTTCGCGGGATGGGGAAAAAGCTAGGGCGATTCGCTGGTGCGATAGCTTGGCACGCGCGTGAGGGGATTGCTTCCAAGCTGTACCGGCGATCGCTTTTTTTGAATAAAATACTTTCTGCCTCTGCGCCCTCTGCGGTTAATCAAAAACTAGCGATCGAGAATACATATAGCAGAGTAAACAGTCGATCGAACTCCTCAATATTCGATCGGGATCTAAAATTCCCCTAAAGTTCGACGCCCTTTCGCAAAACCCTCCCTAAGATAGAACGTAGGGTAGCATCGGCCCAATAGCCGATTCAGGAGCAACTGTCAAGCACCTGAAGAACCCAAACAAGCGAGCCGCAAGACAGGGAGGAAAGCAAAATCATGGTAAACGCGCCGACAGCACAAGGGCGTCTGGACTCGATCGAACGAGTGCACGCCTTAGACCGCGATTGCACGACTCTATCCCGTCACGTACTCCAGCAACTCCAGAGCTTTTCAGCAGATGCTCAGGATCTCAGCGCTCTGATGAATCGCATCGGATTAGCTGCCAAACTGATCGCGCGGCGACTCAGCAGGGCCGGGTTAATGGCAGATGTTCTGGGATTTACAGGGGGCGTCAACGTGCAGGGAGAATCCGTCAAACAGATGGATGTCTACGCCAATGACGTATTTATCTCGGTATTCCAGCAAAGCGGACTGGTTTGTCGCTTGGCTTCCGAGGAAATGGAAAAACCTTACTACATTCCCGAAAACTGTCCGATCGGGCGCTACAGTTTGCTCTACGACCCCATAGATGGTTCTTCAAATCTTGACACCAATCTTAATGTTGGTTCTATCTTCAGCATCCGCAAGCAGGAGGGGGATGATGCGGACGGCTCAGCTTCAGACTTGCTGCAACACGGGCGCAAACAAATTGCGGCCGGTTACGTACTCTACGGCCCGAGTACCATGCTGGTTTATTCGATCGGTCAAGGCGTTCATTCCTTTACCCTCGACCCCAGTTTGGGCGAGTTTATTCTCGCAACCGAAAACATACAAGTGCCGGAAAGCGGTCCGGTTTACAGCGTCAATGAAGGCAACTTTTGGCAGTGGTCCGAATCTTTGCGAGATTACATTCGCTACGTACACCGCAACGAAGGCTACACCGCCCGTTACAGCGGCGCTTTGGTGGGAGATTTCCACCGGATTTTATTTCAGGGCGGCGTGTTTTTGTACCCCGGAACTGTGAAAAAACCCGAGGGCAAATTGCGCTTGCTCTACGAGTCGGCTCCGCTAGCGTTTTTGATGGAACAAGCCGGCGGGCGCGCCAGTACGGGCATTCAAGACATCTTGGATCTAGTACCGACCAAACTGCACGAACGATCGCCCTTGATTGTTGGCAGTAAAGAAAATGTAGCGCTGGTCGAGTCTTTTATTCAAGGTCGATCGAGCTGAGGGGGAGGG
>JAAUPF010000073.1 GCA_012034575.1 Richelia sp. CSU_2_1 | reverse complement strand
CCCCCTCTCTCCCCCCCTCTCCCTCTCTCCTTTCTCCTCTTTAATTGCTACCCGCATTTTTGACAGCAAATGGGAATTTTAATGATAAACTCCGTGCCTTTGCCAGGTGTTGAAATACAGAGCAGTTTACCTTTATGTTTTTCGACAATAATTGAGTGAGAAATCGCTAAACCCAATCCCGTTCCAGAACCAATCGGCTTGGTAGTAAAAAACGGATCGAATATCCGCCGCTTGACTTCATTAGTCATGCCAGTACCGCTATCAGCAATGCGAATTACTGCGAAATTATCTTCTACCTCTGTACGAATGTGGATACTTACGGAAGTTTTTTCTACCTCCTCCAAAGCATCAATAGCATTGGCAATAATATTCATAAATACTTGATTTAACTGTCCGGCGTAGCACTCGACTGGTGGCAGTTTACCGTATTCTTTAACAACCTGAATTTCAGGTCGATCGCCCCGAGCTTTGAGGCGGTGTTCTAAAATCATCAAAGTGCTATCTATGCCTTCGCAAATATCAACCTTTTTCATGTCAGATTCGTCGAGTCGAGAAAAAGTCCGCAAACTCCGCACGATATCTCGAATTCGAGTTGCTCCTACCTGCATCGAAGATAGCATTTTCGGCAAGTCATCGAGCAAGAAATCTAAATCTAACGCATCCATTTCTTTCCGAATCGCGATCGAAGGTTCTGGATATTCCTCGCGGTACATTTGCAGGAGTTTCATAATATGTATGGTGTATTCTTCTGTGTAGGTTAGATTGCCGAAAATAAAGCTGACCGGGTTATTGATTTCGTGGGCAATTCCCGCTACCATTTGACCGAGACTCGACATTTTTTCCGCTTGAACTAGCTGAGTTTGTGCTTGCTGAAGTTCGGACAAAGCTGCTTCTAATTGAGCAGCTTTGTCCCGCGCCGTTCGGGCTGAATCGAGGCTTTTAGTGTAGAGTTCCGCTTGATCGATCGCGATCGCCAATTGGTTGCCAATTGCTACCAGTAACTCCACTTCGTCAGCCGTCCACCTGTGTACTTGTTTCGAACAAATGCAGGCCAATACTCCGATTAACCCCCCCGCACTTTTCACCGGCAAATCCAACACGGATTTATAACCAACCTGCAAAAAGAATTCCCGTTCAGCAGTGCAGCTTAAAGTTGCAACATCATCTACTTGATAAACTTCTGAATTAGCTATTTTTTGAGGCAAAATTACTGATAAATCGGCAGTGTAGTAACCCAAATGCGAGGGTAAGTTATCATTTTTAGCTTCGTGGACGATATTCCAAGCAGGTGGCGAAGCGTCGGGCAAATACCAGATAAACAGACAGCGATCGAGCTGCAGCAACTCGCGAACCTGCTGCACTGTAGTTGCTAAAATAGTATCGATATCGAGAGAAGCGCGGATTTGACTTGCTAGTTGATTGAGCAATTTTTGCTGCATTGCTGCGGCTTTTGCTTCGGCGGCTGCGAGGCGAGATTTTTCGTAAAGTTCCGCTTGATTTATCGCGATCGCCAATTGATTTGCCACAGTAATTAACAGCTCTATTTCTTCATCCTTCCACTGCCGCGTTTTGGTGCAAGAACCGCAGGCGATCGCGCCAATTTTACCCGAATGTGTTTGCACCGGAATGTCCAACATAGACTTAGTTCCTAGAGATATAAAAAATTCTCGTTCTACTGGATCTGTTAATGTCTCAGTATCATCGATCGAGATTATTTCCAAATTAGCAATCCGCTCTGCATGAGAACCAGTTAACTCGACATTATACAAGCCCAAAAGCGATGGCAGATCGGCATTCTTTGCCTCATAACTTACATTCCAAGCAGGCGGCGAAGCTTCGGGCAAATACCAGATAAACAGACAGCGATCGAGCTGCATAAATTCGCGAATTTGCTGCACGGTAGTTGCTAAAATAGTATCAAAGTCTAAAGATTGGCGGATATTGCTAGCTAAGCGGTTCAGCAACGCTTCCTGTTCGGCTAACTTGCGGAATCGTGCTTCCGACTCTTGCAATTTTCTTTGGGATTCCTTTTGCTCCGTTACATCCAAACCCAAACCAATTAGGCCGATCGAATTGCCAGCAGCATCTTTTACCTGAGTTTTTATCGTTTCAAAATAATGTTCTTTACCATCGGAAAGTTGCAAGACTTCTTCAGCATAAGAGGGTGTATTTTGACTCCAGGCTTTCACGTCAGATGCCATGCAGTTAGCAGATTCTTTTACTCCCAAAATTTCGGAATAGTGAGATGCAGCTAAAAATCTCGATTCGCGAATCGCAACATCTTCGCAGAAAGTTTTGTTGACCAACAACATCCGCCCGCTAGGACTTGTCATCCATACCCAGATGGGAGCGTTGTCAATAATTCCCCTTAAAGTTTGCTGTTGTTGGGCGAGGGCTTCTTCTGTTTGTTTGCGTTTAATTCCCAGGGCGATCGTATCTGCTACCGAGGCCAAAGCAATCAGCGTTGATTCGTTCAATTTCTCGCGCGAAAACATCGCGATTACTCCCACTAACTGCTCGTCAAAAATTAGAGGATATCCGGCAAAAGCTACCATTTCTTCCCGTTTTGCCCATTCTTTATCTCCGATGCGATCGTCTTCCAACACCTCATTAGTCAGATAAGGGATGCGCTCTTTGGCAATTAAACCAATCTTTAAATGCCCTACAGAAATGCGGCTGTGAGTGCCGTTAATGCGAACGTACATCCCCGCGCTTGCTTGCAGTTCCAGTACATTTTCCTCGGCATTCAAAATCCAAATCCGAGCAAAAGCAGCATCCAAATGCCGCACGACTGCTGCGCAGCAGTTTTGCAAAATTACCCGCAAAGTTTGATTTTGAGTGAGAGCAATTCCCACATCTGCTGTAAATACAGAAAGCTTCAATTGTTCTGCTAAAGCTTGTTCTGCTATTTTGCGCTCTGTAACATCAGTAGCAGCACCGAGACGCTGCTTAATCTTGCCCGACTCAGTTCTGCTAAATACAACTTCCCGGCTGACTAGCCAGCGCCAAGCACCTTGTTTGTTGCGTATCCGATATTCCCACTCAAGAACTTCGCCGTCGGGCGCAGTTTCCAATTGCTGTAAATATGCAGGAATTTTAGCTAAATCATCGGGGTGAACAATGGTAGGAAGCAGATTGCTGCCCATTGCTTGAACTTCTGCGCTAGAATAACCCAAAATCGCAGTAATTTCGCGGTTGCTGTAAACATTTCGCTGCTCGATCTCATCGTAGAGATAGAGAACATTCGGAGTAGCATCAGCAATTTTTTGGACAAAATGCTGGCTTTCTTGCAATGCTGCTTCGGCTTGCTTGCGTTCTGTAATGTCATTAGAACTGCCAACAATGCGATAAATTTTTCCCGATTCGTCCCGCAGCGGAGTTAAAGTTGTCATCAACCAAGTTTCTTGACCGTTATAATTCAGAGTAGTTTCTTCGTGAAAAGTCGATCGGCCTGCTGCCGCGCAAGCGCTCAATCTTTCCTGGAAAAAATCTGCGACAATATCGGGGAAAATTTCTGCAGGAGTCTTGCCGCATATTTGTTCGCTGCTAATGCCACTGATTAACTCTACAGCTTGATTCCAACCGACGTAGCGAAATTCTCCATCTTCGCCGATATCTACTACAAAAATCATGTAGTTTACGCCGTCGTAGATGCTGCGCAAAAATTCTTTTTGCTTCCACAATTCTTCTTCTGCTATTTTACGATCGCTAATATTCCGGGAAATGCCGCATATCCCAATTATCTCTCCCGATCGATCGCGCAGGGGAGTTTTTGTGGCAGTATATGTATCGAGCCTGCCTTTTTCTGAAACAGCTTCTTCGAGGGTTTCCTCAAAGCCGCTTGCCATGATGCGCCGATCGTTTTCGATCAGCAGGTCGGCAATTTCTAGCGGCAGCAATTCCCGATCGGTTTTGCCGATGATTTCTGACTTTTCTTTGCCGATAATACTTGCTGTTTTAGCGTTGACAAGTATGTAGCAACCCTGCAAATTTTTGACATAAATGGCATCGCTAGTGCTGTCGATCGCGCTGTACAACCAGTCGCAATTTTCTTGCAGCGATTGTTGAGTATTTTTGATGTTAGTAATGTCGCGGGCGATAGCGTAGATCGATTTTTCTGCGGGGCAAGGATTTGCCGTCCACGCCAGCCACTTGTAAGAACCGTCTTTACACCGCCACCGATTTTCAAAACAAATGCTCGAATTCCCCGCAGTAATACGGGCGATTTCTGTTAATGTAGCTTCGCGATCGTCTGGATGCACGAAGTCGATCGCCAGTCGATCGAGCATTTCTACCGGGGAATAGGCGAGAATGGCTTCGGCTGCTGGATTTAACTGCTTGAAATAACCGTCAAAATCGATAACGCACAGCAGATCTGCCGACAGACTAAAAAAGCGGTCGATATCGGTTTGGCTGGATTGGCGCTCTTTTTGGATACCGCTAACGGCTTGTCGCAGCGCGCGCACTGCCAACCACAGAATTTTTCTAATTCCTAAAAAAGTAATTGCTATTTTGTTGCGATCTAAATTGCAGTTATTTGCCATTAATCTTAAGTCGATCGATGCAACTGGTGTGACGATCGCGTTCCAGAATAAAATTACCGGGTCATCGCCCTTAATTCTTTACTGCCGATCGCTAATTTTAACAGTCGATTGCCCTCGCCACATATAGCACCTGCTGCCAGAAATATCGAACCAATTACCCTGTAAATTACCATACTTCTAACCTTGTTAAATTTAGCGATTTTTTAGATAACAGCGGTTTGACTGCTAAGTATTAATTCAGCAACTCGATCGATAGTTTTCTGGCGCATAATTTCTAATCTTGAATGTTTAAAAGTATGTAAATCTACGGATAAAAGAAATCAGTTTCAGTGGATTTGCGGAACTAAAGGTTAAGCTTCTGGAGGGACCGCCATATTTTCTTAAAAGTCGGTAAAGTGACAATATTTTATATACAATATGGCACTAAGTTGCCCGATTGGCAATTGTACATTTGGCCTAATTGCCTGTCGGGCATTTACAGTGGATTGCACGTGAGAGAAGTAGATTTTTGACCCCCCATCCCCCTTGCTAAGGGGGGACTTTACCTCATAAACCTGCAATCCGATCTAAATTGCCTGCTGAATTAGTGAGGAAAAAGTGTCAATTCTTCTGAGCTTGTTTCTTTTACCCCTGTCCCGGCAGATAGTAACAAGTAATTTATAAAAAATATTCGGTAAGCGGAAAACGAGCGAGGCTTCAGCCCGCTCGATGTAAGCGACACGGGCGGTTTTAACCGCCTTGAATCTTTCTCAGTTCTTAAATTCCTTAATATTTAAAAGCAGAAAAAGACGTTAAAATACAAACTAAGGAGGTGAACTAGATTGCTAACAAACTATGTTTACAAGTTGCGCTCCAATCAAACACAATCATCAAAAATGTCTGACTGGGTAGATATGTTGCGAAGTCACTATAATTGGTGCCTTAACGACAGAATCACGCAATACAGTCAGCAGTTTATCCAAGGCAATTACTGTGACATCAGAACAAAAAGCGAAGCTTCACCATTGACCTGCTTCGTAAGTAAAAGTGGCGCAGCCGGAAATCCTTGGAAAGATTCTAAGGTTGACTCTGAAGGCAAAACTAGAAATCCGCGTCGAAGTGCTGGTGACATTCAAATAACAGCATTACCTGAGTTGAAAATAGCTAGACCTTGGTATAGCGGAATTGACTCAACAGTTTTGCAGCAAAATGTCAAGCGCTTAGATGCAGCCTACAAAAACTTCTTTGACGGTAGGGGTTTTCCTAAATTCAAAAACCGCAGTAACTTCACATCTTTTACTTACGCGATGGGGGTGAAAATTAAGGGCAATAAAATCTACTTACCAAAATTGGGCTGGATGCGGTTTTACAACTCTCGCTCAATCCCAGATGGGTTTACCATCAAGGCTTGCGCGGTTAGGAAGCGACAGAATGGTTGGTATGTTTCCGTCAGAATAGAGGATAAGTCTGTACCTGAATACAGCCCCAAAACTCTCGGCAACAATCCCAAGGTAATCGGTTGCGACCTAGGAATCACTAAACTGGTTCACCTTTCTGATGGATGCCAAATCGAGAATCCCAAGTTTGCGACGAACAAAAAGGCTAAGCGGACTCTGAAAATTAGGCAAAGACGGGTTAGTCGGAAAATTAAGGGTAGTAAAAATCGCAAAAAAGCAGCTATTAAAGCTGCCAGATTCCATCAAAAAATTAGTGATAAACGCCAAGCGCATCAATGGAAAACTGCGAATAAGATTGTATCTAGAAGCGTTGATGCAATCGCCTTAGAAGATTTGAATATCTCTGGGATGATGCGCCGATGCAAGGTAAAAAGTGATGGGGAAACTGGGAGGTTTCTGAAGAATGGGCAATCCAGGAAAAAGGGATTGAATCGTGCTATCTCTGATGCAGGCTGGGGCGATTTAGGATTAAAGATTGAGTATCTAGCTGTGAAGCAGGGCAAAACCGCAATCAAAGTTAATCCCAAACACTCTAGCCAAGAATGCAGAAATTGCGGTCACATCGACAAGTCTAATCGAGATGGCGAAAAGTTCATTTGTGTGGAATGTGGATATCACGAACACGCCGATATTGGTGCCGCAAAAACTATCAGAGATCGAGCTATGACATTGGTACGCGGGGACTCCGCGAAACCGAGTGCTAGACACTCAAACGCCCAGAAGATAAGCCAGGGCAGTCTTGGGGTTTCCCCAAGGGTCGCAACTGGCGTATCACCACGCTCACAGAGCAAACGTGGTGAGTCTGGGAACCCTAGCAATAGGGATATTAAGGCCGCAATGTCTTAAGAATCTCAGCGTCTTTAGACGCTGAGAGTGTCAAATGCTTTGCTGCTTAGTTAGTCTGCTGCTGGAGGCGACCTACCAAATCCGGCTTAAATACCCCTTTAATTTTTCAGTCGGTGCAGGCGGGCTTGGTTTGTATAGTAGCGGTTTTAATCGCACGATCGAAAGGATGACAACCCGGATTTGGGATGAGATGATAATTCAAAAATATGAAGGAAAGATGAATGTAAAAATTAAAAATAATTAAGAGGTTTGCCGTTGCGCTTTGACTTGCCAGAGCGCAACTAAAAACCTAAACAACGACAATATAAGGAGAGTCGATCGGCTTGGCGCGATTTCGCGCTACCAGCGCCTGGTAAATTAAAGCAGAAATCTCGGCACGAGTAATCTCCCGCAAAGGTGCCAGCCGATCGCGCGCGGGATTATTAACCACAATCTTCAAAGCAGTTGCTGTTGCTACCGCATTCAAAGCATAGTTAGGAATTTGAGAGCGATCGGTGTAAACTTTCAAATTATCGGCATTACCGCCCTTAAGTTCCAAACCGTTAACTAAAGATACGATCGCGTCAGCCTTAGTTAAATTTCGATCCGGACCGAATTTCAACCCAGGAAACCCCGACAAAAACCCGCCGCGATTTGCCCGTTCGATCGCGCTTCTGGCCCAAAAACTCGCAGAAACATCAATAAAATTAGTAGCAGGCGCTTTCGGAAGCGGATTGAAAGCCCTCACCAAAAGGGACGCATACTGAGCCCGATTTAAACTCAGATCGGGCCCAAACGAACCGTCAGGAAAACCGGTAATAATATTCGCCGCCGCCAAAGCTTCGACAAACTTCTCGGCCCAATGCCCGCTAATATCGTTGAACCTCGCACCGCCAATATTCGGATTGCCACCGCCTTTTCTGACAGCAGCTTGGACGGCCTTCAAAGCATTTACTTTGCCGTAACCGAACCAATCGCTGCGCTGGTTGCTAGCATCGTAAGTCCCCAAGCGATTGCCGAATTGCGGATCGGGATCGGAATCGACAATTTTGTCAGCAGTTTGTTCGAGAATTGTCCGCACTTCGCGGGCCGTCAACCGCGGATTAGCCGAAAGCATCAAAGCAGCTACCCCCGCCACTACCGGAGTCGCACTCGAAGTTCCGCCAAAAGAATCAGTAAAATCTCCCGCATCGTAACCTGCAGCCCCCACGCGATCTGCCGTAAACACCCCTAAACCTGGCAGATACTTGGTGATGTCGGGAGGAGTTGCGATGGGTCCGGTTTCTGGCAGCCAAGTACCAGGGGGCGCGTTGTTGCTGGGGGCGCAAATCGAAATGCTGCTGCCCCAATTGCTGTAGGCTGCTTTTTTGTTGAGGGAAGTCGAAGCGGAGACAGCAATGACATCCGGGTGTACGGCAAATCCCGACAGCCATTTAGTTTGGCCGCTGACAATATTTGCCGGCCAGCCTTTTTCGTTAATCGTACCGTTGACGGGGCGGTTGGCATTGCCCGCGGCGAATAAGATGACGCAGCCCCTACCGCCACGCCCTTGGGTGGCTGCTTTGGTGATGGCGGCGCTTTGTCGCAGAGACAAAGGATAATAAATTGCTGAAGGTCCCCAACTGCAAGAAATGACGGCGGCACCTTTATCTATTGCCCAGTTAAACAGTTGTTCGATCGAATCGTCATCAACAAAACCGGTGGTACGGATGGGCATCAAGGCGCATCCGGGGGCCACGCCGGCAATGCCTTTGCCGTTTTCTTCAGCAACGGCGACGCCGGCGCAGGAAGTGCCGTGATTGTCTGTATCTTCAACGGGCATGGGGGACAAGTCGTTGTCTTTTAAATCGACGGGGCCAATAATTTTGCTTTGCCCTTGAAAATCCGGGTGAGTCGTGTCAACAGAATCGTCGGCAATTGCTATAACGATCGATCGTACTCCGCGAGTGATATCCCAAGCTGGTTCGGCAAAAATGTGAGAATTTGCTGCAAGTTGGCTGCCGCCTTTGTGATTGAGATACCACTGTTTGGGATACAGCGGATCGCGGGGAATGTAGTGCTGTTGGGTTTCTACAATGATGTTGGGTTCGGCGATAATAACTTCGGGATATCTTGTCAGGCGGTTGGCAATTTTGATCGGGTTTTCTGCGGCTTGTTTGGCGACTTCGCAGATAAATGTATTGGGAATTCCTTCTAATTGGCGGACTATTTTGAAACCTGCAAAATTGGCAATGGTACTGCGCGATTTTTCGCTTAATGTTTCGTCAAATTGGATGGTGATTTCGTCGGTTAAGTAAAAGAAATGTCCCGGATTGTTAGCTGGGTAATAAACGTGGCTGGCAAAAGCTACGCCATCGCTAGCGCGGGCTGCTTGCATTGCTGCTTCGATATTTTCGGGCGCGACTGCATATTCGATTAAATTGCTGCGGGGGATGTGCCGCTTGAATTTTGCCTGGGTTGGTTGGGTCCAATTATCTGAAGCTGAAGCGGTTGAGGGGCGGACGGTAAAGCGATCGAGGGCTTTGACAGCAGCAATTCATCGCCTCCCCGCTGTAAAATTACTGCTAGACTTTCGTCAGGAACTCCGATTCCTCGATAGTTTTGGAGGGTGGCTGCGGAAAGTTCGATCGGCCGTGTCATTAAAAATCCTCCGGTTTAATTTAGATGGCATTTTACTACATATATTGATAAGCTGTTAGGGAGGTTTCGATCCTGAGGGGTAATAAACAGCTTTTTAACAGGAATATGCCTCAAAGTTTGACGCACTATTAGTATCTGTTAGGTGCGCAGTGCGCACCCTACGATTAGAGTTTTTATGCGGTAGTTAGGTGCGCAGTGCGCACCCCTACATCTAGAGTTTTTGCGTCAGTTTAATAATCCTGAATTGCTTTTACCTCCATCGGGTGAGATTTGAGCGATCGAATCCCCGCAGCAGTTGCTTTAGCACCGGCAATTGTGGTAATAATCGGGATTTTGTAAGTCAATGCGGTGCGGCGGATAAAGATGCCGTCGGCGCGGGATTCTTCACCGGAAGGCGTATTAATAATTAGTTGGATTTTCTCATTTTTGATCGAATCCAATAAATTCGGCCGCCCTTCGTGCAGTTTTAATTCCAAATCTACATCCAATCCTTGTTCGCGCAAAACTTTGCGAGTACCGTGAGTTGCTACTATTTTGAAACCCAGATTCAAGAATTCTTTAATTACAGGTACGACTGCCAATTTATCCCGATCGCGCATCGAAACTAATACGGTTCCTGACAGCGGCATCACTTGTCCCGCCGCTAATTGAGCCTTGGCAAATGCTTTGCCAAAATCCGTATCAATTCCCATTACTTCCCCAGTCGATCGCATTTCTGGTCCTAACAAAGTATCGGTTCCGGGGAACTTGGCAAAGGGCAATACTGCTTCTTTTACCGACACGTGAGCTGGTACAATCTCTTCAGTAAAACCCAACTCTTGGAGAGTTTTGCCGGACATTACCCGCGATGCCATTTTTGCTAGGGGAACTCCGATCGCCTTCGAGACAAAAGGCACTGTTCGAGAAGCCCGAGGGTTGGCTTCTAAAATGTAAACTTGCTCTCCTTGAATGGCAAATTGAATGTTCATCAACCCGATTACTTTTAGAGCTTTTGCTAGTTCCGCTGTTTGGCGGCGAATTGTGGCTAAAGCTGCTTCGGAAAGCGTTTGGTAAGGGATAGAACAAGCTGAGTCGCCGGAATGAATTCCCGCTTCTTCAATGTGCTCCATAATGCCGCCGATAACGACATTGCCCGCTGTATCGGCGATCGCATCTACATCTACTTCGATCGCATTTTCCAAAAATTTGTCAATTAAAATCGGATGTTCCGGTTCTACTAACACTGCATAGGTCATGTAGCGTTCTAATTCGGCATCGGAATAAACAATTTCCATTGCGCGCCCGCCCAATACGTAACTCGGCCGCACTACTACCGGATAACCGATTTTTTTGGCAACGATTAAAGCATCTTCAAAACTCCGCGCCAAACCGTTATCAGCTTGCAGGATGTTCAACTTGCGGAGGATTTTTTCAAATCTCTCCCTGTCTTCGGCAATGTCGATCGAATCTGGCGAAGTTCCCCAAATTTTGGTTGGTAAATTGGAGTCGCTGGCCAGAGCATTTTGCAAAGGCAGAGCTAATTTTAGCGGTGTTTGCCCGCCGAATTGAATGATTACTCCTTCGGGATTTTCTGCTTCAATAATGTTGAGAACATCTTCTTTTGTCAGCGGTTCAAAATACAGTCGATCGCTCGTATCGTAATCTGTCGAAACTGTCTCCGGGTTCGAGTTGACCATAATTGTTTCAAACCCATCTTCTCCCAGCGAATAAGAAGCGTGACAGCAGCAATAATCAAACTCAATTCCCTGTCCGATCCGGTTCGGCCCGCCGCCTAAAATCATCACTTTGCGCTTAGTAGAAGGCAAGACTTCTGACTCCGGTGCCAAACTGTGGGCTGCTGGTGAAACTTTCTTTTCTTCGTCGCCCAATTCCCAAATTGCTGCCCCTACTTCGTAGGTGGAATAGTAATAAGGTGTAAATGCTTCAAACTCGGCGGCGCAGGTATCGACGGTTTTATAAATCGGCACCACTCCTAATTGTTTGCGGTAATTTCTGACATCATCTTCCGGCATTTTGGTAGCGAAAGCAATTTGGCGATCGCTAAATCCCAACTGTTTGACAGCAAACATGGTCTCTTTTGTCAACTGGTTGAGTGGTGTTCGTTTTAAGAACTTTTCGGTTTCGATTAATTCCTGCATTTTATCCAAAAACCAGGGGTCGATCGCCGTGAGTTCGAAAACATCTTCTACGGACATTCCCATCATCATTGCGTGGCGGACTGTAAAAATTCGTTCGGGATTTGGCGTCCGCAATCCGGCGCGAATTTGTTCTAAACTCGGCAATTTTTCCGGTTTGTCGCAACCGAAACCCGCGCGGCCTGTTTCCAATCCCCGCAAAGCTTTTTGGAAGGATTCGCAGAAAGTTCGCCCGATCGCCATTACTTCACCAACTGACTTCATTTGCGTTGTCAGAGTCGGTTCGGAACCGGGGAATTTTTCAAAAGCAAACCGAGGAATTTTGGTTACTACATAGTCGATTGTGGGTTCAAATGAGGCGGGTGTTTTCTTGGTAATATCGTTAGAAATTTCGTCCAGCGTGTAGCCTACCGCTAATTTTGCAGCCATTTTAGCAATGGGAAATCCTGTTGCTTTCGACGCCAAAGCTGAGGAACGGGAAACGCGGGGATTCATTTCAATCACGATGACATCTCCATTCACCGGATTGACGGCAAATTGAATGTTAGAACCGCCTGTTTCTACGCCGATTTCGCGGATGATTTTAATCGCAGCATCCCGCAAGCGCTGGTATTCTTTATCTGTCAGAGTTTGCGCCGGGGCGACGGTAATCGAATCGCCGGTGTGAACTCCCATCGGGTCGAGATTTTCGATCGAACAAACAATGACAACATTGTCGGCCAAATCCCGCATCACTTCCAGTTCGTATTCTTTCCAACCGATTAAAGATTGTTCGATCAGAATTTGCGATACCGGACTGGCATCAACACCGCCTTGGGCCATTTCTTCAAACTCTTCTTGATTGTAAGAAATGCCGCCTCCGGTGCCGCCCATCGTAAAAGCAGGCCGGATAATTAAAGGATAAGTACCGATTTGATGCGCGATCGCTTTAGCTTCATCTAGATTGTTAGCAATTCCTGAAGGACAAACGCCGACGCCAATGCGCGCCATTGCTTCCTTAAATAACAGTCGGTCTTCTGCCATTTCAATTGCCGGCAATTTAGCGCCAATTAACTCAACGCCGTATTTTTCTAACACACCATTTTTAGCAACTGCAACAGCCAAATTGAGAGCAGTTTGACCGCCCATTGTCGGCAAAATTGCTTGCGGTTTTTCGGCGGCGATTATCTGTTCTAAAATCGCTGGTGTCAGAGGTTCAATGTAGATGCGATCGGCCGTTCCCGGATCGGTCATAATTGTTGCCGGGTTGGAATTTACCAGCACCACTTCAAACCCTTCTTCTCGCAAAGCTTTGCAAGCTTGCGTTCCCGAATAATCGAACTCGCACGCTTGGCCGATGACAATTGGGCCGGAACCGATGAGTAGAATTTTTTTTAAGTCTTGGCGGCGGGGCATAGGTTCGTAATTGGTAGTTGGACAGGATTGATGGTAAATTTGATATTTTGCATCACTCTGAGAAACAAGCTTTGGGAGCTGTTCCACCAAAAGTTTACTCAAAATAGTGCCTATTTTGCGGTCAATCTGAAATTGTGCACTACGATCGCCATTTTGTAAGGAACCTTGCGACTCTGACTCTGAAACACTGCTAGCTAGCGGAAAATATCGATCGAAAAAACGATGCGGTCGATCGACAAATCCAGACTATTTTAAGTGGTGCGATCGAATAGTGCTGTAAAATACAAAATTTGGGTCTGTCGTCCTCGCGCGCGGCAATAGAGGACGCGGCATTGCCGTTTCCCTACGAAACATCTATTTTGTCGATCGAGTAGCGTTCAGTTCGGCTGTGGCAGCATGGCATTTAACTATTAACTCTAATTGCAAAGCCGCTGCAACTCTTGCATATTCTGCCTCAACTTGTTGAAGTAGCACCGATGCTTCACCCGACAAAGATTTGTCAGATGCCGTACCCATCCGGCCCATCACTTCGAGCTCTTGACAAAGTTCGTACAAGCGAAAAGCACCAAGAGTCCCGCTGATCGATCTCAAACAGTGGGCAGCCCGCCGCAAAGCCAGCGGATCGCCGCTTGCAGCAGCCTGAGCAATGCCCTGCAGCAATAGGGGCGAGGTTTCCAAATAAAGTTCGATCGCCTCCTCCAAAGCATCCACCTCGCACAAGTCCTCGATAACCTGCTGGTCAAGCACGCTGCGATCGCCGATTTCGCGCTGAATTTCGAGAGATTGCCGATAGAAGTCGATCGCCCGTTGGTATTGTCCTAATGACTGGTAAGCAATACCCAAACCTATCAAAACATTCGCTTCGCCACGGAGATCGCCAATTTCGCGGGCAATTTCGAGAGATTGCTGGTGAGTCGATACCGCGTGTTGATATCGCCTCAATTCATAGTAAAAGTTGCCCAAGCGATTCAGAGTATTAGCAAGATTGAGTTTGTCACCTAGCATCTTTTGCAGATCGATCGCCCTTTGGAAATACTCGATCGATAACTCAATCTCCTGCTGAACATTCTCGGCTTTTCCAGCTCTCACCCGACTGCGGTAAGCTTGTCCGAGTCGATCGTACAATGTTGCCAGTGCAGGTGCTTGCAGTCCTTTTTCCGCTTCAATTTGCTGCACGCTAAGTAGCAATTCGTCTAACGGCAAGCTTTCTAATTCTTCTGTTGCCTTCCATTGCAACTCTTTCGTCTGAATCGGTGTTGTAATTTCCGTCGTCTCCGTTGCCACAAACCTAAATACCCCAGTGCGCCAACTCCAAAAATCCGGTGCTTTGAAGCTCATCTTTTTTAAAATCTGCGGTGTCACCCAAACCACGATCGCAAACGGAAATTCTCGCAATCCTTCTCGCGTCCATTGCAAATAACCGAAAAAGCGATCGACTTCTGCCGGTTTCCCATCTCCCAAAGCCACTGTCAGCAAGTCTTCCGCACCAGTCACCGTCAATACCGCCACATTTCCCGCATTGAGTTCGCGATTTGCTGTTACTAATTGTTCTAGTGTCGATCGCAAACTCGGTTCCTGAGAATTCAATTGCACCCGATAACTGTGCATTGTTTCTGCCAATTCTGTCTCGTAGCGCTGGATAATAGCATCTCGAAAAGCGCGATCGTTGCAGGAAGCAACTAACAGCGACAGCATTCCCCGACTTGCCTCGATCGCCACAATTAAGCGATCGTAATTATCCTCATTTTCTTGAATTTGTTCCTGACGAGTTTCATCATTCATCTATCCCCCCGCGCCAATTAATCCGCGCTTCTCTAAAATATCTTGCACGATCGGATGTACGCCAAACCACAAATCATCGTTGCGATACTCCAAAATGTACAGCGTATGTAGCAAATCCAAAAAGTTTTGATTCATCCCATCTTCGGGAGCGCAATCGCTGTAAACTTGCATCAAAACTTCGTAGTCCTTTTGTCCTAGTGGTTCGGTAAACTCAATGCGTAAATTTGTGACTGCTTTTTGCAAGATTTCCGCCGTGATAACGAAACTTTGATTTTCTGGATTTCGCCGCAGGTGGACTCCAATCGCTAACGGCGGCAAATCCCAGCAGGTACAATAAGTAAAATGTACTTAATAAAATCGAGCGGCGGTCGATCTCTAAAAAGCTTACTGAATCGGCATTCTTCCTTCTGTCTTCTAATCGATCGGGCATGACATCGGAACATATAAGTGATTTAAGCCTGCATCCGCCTTCATCCCTGTAGAGGCTTCCTTCTACGCTTCTGTTTACCCGCAGCGGCGAGAACGTGGGTACAGAGAATATTCGGACGATTTCGATCGCGGGATGCGCCAACGATCGGGTAAAATATGAAGTCGTTCTAAAACCTTAAAATCAAAACTCTAAAATACAGATATGCCCAGAACTCCTAATGAATTTGCAGTTCACCTATTGATTGAGGGCGGACACCACCAAGAAGTGCGTTTTCCGACCATGCAAGAGTTTAAGAAGTGGTACGACGGCACGATCGTACCGAAGCACGAATCGGCAGAATTTGTCATGGTTCCCATTAAAAATCGGGAAAATGAATACATGGTTGTTCGTCCCAGCGCTATACTGGCGATCCGCATCGAACCCATATACAGCAGCAGACCGGATTATTCGGACATCGACGAATGAAGGTCCGATCGCCTAAGATTTAGGATCGGATTGTTGCGAGCTTGACTGTTATCTAATTTTACTTTATGCGATTTCGCCCATTTAGCCGCTCTCGGACTGCTTTTTGTCTGTTGGCAATTGCTTCTTGTCTGATGTCTTGTTTGATGTCAGTAATATTTCCTGTACCTGCGGTGGCGGTGCCTCCGCTGCAACCAATTAGTTTAGATCGATTGCAGGCGGGCGAGTCGGATTCGATGGGGCTGGATGCTCAAATCTGGGGCGAAAAGGGTAAGCCTGGGGATAAAGAATTGCTGTTAAAGTCGATCGACTACAGCCTCGGTTATCTCAATTCTCAAGCTGCTGCTTCTGCTTACAGCCGCTATCGAGCAACGGGAATTACGCGCGATCGAGTGCGCCGATCGCTCGATCGATTCCGTCAATTAGTTGTCAGTTCTACCACTCCAGCACAACTTCAGGAATCTGTCAAGAATGAATTTGTTTTCTACAAATCGATCGGGAAAGATGGCAAAGGAACAGTAGCTTTTACCGGTTATTTCGAGCCGACTTACGCAGCATCTCGAACCCCAAATTCTGAATACCGCTATCCCCTATATCGCCTGCCGCCAAACATCGGATCTTGGCCGAAACCGCACCCGACTAGATTGGAGTTGGAAGGGGCTGATGCTTTGCAGGGAAGCAAAGGATTGTTGCGGGGGTTAGAATTAGTTTGGCTGCGCGATCGATTCCAAGCATTTCTCGTTCACGTCCAAGGTTCGGCAAAATTGCAGCTAACAGATGGTGGCGTCATGACAGTCGGTTTCGCAGGCAAAACCGATCGCGGTTATACAGGTGTCGGGCGAGAATTAGTCAGAGATGGCAAGTTTACTTTAGAACAGTTAACATTGCCGAAATTAACCGAACATTTTAGAAATTTTCCGGCGGATATGGACAAGTATTTGCCAAAAAATCAAAGTTTTGTATTCTTCCGAAACACTAACGGAACTCCAGCGACGGGAAGCATTGGAGTGCCGGTAACTGCCGAAAGGTCGATCGCCACTGACAAAGCTTTAATGCCTCCGGGCGCGCTAGCATTAATTAGTACAAAACTCCCCTATCCAAAGGCAGGGGGAGGTATGGAACAAAACGCAGTTAATCGTTACGTTTTGGATCAGGATACCGGCAGTGCTATCAAAGGTGCGGGGAGAGTTGATGTATTTATGGGAACGGGAGATTTAGCGGGCGATCGGGCGGGTTATATTAATTCAACAGGAGAACTTTATTATCCGCTGTTAAAGTAGTTCGATTAGTTCGATCGGCACTGATGCCAAATACTGATGCCAAATCCGGGTTTACGATCATTTGTGTCGGTCGCGTAGGGCCAGGGTGAAGCATTCGGGTACAAAGCCCTAAATCGATGGCAAAGATTATCGCCCGAATGCTTAACCCCTACAAATATACCAAAACCGATGCTATCGGACACAATATCAACGATCGACTGTCCCAGGTCAACTGTCAACTGTCCCAGGTCAACTGTCAACTGTCAACTGTCAACTGTCAACTGTCAACTGTCAACTCTCTTGTTGCAACTGCTTCACAACAGCAATCAATCGTTTGAGATGGGGCTTGACAACTTCTTGGTGCTCGCGTTCCAAACGAGCGATTTGAGTTTGCACGGCAGATATATCCGGCCCGGATTGCCGCGATAAAACTTGCTGTTGGCTGTGGAGATTGGCTATTACTTTTTGGATTTCTAAAAATCGAGTATTTATGCCTTCCCAATCGTCTTGAGTAATAGTAGTTTCTGCTAGGTGTTTGGTTGCATTTTGCAGTTGCTCTATTGCCTGTTCTATAGATTCTAAGTTAGTTGCAGGCCCGACAGATAACTCTTGCAATTGTTCGTTCACGTGTTGTCGCACGTCGAGGACAGCAGAGGCGACTATTTCTTGCAAAGAAGCTACCGAGTGACCCAAACTCAGCAACTGCTGTTCGAGTTCTGTTGACTGCGAGTCAAAACCTTCAGCCCGCGGCAGTACAGCCATTTGCTGGCGCAGCGATTCAATATCTGCTGACAACTGTTTGCGGAGTTTGACAATTACCGTCACTGCCGTTTTTTCCAGCTTGTTTACAGATTTTTGCACTTCGGCAGTTTCGGAGTTTTGATAAACCCGCGCTTGCTGCTCGAAACGGTAACGGTTGGCAACGTTCAGCGACAGAGCTAAAGTGAGGGGAGCTACGCCGTAAAAAGCCTGACCCGATAGTGCCACCGCGAGGGAACCGACGCCAGAGGCTGCAAGGGAGGCGTATTCTGCAAATTCCAGCCAGTGTCTTTGAGGGTAAGTTTGCCTCATGCGGTTCGGTGCTGATGAGTTTGGCTTCCGCATAACTCTTTGGGTCATAGTAGTTTCTCGTTTTTGGTAAGGTTGCGAGATTTGGTTGAGCACTGAATTTATATCCTTTTTAACTTATATATGTTTTGGAATACTCGCGGTCAGTCATTATTATATTTTTAACTGCTTCTGTAGTTTGAGGATCGTTGGTATATTATTATGTATTTGTCAGATAGCGCCGATCGAACCCAATCCGAACCGTTAAAACCGAGCCGTTAAAACCGAGCCGTTAAAACCGAGCTGCTAAAAGAGCCGATTGTGGCGCATTCCGATCGCGCCTCTAATTCTACAACAGTTATGGTCGATCGGATTAGTTTGCAGCATCGGACGGTAGTCCTCTGAACTGGCAGGCTCTAGGCCGCACTACAAAGCGAACTTTAGATACGTACTTTAGAGGCATAGGTTGGGTTGTGTAGGTTGGGTTGCACGAAGTAAAACCAAATCCAATTTTCTGATAATAACAGATCGATCGGACAAGCTCTAACTCGATTTCCCGTTGCCCATTCACTCGAAAAATTGACAAATGAACTCAGATAAACCTGGAATTGCCGATCGGCTCAAGTCTATTTTTAGCATCGCACTCTTTGTGATTTTAGTAGTGGGAGTAGGCTTTTTAAGCGTGAATTTTATTTTAGCTCTTTATGCAAAATTTTCTTAATTGGGAATTGGTAATTGGGAATTGGTAATTGGGAATTGGTAATTGGGAATTGGGAATTGGTAGTTTTCCCAATCTCCCAATCTAAAATCGAACAATCTCCCAATCCAACAATCTAAAATCTAAAATCTAAATCCTCAACTCTCAACTCTCAACTCTCAACTCTCAACTCTTTTTCTTCTATGTGGGAATTTCAATGATAAATTCAGTGCCTTTACCGACTTCGGAGACGCACTGCAATTTGCCGCCGTGTTTTTTTACGATTATTTGGTGAGAAATTGACAATCCCAAACCCGTGCCTTTGCCTACAGGTTTTGTGGTGAAAAACGGATCGAACAACCGGACGATTTTATCTTCGGGAATGCCGGGGCCGTTGTCTTTAATCCGAATGCAAATTCTGCGATCGCCCACCATCTCCGTGCGAATAGTAATTGTTGGATCTTCAAGAAACTCTTTGCTTTCTTCCAAAGCATCGATCGCATTTGCCAAGATATTCATAAATACCTGATTTAACAGTCCGGGATGGCATTCTATTTTGGGCAAATCTCCGTATTCTTTAATCACTTCAATTCCGGGACGGCTGGGCTTAGATTTGATTCGGTTGTTCAACATTAACAAGGTACTTTCTAAACCTTCGTGAATGTCGGCTGCCTTAATTTTAGCTTCGTCTGTGCGGGAAAAATTGCGGAGAGTTTGGATGATTTCTATAATGCGATCGCAGCCAATTTTCATCGATTTGAGCAATTTGGGCAAATCTTCTACTAGAAAATCCAGATCGATCTCGTCGGTGTGATTTTTCACGATCGCGGGCGGATTCGGGTAAACTTCTTGATATTTTTTTACCAACTCCAACAAGTCGAGAACGTAGCTGCTGACATGGCAGATGTTGCCCGCAACAAAGCCGACGGGATTGTTAATTTCGTGGGCAATTCCTGCTAGCATCTGCCCGAGAGATGACAATTTTTCAGTTTGCACTAACTGCATTTGAGTTTGCTGCAATTCGCTCAAAGCTGCTTGCAATTCTCGGGATTTTTGGCGGTCGAGTTCGGCAGCAGCGGCCCGTTCTTCCTCTACTCCGATCGCGGCGGCAATAATTCCGATCGGCTTGCAGTCGGCTTCTGCAAGGGCGATGGGTTCCTTGTAAAGCACGCACAGCACGCCGCTGTAGCTGTCGCCCCGCGGCACTGCTTGTCCGACATAGGTTTGCAGTTGGTACCGGGCGACGGCGGGGTCAGTTCGGGCCCAGGCGGTGTTCTGCAAGTCGCCAATGACAACAGGTTCGGCACTTGCTTGCCTTTTCGCGCCGTAACAGATGCGGCCCTCGGCGCGATCGAACTCCGGGTAATCCGGCGGGGCTTGCCAAGTCGCGATCGCGCGCAGCATTGAGCCTTCGAGGCGGCTGCAGACAGCAAAGCTGCCGCCCAAAAGTTCGCCAGCTAAAGCTGTCAGGCGCTGGATGTTGTCGGCACTGTTGCTGCTGAACCCCAAAAAGCACTCGTTGATCCGGCTGAGGCGGTATTCTGCTTGCTTGCGCGCAGTCATGTCGCGGGAGTTGACGACAATGCCGCTAACGGCAGGATCTGCTAGCAAATTGATGCCGACGGCTTCGAGAAAGCACCAAGAACCGTCAGCACGCCGGAATCGACCTTCGAGGGCGATTGGATCGGCTGGATTTGCCAGCAGTTTCTCGTAACTGGAAACGATCGCGGGAATGTCATCGCTGTGGAAGTAATCGAGCACCATTTGTCCCGTCAGTTCCTCGGGTTCGTAGCCCAAAACTGTCTCTAGAGAAGGGCTTTCGTAAACAATGCAGCCACTGGCGTCCAAAATGGTAATGATGTCAGAACTGTTGAGAATCAGCGATCGCCACTTAGCTTCATTTTGGACTAAAGCAGATTCGGCAAGCTTGCGATCGGTAATGTCCTCCACCATCTCTAAAATCAAATGCGGCGTTCCCTGACTGCTGCTGATGGCCCAAGCGCTGAGTCGCCCCCACCTGATGCTGCCGTCTTTGTGCAGGTAACGCTGTTCGATTTGGCAAGCAGACTGCGATCCGGATGCCAACTGCTGGCGCAACTGGCGCTCGGCCCGCGCGTCCTCCGGGTGCGCCCAGGCGTCGATACTGGTGCCGCGCAGTTCGGATTCCGATCGCCCCAACATGGCCTGAAATGCGGGATTCGTGGCGATCGCAGTGCCGTCGGGGGTGGTAACTGCCATGCCGATCGCAGATCGTTCAAAAATTGCCCGAAATCGCTGTTCGCTGTCGCGCAAAGCTGCTTCGGCTTCAACTTCCTGCGTCATGTCTCGCCCCGCCACTACCATCCCTTTGCGCGATCCGTCAGGATTGAATAGCGGTACTTTGCGAACTTCAAACCAATTGCTGCCACCTGTGGGCAGGGGGATGGTTTGGCTGCGGGAAGTGATACTGCGCGCTTCCCAGGTGGTTGCGTCTGTTTCCTGCCACGCTAGCAGGATTTCTCTCACTCTGGCACCGGCGGCGGCGGCGAGTTCGGCTGTAGTTTTGCCTTGGTAGTCGGCTGTTTCCCAGCCCAAAAGCTTGAGGGCGCAGTCGTTGGCGATCGACCAGCGCCCCTCGCTGTCTCTGAGGACGATCGCATCGGGTACGGCATCGATCGCGGTTTTCAGCCAGTATTCGCGATCGCGCAAAGCTGCTTCCGCCTGCTTGCGATCGGCGATTTCGGCGACGGTACCTTCGTAGTAAAGGAGTTCGCCACTGCTGCTGCGGACTTCGCGGACGTTTTCCGAGATCCAGGTGGTACTGCCGTCTTTGCGGTACACGCGAGACTCAAATTCTTTCAGGGAACCTGTTTTGGTGATTTCGGCGACGAATTCGTCCCGGCGGGCGCGATCGGCGTACAGTTCTGCTGCCGAACATTTTGCGATCGTTTCTGCTGGGGAATCATAGCCGTAAATGCGCGCGAGGGCGGGGTTGGCGCTGAGGTAGCGCCCGTCTGGCGCTGTTTGGAAGATACCTTCGGTAGCGTTTTCAAAGATGCTGCGGTATTTGGTTTCGGCTTGTTGCAGGGCTTCTTCTGCCAGTTTGCGATCGGTGATGTCGGCTTGGACGCCGATGAAGTGGGTGACGCAGCCGTTGCTGTCGCGGACTGGGGAAATTGTGAATTCGTTCCAGAAGGGAGTGCCGTCTTTGCGGTAATTTTTCAGGACTACTTTGCAATCGTGTTGTTCTTGCAGGGCGACGCGGATGCGATCGATGGCGGCGCGATCGGTATCCGGGCCTTGGAGGAAGCGGCAGTTGCGCCCGACGATCTCGCTGCGATCGTAGCCTGTAATCTTCTCAAAGGCTGGGTTGCAGTAAATTACCGGCAAGTCTGGTTGGGTGGCATCCGCGATCGCAATGCCGTTGCTGGTAGCTGCTAGGGCGCGATCGTACAGCCTCCATACTTCTTCGATTAAATTCGGTGCGCTGCCGCCAGATCGCCCCGGCAATAGGCTTTCATGAGGAATGCTGGTATCGATCTGCATAACTTTATATAAATTAGGTTTATTTTCGATCTCGGCTGGCAGCATACCCTGGAGTTCAACAGATTTGCCCTATTTTCCGCAGACCTTCGCTAGCAAACAAAAACCATATTTTTTGTTAATTAAAAAAAAGAAAAGCTATGGCATTCGCAATTTGTTTTAGAGTCTGCACGATGCCCGATCGGAGCCTTGGACGAGTGTCGTGTCTTCATAATTTATAGTAGTTCTTGCGACAGGAGCTCTATCTTTGGTATGGTAGATAGACTGGGGTTTCAGCGGGCAGCAGATACAAGAAATCGATGCTGCCAACGCTAACAAAAAATTAGAGAGATAGCCACTCTTGAAACAAATATTATTAAAGTCACTGACCTTCGGCTAAAGCACGGAGGCTTGAAAGAGGAAGATTCACCACCTTATGATTGAAACATTATGATTGAAACAGTATTTCTTGCGGTTAACGGTACGGCAATGCGCGGGCTGGAAATGAACGACAATTTACTAGCAGTCGGTGCTAATTTTGTGCGAGATGCCGTGACTGTTCCAACTTACCGACTCTGGTGTATTGACGGCGATTATCCGGCAATGGTAAGAGTGAATAAAGGTGGCAGCGCGATCGCCGTGGAAATTTGGGCGACTCCAGCCCCAGGCTTGTGTCAAATACTGTTAAAAGAACCACCCGGACTTTGTTTGGGAAGAGTGCGTTTGGCCGACGGAGAAGAAGTTTTGGGAATTGTTGCCGAAGCCATTTTGTGCGAGGGACAGCGCGAAATTACTCAATATGGAGGCTGGCGCGCTTATTTAAAAAGTGTTGGTAATTGGTAATTGGGAATTGGTAATTGGTAATTGGGAATTGGTAATTGGTAATTGGTTAACCCTCAACTATCAACTGTCAACTGTCAACTATCAACTATCAACTGTCAACTGTCAACTGTCAACTGTCAACTGTTTAATATGACAGCAAGTTCCGAAATATCCTCGATCGCAAAAGTCGGTTCTAGGGCGAGACACTCAGCGCGATCGCCGTATCCGTAAGCAGCCCAACAGACATCTATTTTAGCATTTTTAGCAAACATCAAATCGACTGCTGTATCGCCCACCACCAAAACTTGACTGTTATCTAACTCCGCAAACAGCGGTTTAATAATCGCATAAAATACAGTCGGATCGGGCTTTTGGCGGATTTCTCCATTATCTCCGACAATCAGATCGAAAAAATTGTAAATTTGCAACTTTTCCAGAAATAAATTCACAAAACTAACGTGTTTGTTGCTGAAAACTCCCAGGTTAATGCCCGAGTTTCTCGCCAACTGCAATATCTGCTTAGTTCCCGGAAATAAATCTAGATATTGTTCGCCTTCCGCGCGATAATAAGAACGGTAAATTTCAATCCATTGGGGAATTTCAGCAGTCTCGATCGCCGGATGCAAGATTTTGAAACTATTTGCTAAACTCAGGCCGATCGTCCCTCGAATTCTATCAGCAGCAGGTGGCAAAACATTAAAATATTCAAAAGTTTTAGCCATGCAAAATACAATAGCTTTGTGAGTAATTGCCAAAGTGCCGTCGAAGTCAAAAATAATTAACCCGTACTGACTCATATTTCTGAAAAACTCCTCTTATATAGCAAAACAGGGTTGCCAATGGCATAATAGCATTATGAAATTTTATGGCTGCTACTTGCTAGATGAGGTCAATATGAATATCACCGAGAAGCCAGAAATTATCGCAGCAGATTTTCCAGACCACACTCAATTACCCGACTCCGACGGTACTTTTGTGAAAAACTTTCAAGAACACCCTCAAAGCATCCTGTTAACCACATCAATTCGACCCATTTTAGACCGAATTCATCCCGACGGACAATACTGCATCGGTCAAGATTCCGGCATTTACTGGCGGGTAGCCCGACCCCCGGAACCGCCAGAAAGAGGCGCAGAAGCACCCGACTGGTTTTACGTACCCGACGTACCCCCAACTCTTGACGGAAATATGCGACGTTCCTATGTAATGTGGCAGGAATTAATGCCGCCTCTAATCGTACTAGAATTTGTGTCGGGTGATGGTTCTGAAGAAAGAGATAAGACTCCCCGCCAAGGCAAATTCTGGATTTACGAACGAATCATTCGACCTGCTTTTTACGGAATTTATGAAGTGAAAAAAGCACAAGTTGAAGTGTATCATTTAGTCGATAACCGTTTCGAGTTAGTCGCACAAAACCAGCGCGGGCATTACCAAATCCCACAAATAGGAGTGGAATTGGGAATTTGGGAAGGCATTTATCAGGGCGTAGAACTTCCTTGGTTGCGGTGGTGGGATGCTGAAGGCAATTTGTTGCTAGCGGCCGAAGAACTGGCCCAACAAGAGCGAATTGCTAAAGAACAAGCTCAGTTAGAAGCCCAACAAGAGCGAATTGCTAAAGAACAAGCCCAGTTAGAAGCAGAACAAGAGCGACAAAGGCGCATAGAAACCGAGGAGCGAATTCAAGTTTTGGAAGCGCGTTTGCGAGAGTTACAAGGAGGGTAATATAGTTTTCGATCGACTATCCTAACAAAAAAATGTGTGGAGTAAGGTGCGCAATGCGCACCCTACAATTGGATTAAGGTGCGCATTGCGCACCCTACAAATTGAATGCCTGCATCTAGGACTTACTTAAAAACTAAACTGCGTCCGCAAATTCCCTACATAAATTGTCGAATTGTTGTCAAAATTATTGGCATTACCAATCACATAAAACGCGGGGACGATCGAAATATTGTCAGTAAGTGGCAAATAATAAGTTGCCTCAAATTCGTACTGCGTACCGCCATTTCCCCCGCCAGAAATCAGAAATCTCCGACCGCCAGTAATGTCAAAAGGCACTAAAAATGATGCAGTAAATACAGCTCCTTTTTTGAACAAATCGGGCAAGGCAAACCCTAACTGATAAGTTTGAGTTTTAATTGTGCCGTCCGGTCGATCGGTCTTGGGAAATATATTAGTTTCAGCGTAACCGTAGCGCCCGAACAAACCGAAACGGCGGCTGAGATCCCAATCGAAATTAAAGCTAAAAGTATTCGCCGTAGCATTACCCAGGCGACCGCCAAAACCGTCATCTGCCACACCGTTAAGCGGCTTGCTGTTAGGAGATCCGATTAAGCCGCCGATTTGCTGGATGTTAGAACGGCTGTACAGAAATCGCAAATTAGCCCGACTGCTGGGACTAAATGTTAGTTCTGCGGTCGCCGTATTCGTGCCGCCAAACAAGCCTTGAGAGGGATTGGAAGCTGAATTAAATACTGAAGTGGGCAAAAATTCCGTACTCTCGCCCAAATAACCCACACGCAGTTTAAATTGGCGCGCGATATCCCACAAAACCAAAGCACCGGCACCGCGTCTGGTTGCGCTTAACAAAGGACTGTTGTTAGAGTTAAAACTGCTCGCACCATCAACAAAAAAGTTATATTTATTGTTGTCAAAGTAGCGATAGAAATTAATTCTCGGCCCGAATACTACTTGCAAGCTGTTGCTAAGTGGGAATCGATAGGAAAGTTCCCGCAGGACAACTTCATTGGGCTTTCCTCCAGCAGTTTGGTCGAGAAAAGGAGTGCCGAAGGTATTGAATAAACCTGTAGAAGTATATTGATTTGCTGGTGAATTGCCGTTACCTGCAGCTAGTTGTGTGATGAGTTCGTCTTTGCCTGTAAAAGAAGTGGTGAGAGTCAACCAAACTAAATAGCTGAAAGTAATTTCTGGATCGTCGTCAACTCTTTGCACGATCGGCCTGTTAGTAACTGGATCTCGTCCAGCAACTCGATCGAGGGGTGCAGCATTGCCATTTGTTGCTTCCACTCGGATTCGATCGCCCGCAGAAGCCCCTGTCAGGTTAAACCAAGCAAAGCCGTTGAGTTTAGTAGTAGTAGAAAATTGGTTGGCTTCTAATTCAGCAGTACGCGCTTCTAAAGCATCTACTCGACCCCGCAATGTAGCTAATTCGGCTGCAAATTCTTCTTGCAATCTTTGCAGTTTGGTTAAGTCTTCTTTGGTAGCTAAGTTGCCCGTACCCGCTCGAATTAGCTCGTTAACTTTATCCAAACAAGCATTCAATCCGGCGGCAAATTCGTAGCGAGTCATCGCCCGATTGCCTCGGAATGTACCGTCGGGATATCCCGCTATACAGCCGTATCTTTCTACTAAGGATTGTAATGCTTGAAATGCCCAATCTGTAGGCCGCACGTCAGACAGTTGCGAAACAGATGTGACTTGTGCGGCATCTTCCGATATGCTGAGGTCATCAGCGGTGCCGGTCTCAGTGCCGATCTCAGAAATTTTGCTGGCTTCAGCAACGTTTTGAGGCTGAGGAGAGTTGGCAATTTCTAACTCCTGTGGGGGCAATTCGCGAGTAGCCTCTGTTATTTGTGGAGTTATTTGTGGAGTTATTTGTGGAGTTATTTCTGGAGTTATTTCTGGAGTTATTTGTGAGGTTGTTGCTGCGATCGCCTGCGATTTACGATCTTCTTGGGGTAAAGTGCGATCGACTGGGGCCGTGTCTGTTCCCGGTAAAGTGCGATCGACCCATGCTGTATCTGTTTCGGCTAAAGTGCGATCGACCCATGCTGTATCTGTATCTGTTTCGGCTAAAGTGCGATCGACTGCTGAATCAGTTTCTGGGGCGATCGTCTCTAACTGCGGTATCTCAATCTTAGCTGCTGCCAGTGCTGCATCGGGAGCATTCTCTTGGAGGGTACTGCCATCTAGCGCAACTTCTGGAGTTGAGCTATCCTGAATTTGAGCTGTTGCTGCGATCGGTCCTAAAGGCACCGCCGCGCCAGAAAGCAAGAAAGACAGCCAAAAACCTTTGGCCGAGCTGAATTTATTCAAGCTAAAATTTTTCGCCATAACACTCACACCACTTGTGGAACATTGAATCTGGCAAACTTTAACAGATAGGCTTGCTTATAAATGTATTGCAGATAACAAATTAACAAGTTAATAATGAAATTTTTATTAGTTACAGATTTAGATAACACTTTAGTCGGAGACGATCGAGCAACTTTAGCTTTAAACCAACGCTTGCGATCGCTCCGATCTCAATTTTGTTTGGTTTACGCGACGGGACGTTCTTACACTTCAACTTGCGAATTAATCGCTCAAAAACAACTGCTAGATCCCGACTATTTAATTGCAGGTGTCGGCAGCGAGATTTATCAAAATGGCACGCTAGATTTAGATTGGGCGACACATCTTTCTCACAACTGGGATAAACTGGCAGTCGCCTCGATCGCCCAGCAGTTTTCTCAGCTTGAACTCCAATCTCCCCTGGAACAAAACCCCTGGAAAATGAGTTTTTTTCTGGAAGAAACACCGCCAACAGCAGCCGCCATTCTCAGCGATTTACAGCAAAAAATATCTGCCGCCGGACTCGCGGCTCAAATCATTTTTAGCAGCAACATAGACCTGGATATTTTACCAAAAAGTAGCAATAAAGGCAACGCTTTAACTTATTTGCAAAAACGCCTGCAAATTACCCCAGAGAAAACGTTAGTCTGTGGCGATTCCGGCAACGATATCAGTATGTTTGAACAGGATGCGCGGGGAGTAATCGTGGGTAATGCTTTGTCCGAACTGTTAGAATGGTATCGGCAATACGGGAATCAAAATCATTATTTTGCTAGCTCTAAATGCGCGGGCGGAATTATAGAAGGAATGCAATATTTTTGGGATTTGTAGTGAGGACTTCAGTCCTGCTAAGGTTGTGATAAAAATTAGAGACCAAAGAAACCGGGTTTTTCATCAATATTCAAGGCTGCGATTTGAGACTTCGGAAAAAACCCGGTTTCTGCCTAGACTATAGTAATTGCGATACCATGACTGGGTAGCTAACAACACACAGGCATCATGCAGCAAGAAACTTTACCCGTAGAGGTGATTCTCTCTCACCCCCGCCAATCCTTGGGCAGCGTTCAGCTTGATTGGACGCCGCAGCCGGGGAACTATCTAGATTTGGAGGGGCAAACCTACGCTGTTTTGGAACGCCACCACCGCTACCAGCTTAAATCGGGGCGCTACCGATTGCAAAAAATTGCCTTGTACGTGCAATCGGCCGCTCCGCCGACAGAAAGAACTTTGGTAGATGGTATTTTGGTGTTGGGAGATGCAAGCTGCCACTTTAACGCGCGATCGGAAATTATTCGCTGCGCTGTCAATCCACAAGGCCCCTGCGCGAATTGCCGCTATTACGAAAAGTCTTGAAATATCGACAGGCCCGCAATCCGATATCTTGCGCCTCCCCAACTGAGGCTACCTGAACCAATTAGCAGTTGTCGCGCCCGATCGAACTTTTTGAGGAACGCAGTAATCTAGGTGGTGATAGCTGTGCAGCACGTCGCGAATGCCGGTGTGAATTAAATTTTCTATGTGCAGCAACTGCTCGGAAGAACAGCGAACTTGAACTTTTTTGTTCGGTATAGACTCGGAGGATTCGATCGCAGTGTATGTATTCGGAATCCTGCTGAGCACGTAAGCAATTAAATCCTGCCGCAAACCAGAGGGAGCAAAAGCTTTTTGGTAAGGATGCTTGGGATAAGTATCCAAAATATTTTCAATTTCCTCTGTTACTACTGCTAGGGTAAGGTTGACAAGAATTTTCTCCATTTTTTGCCGTCCAAAAACACTAATCTATCGCTGCTTTTGCCACTGTGCGAGCTGGCTGATTTCTGCTCGATGCTAGAATCATGCTGCACGTCGCTCTGGGGATACCGCCAACTCTGTATCTGCACTTACTTCTTCTATAACCCGGAGCACGTAGCACGAAATCTTGTCGGATAAAATTGCACTTGCTACCGCCCCGGTGTGAATTTCCAACACTGCTTCAGGCAGTGCTTCAAACATCATTCTCTGTCCCGGAAACACTACTTTTTCAAAGTACCAGTTGGGAATATTTTCTATTCTCACGACTTGAATTTTGTGAGTAACATTTGCATAATAGCAAAGAATTGGTTGGCGGAATTCAAAAGTTGATAATTTATTTAACATTTTACCCTGCTCCACAATTTTCACCGAAGATTAGTTTGATTTTGCAGCGATTTTGCTGTGTTTTTTATCGGTAATTTCGACATTTTTGACTCGATTTGCGATGCAAATAACCTGCTTAATTTAAGCTCGCATTATTGGCGATCGCTTCTAACAAGTGAGAGACTTTCGATTTTTCGATCGCGTAGCCGTTGGCACCCATTTGGAAACCGCGCCTCGCATCAGAATCAGATTTTTCTACTATCAGAATTACTGGAATTTTTGCTGTAATAGAACTCTGGCAGAGTGCTTGCAAAACTTCATAACCGCCGAAGTGGGGCATATTAGCTTTGCAGATAATTAAGTTTGGTTGCAGTTGGCGCGCTAGCTGCAAACCTGTTAATCCATCTTCAGTCTTTGTCACCTCGAAACTGTGCGCTAGCAAATCGATCGAACTTGAACTCAGTAATTCGTCATCCTCTACGATCAGAATTTTCTTCATCGCTCCCGCCTCTACTCCGTGCTGTCGGTTTTGGGTTGGTAGGTTTTGGGTTGGTAGGTTCTGGATGTGTGGGTTGTGCTGCTCCGACTGTACTGCAACCCCTCATCGATCCAAGCAAGCTCAAATCCAAGCTCAAATCCAAACTCAAATCCAAACTCAAATCGCTCGCCTAAATTCTCCAGAAAATTAAATATCTGCTCGGGCAGTGCAGGGCGCTGCTGCTAATTGCGATCGACCTCCAGTTCAAAAACCTGGTATAAACATTAAGTGAAAAATCTGAGGAAATTGTGAAGGAAATCGGTTTTTTTATGAAGATATTTTGCCCGCACCTCAGGTTAACTCTTGACTTAACGAAGTTTAACAAAAACCGCACTAAATCAGTTATAAACATTACAGTTTTTCAAACTAGCTCGACCGCTCGATCGCCCTTTCCGAATATTTTTTCAGTAGTCGTAACTCCACGAGTTCGCCCCACCTGCGTTGTGCGGGTAAATACGGAAAGCGCGCGATCGAATTGATACCAAAAAACCTACCGCAAACAAAAGACCCCGATTCCCCGAGTTCCTCTCTGCAACCGCTAGGGAATCGGGGCTAAAAGTAACCAATCACCGATCCACTTTACAAACTAAATCAAAAAAATGAGGAAATTCTGAATACAACCCACTGGGAGATTTTAGATTTTAGATTGGGGGATTGGAGAGGGGAGAGGGGAGGAGTGGGAGAGGGGAGAGTGGAAGAGTGGGACAGTGGGAACAGTCGGGAAGTAATTAACAAATTACCAAATTCCCAATTCA
>JAAUPF010000316.1 GCA_012034575.1 Richelia sp. CSU_2_1 | reverse complement strand
GCTGCTACGGGGGCTGGCACTGGTTCCGAAGGGATGGGAGGGGGTGGTTCTATTGGGGTCGCTCTCTGGGCCGAGTTCGATTGACTGTCCCGATTTATTGTGCCCCGTCTCGCCAAAAATACCTCGAAAGGAACGCCGTAATTTGCCACAGCAACTTGGGAGCGTATGTCAGCTTTGCCGTGAATTCCTACCAAACGGGCGTTGCTGTCAAGTAGCGGACCGCCACTCATGCCGGGGAGGGCGGAGCCAGTATAAGATAGTTCGTAACCTTCGTTGGGATCTTGGGTTCTACCGGTCATGCGAGCGTCATAAAAGGTATAACTGCGCTTGGTATTCACCGGTCCGGGACTGGGATAGCCTGCAAAATAAAGTACCGATCCCGGGCGCAAGTTTTGCGAACTTGCTGTTTGAGCGACTGCATAGTTTTTATTACTCTGAAAGTTCAAAACTGCTACATCTGTTCCGGGAACCGGGCGGGCTTCGTAGAGTTTGTAGCGCGTCCCGTCGGCTGTTTGGATGAAACATTCTCCTGTTGTCGCTACAACGTGATTGGCAGTGAGAACGGTATAATTTTCACCTTGGCGTTCGATGATTGCTCCCG
Organism: Richelia sp. CSU_2_1; assembly: GCA_012034575.1. Lineage (GTDB taxonomy): Bacteria > Cyanobacteriota > Cyanobacteriia > Cyanobacteriales > Microcoleaceae > Microcoleus. Next base: position 4,468 of record JAAUPF010000316.1, on the reverse strand, counting down.
ATCCCTCGCACTCGCCGGAGACTCTGCCGGAGATCATGACTGTAAATCCTTTGGCTTTTTCTCCGATTTCGGTTGCATCCAGTGCTGTTGCTGGTAGAGTTTGTACCGAGACGATCGCCACCGCCCCGATCGATGTTGCTAGAATTGTGCTATAAAATTTTTTCATCTTCCAATTAGTTTAATTCAAGCAATATTTGACTGCAAATGAGGAGACATTGAGGAGGAGATTTGAGGAGGAGAATTTGAGTGAAGTTTTCTCATACTCTCTCATGGGGTGTGCCACTGTCGCATTTTGTAGTGCGATGCAGGTAGAAGTTAATACTAGGAGAAGGGCGAGTCACTAAAAAACATCTATGGATGAATCTCGGCTATTTTTGCAGAGAATTTGTCATTTCAAAACCAGTAGGCGCTAATTCTTTGAAAGTTGCGATCGGAATTCCCCAACTGTATTTGCTCATCTGCTCGCGCAGAGCTGGAGCTGGTTCAGTACCATCTTTATATTGATACGGATCGCCCCATAAAGGATAAGCGTGGACGCCGTTAACGCCTACCAACTCCCCGCCAGCATTTAGCAAGGGACCGCCACTCATGCCTTTTTCAATATCGTTGGTATAACCTATTTGATAGCCGCCTTCCAAAGCTTTCTCTAGCACGTGCGAAACTTTGCCGGCTTTAAATACAAATCCCCGGTCTTTTGCACCTTCGTCTGCAAAGGGAAAGCCTCCTGCAAATACTGCATCCCCTACTTTTGGCGGCTGGACACCCAATTTCGTCGTAGTGTATTCAACGCTGCTAGTAAAGTGCAACATTGCTAAATCGTTGCCTTTAAAATTAGCGTTTTTAACCTCCAGTCCCTGATAAATTTTATTGTCTGGGGTTTGGATTTGGTATGGGGCTTTCCCGGCTTTGAGAACGTGTTCGTTTGTCAGCACCGCGTACTGCGAGCCTTGTTTGCGAATGGCGATTCCCGTTCCTACGACTCTGCCGCCCGATCGAATTCTCAGGGAAATTGCAGCAGCTTGCTGCTGCAATTTCTGCTGCGACATTTCGGCTGGCAGTTGTTTGAGGGAATTTTTAGCAGGAGGTATTTGCGACGGTAACATCACTGAGATGCCGCTGATGCAAGTTGCCATTATCAGTGAACGCCAATCCATATCTCTTCGGCTCGCAGTTTCTTTGCTATTTCTACCAAGCTATTTCTACCACAGAGGTTGGTTGTCTGTAGGTTCGTTGCCGAGTAATACGTCTAAATTGACGTTGGCATCGCCGTTTTCGTAGGTTACCAGTTGCTTTTCTCCGCTCAGGTAAAGGGGCTGATTGGATGCGCGGTTGCGGGTGCCGAGCATTTGTTCGAGAACCTGGTTGGCATCGCTGTTCTGCGGTAATGTTAGCACTACTGCGGCCGCGCTCGAACAGTTGCCACTGCCTCTGACGCTATCGATACACAGCACTTTGTGACCGTTAAACGTACCCGCTCTCATAAATCTGAGCTGTCCGTTGTCGTTGAACCGTTGGAACCTGGTCGATACTTCCTCGCAACGCCGCTTGGGCGTCCATCCCGAAGACGAGAAACTTTCGTTGTTCCAGACGATCAAGGGTTGGTTGCCCCTTGAGGTGCGGACTACTGTTGACGGTTTGCCTTCACTGATGCCGCAGAAAAATTGATTTCTGCTTTGGGCCTGGCTCGGTTGGGATGGTAAAACAGCCGATGTGCCTGCGGCGAGCGCAGCCGCGACTAACGCGCCTAATGACGGTTTTCTCATTGGGATACCCTATATAAATATTGAATCGATAGCTGTTACGTTCTCTCCCACTAAAACTCGATCGAGCAAGTGGGAGACCCCTTGCCGCATTAAGAATTTATAATATCTTGCGACCCTTGATTCATACAGTACAGTATTTTGTAATATTAGTCAATCACTACGTCAAAAAAATTTTAGATTTGAGGCTCTTTAAATTTGAGGAAGATCGCCCGTTTGCTGCTGCTGCCAATTGGTAAATGCGATCGGGGAGTTTCAACAACTTTACCATTGCTTCACCATTGCTTCACCCTTGCTTCACAGTTGTCCTACTTTACAAGGGGAACTCCAGACCAATTACCAATTCCCAATTACCAATTCCCAATTACCAATTACCCATTACCAATTACCCATTACCAATTACCCATTACCCATAAGAGTTATGTTAGGAACTCCACCGGCGGAAATTGAGATTGATAGTTTATTGGTATCGCGTTTGCTTGCCCAACAGCACTCGGATTTGCAACATTTGCCCCTGCAATTTATTGATGCGGGTTGGGATAATGCAATGTTTCGTTTGGGTTCCCGTTGGGCGGTGCGATTGCCCCGAAGATCGATCGCGGCAAAGCTATTAGAAAACGAACAAATTTGGCTGCCCCAAATTGCCGATCGACTGCCTATCCCCATCCCAACTCCCGATCGAATTGGCGTTCCCAGTTCAATTTATCCCTGGCATTGGAGCGTGATTCCTTGGCTGCCCGGACAAACAGCAAATCTCGCATACCTCGATCGAGAACAAGCCCAAATATTTGCCAATTTTCTGAGATCTTTGCACGTTCCGGCCCCAGATAATGCACCCGTTAATCCCTATCGAGGCGTACCTTTATCGCAGCGATCGCAGATGATGGAAGAGCGAATGCAGCGATTAGAAACGCAGGCAAACTCGATCGCACCTGCGATTCGATCGCACTGGCAGCAAGCATTGAATGCGCCTATTGATGTAGAACCAACTTGGCTGCACGGCGACTTGCATCCACGCAACATTCTAGTAGAAAATGGCTGCATTACAGGTGTCATAGATTGGGGCGATTTAACGGCTGGAGACAGGGCAACAGATTTAGCAGCTTTGTGGTATTTATTCCCCGATCGGTACGTGCGAAAACAGGCGATCGCAGCCTATGGTAATGTGTCTGAAGCAACTTTAACACGTGCCAAAGGTTGGGCAATATTGTTTGGCATCGTACTGCTAGATTCTGGATTAGTAGATAATCAGAGCCATGCTGCGATCGGGCAAAACATCCTACAATCTGTCCTTCGAGATTGATGCAAATTCTTTGAAAGACTCTCGTTTTTAAGACCGTCCGCACTCTTACTCGATCGAGCCAAAATTTTCCATGCGAAAATCAGATAGTTTCCCAGCCTAAATTATATAGAAATCAGCAGGAGATTGCAGTAATATATAGGCCGATCGACAAATGCTACCGCAGGAATCTAGTAGTAATTATGCCTATTTCTCGCCGAACCTTTCTGACAGGGGCGATCGCCACCACCTTCGCCCTAACTAGCACCCGCCATTTACTGGCACAAACCGCTCCGCGCGCGATGCCCCGCAACGCTGGCATCTATCGATTTAAGTTAGGAAACTTCAACCTGATTTCGATTAGTGACGGTACGTTGAGCGCTCCCGCAGCAATATTTGCTGGCAATGCCACACCGGAAGAGTTGAATCGAGTTTTGCAGCAGGGATTTCAAGGGGAACAGCTCACGGTAGATTGCAATGTTTTATTGGTGGATACCGGACGGGATAAAGTTTTGATCGATACAGGCAGCGGCTTGTTGAATGCAGCAACCGCTGGCAAACTGATAGAAAACTTGCAACAGGTGCAGATTAAACCGAGCGATATTACTGCGGTGATTTTAACTCACGCGCACGGAGATCATGTCGGTGGTTTGAATGGTAAAAGCGGTTTGAATTTTCCCAATGCTCGCTATTTTATCGCCAAACAAGAGTGGGATTTTTGGACGGCGACAGCAGTGGATTTACCGAACTTTGGGGGACCTGCCGAGATGAAGCAGCAGGCGATTAAAATCGCTCAAACTCAGTTAGGATTGATTCGCGATCGCGTCACTAAAATTGAGGTTAACCAAGAGTTTTTGCCGGGATTTACAGCGATTCCTGCCTACGGTCATACACCCGGTCACGTAGCGATTAGAATTGCCTCGGGAAATGCTGTGATGGTGCATACAGCCGATACGGTTCACACTCATACAATTAACCTCTGGAATCCCAGTTGGCAACCGATTTTTGATGCCGATCGCGAGATGGCTGCGGCCACCCGCCAAACCGTATTGGCAAAAATTGCGGGCGATCGTACTTTAATGTTTGCCTATCATTTTCCTTATCCGGGAATCGGACATTTGCGATCGCGCGATCGGGGTGGATTTGATTGGCAACCTGTTAACTGGCAATTTGAAAGTTAATTCTACTGGTGGGATTGAGTTTCAATCCCCTTGCGGGGAAATGTGAATTGCAACAATCAAATCGACGGGAAAACCGTGAAAGAGCCATTGAACGTTTCAATCCCCTTGCGGGGAAATGTGAATTGCAACCTGGTAGTTCCTTTCGTTGCCAAATCTTGCAAAGTTTCAATCCCCTTGCGGGGAAATGTGAATTGCAACAACCGTAAATGTTACCCCAATTAGTTTGCTTTTGTGTTTCAATCCCCTTG
>JAAUPF010000315.1 GCA_012034575.1 Richelia sp. CSU_2_1 | reverse complement strand
ATGGCACCCGATTATGATTTTGAGCCTGAGCCAGTGGCTTACGCACCTGAACCTGCCGCCCAAGTGTTTGCAGAGCCCAATGTTGAGCCCACCTATGACGGCATCGACATTGAGGACCGCTGGACACCACCAGAACCTGCGCCGCCACCAGTTTACACTGCAGAACCAGCCCCTGTGCGCGAAGCCTATCAACCCATAGCTCCAGTCGTGCGCGAAACGGCGCCTATTTTCCCACCACGTGAAGATTATGGCTTGGTGAGTGATCCCATTGCAGCAACCACGTCCCAAGTGTTTAGCAAATTGGCCCCCAGCAATGTGTTCCCTGAAATCTTTTCGTCGGGCAATACGGTGGAAGCTTTGGTTGTGGAAATGCTCAAGCCCATGCTCAAGGAATGGCTTGATGCCAATCTGCCACGCATTGTTGAGGATAAGGTTGAAAGCGAAGTTGCCCGCATCGCGCGCCGCTCATTTTAGCTTGGTTGCATCGCTGCGGATGCAGCAAAAGACTTTAAGAAGGCGGCGTTGGCGTGGTAAGCCAGCGCCGCTTTTGTATTTTCAATCGGTCCCACCCCAAAAAGTCACGATCTCCCATGTTAGATAGCCATTTCAACGCCAAACAATCCGAAGCCCGCATTTATGCGCAATGGGAAGACAGCGGCGCGTTTAAACCCAAAGACGATCCAAACGCGGCCGCGTTTCTAATCGTAATCCCCCCACCCAATGTCACGGGATCGCTGCACATTGGTCATGCTCTCAATTGCACATTGCAAGACATTTTATGTCGATTTGAGCGGTTGCGGGCAAATCTGTGTTGTGGCAACCGGGATTAGATCATGCTGGGATTTCCACCCAAATGGTGGTTGAGCGTCAATTGGCCCAAGCAGGCGGCAATGAAAGCCGCCGCTCGCTGGGGCGGGAGAAGTTTCTAGAGCGCGTTTGGTCGTGGAAAGCTGAAAGCGGTGGCACCATCAATGAACAATTCAAGCGCTTGGGTGCGTCATGTGATTGGAGCCGCGCCCGCTTTACCATGGACGATGGCCTATCAGACGCCGTGCGCAAGGTTTTTGTGCAATTGCACAAAGAGGGCCTCATTTATCGCGATAAACGGCTTGTCAATTGGGACCCCCATTTTTGAGACCGCCCGTCTCAAATTTGGAAGTTCTCAGTGAAGAGCGCCAAGGCCATTTCTGGCACTTTAAGTATCCGCTGGAAAATGGCGAAACCTATCAATTTCCAGTCGCTTTCGACGAAGAAGGCAATGCGACTGCTTTTGAAACCCGAGACTATATAGCCATCGCAACAACCCGCCCTGAAACCATGTTGGGCGATGGCGCTGTGGCGGTCCACCCAAATGATGCCCGCTATGGCGGCATTGTGGGCAAGCGCGTGCTGCTGCCATTGGCCGATCGCTATATTCCAATTCTGGCTGATGAATATCCTGATCCCGAACTGGGATCAGGTGCGGTGAAGATCACGGGGGCGCATGATTTCAACGATTACAAAGTCGCCAAGCGGCACAATTTGCCACTTTACATCCTGATGGATACCAAAGGACGTATGGTCAGCGATGAACATGTTCCGCTCAAGTATCGCGGCCTTGATCGCTTTGAAGCCCGCAAGCAAGTAGTGGCTGACATCGAGGCACTGGGTCTTTTGTTGATGGTGGAAGATCGTGTGATTCAGCAACCCGTGGGTGAACGCTCTGGCGTTGTGATGGAGCCCATGCTCACCGATCAATGGTATGTGCGCGTCGCACCGCTGGCCGAGCCTGCGATCAAAGCGGTGGAAGACGGCCACATTAAATTTGTGCCGGACAGTTGGTCGAAAACTTATTTTCAATGGATGCACAACATTCAAGATTGGTGCATCTCGCGGCAATTGTGGTGGGGACATCAAATTCCGGCTTGGTATGCGGTTGGCGAAACTAATGGTGAAATTGCTGACAACACTCCTTTTGTGGTGGCGAAAACTGAAGCGGAAGCTAAGGAAAAAGCTGCTGCTAAATTTGGTAAGGATGTCGAATTAGTTAGAGATCCGGATGTGTTGGATACTTGGTTTTCGTCGGGATTGTGGCCTTTTTCGACTATGGGCTGGCCGGATGCAACTAAAGATTTGGAGTTTTACTATCCGACAACTACTTTGGTGACTGGTTTTGACATCATCTTTTTCTGGGTTGCGAGAATGACGATGATGGCGGGACATTTTACTGGAAAGATGCCGTTTGATACTGTTTACATTCACGGTTTGGTGTTGGATGAAAACGGTCAGAAAATGTCGAAGAGTAAAAATAACGGTATCGATCCGTTGTTGTTGATTGACAAGTACGGTACTGATGCTTTGCGCTATACTTTAGTTAAGGAAGTGATTGGGGCGGGTCAAAACATTCGACTTGAGTACGATCGCAAAACTGATGAATCGAAATCGGTAGAAGCTTCCCGAAATTTCACTAATAAACTGTGGAATGCGGCGCGGTTTGTGATGATGAATTTGGACGGACAAACTCCGCAAGCTTTAGGAAATCCTTACCCCCCCCAACCGGGGCGGGCACGGGGGCACCGCCCCTACAATGGGGGGAGTGAAGAAGGGTTGGAATTGTGCGATCGCTGGATTCTTTCGCGCTATTATCAAGTTGTCAAAGAAACTCGCGATTATGTGGAAAGTTACGGCTTGGGAGAAGCGGCGAAGGGACTTTACGAGTTTATTTGGGGCGATTTCTGCGACTGGTATATCGAGTTAGTGAAGTCTCGCTTGCAAAAGGATGCCGAACCAAATTCTAAGAAAGTTGCACAGCAAACTTTGGCTTTTGTATTGGAAGGAATTCTGACGTTGCTGCATCCTTTTATGCCTCACATTACGGAGGAGATTTGGCATACTTTGACTCAAACAGGTGATGCTGATTGTCTGGCCGTGCAAGCTTATCCTGAAGTGGAATCATCGCTAATCGATGCTGAATTGGAACAGCAATTCGAGTTGTTATTTGGCACAATTCGCACTATTCGCAATTTGCGGGCGGATGCGGATATTAAACCGGGCGTGAAGGTGACGGCAATTCTGCAAAGCGACAGCGAAAAGGAACGGCAACTTGCATCTAACAGCGAAGTTTATATTAAGGACTTGGCTAAGGTGGAAACTTTGACGGTAACTGCTAGTTTGGATGCCGAATTGGGACAGACAATTACTGGTGTTGTCGGTACATTGCAAGTTTTGATTCCTCTGGCTGGTGTGGTTGATGTTGCGGCTTTGAAGGCTAAAATTGAGAAGAAATTGACTAAGCTGGAAGCGGAAATTAAGTCGATCGAAACCCGTTTGGCAAATCCGAAGTTTGTGGAAAAGGCTACTCCTGATATAGTGCAGGGTGCGAGGGATGCTTTGGCGGAAGCACAAAAACAAGGAGAAATTTTGCGCGATCGACTAAAATTGTTTTAGTCATCAGTCATCATTAATTTCGCTAACCCGCCCCCACAGGAATAATGATTAATTGACGGGAAGAAATCTCAATCCTTCTTCCCTATTCCTTCTTCCTTCTTCCCTATTCCTTCTTCCCTCTTCCCTCTTCCTTCTTCCTTCTTCCTTCTTCCTTCTTCCTTCTTCCTTCTTTAATGTTTAATAAAGTTTTGCCTTTAATTTTAAACAACCTTGTTGCTTTAACACTCGCGACTAATTACCTCCCGCAAACTGCCGACCAAATGGCACCTGCTTATCGCCCGAAAACCTCTAAATATGTAGCACAAAATGCTGAAAATAGCAAACTAAAACCCTTAAGCGAAACTGAAATTTCCCAGCGCTTGCAAAGTTTGCCGAATTGGACTAGAGAAGGTAAAACTATTAAATATACCCGCGAATTTAAAAATTTTGTGGAAGCTGTCAGTTTTGTCAATTGCCTGATTTCTCCCTCAGAAAAAGCCGGCCACCATCCGGATCTGGCCATCGCTTATAACCGCGTTACGATTAGTCTGACAACTCATGACGCAGGGGGGCTGACAAAGCAAGACTTCGATCTAGCTGAGACAATTTCTAAATTAGTCAGTGAGTGGATGCCGGGAAATGTCTGTTTAGTAGTGGAAGGTTCTGGATGATGATTTTACTTCACCAATTACTATACCAAACCGCAAAATGTCAGGTCAAAAAACTGTTTTTAGTTTTATCATTTTGCTTGTTCCTTGGAGAAACTGCCGCTTTCGGGCAATCGATTATCCCCGCAAATGACGGCACCGGAACTACACTCACGCCTCAGGGAAATCGCCTCGATATTGGCGGCGGCAAACTTTCGGGAGATGGGGCTAATCTTTTCCACAGTTTCCAACGATTTGGATTGAACAAAAATCAAACAGCTAATTTTATTTCTAATCCTAACATCCAAAATATTTTCGGGCGAGTTGTTGGCACAGAAACTTCGATAATTAACGGTTTAATTCAAGTTAGCGGTGGCAATTCCAATTTGTTTTTAATCAATCCGGCGGGCATTATTTTTAGCAACACGGCTCAGTTAAATGTCCCCGCATCTTTTACTGCTACGACTGCCAACAGCGTAGGTTTTGGCAATAATTATTTGAGCGCGATCGGTCCTAATAACTATCTCACTTTAACAGGAAATCCTACCAGTTTTGTATTTTCGGATGTGACGCCTGCCAGCATTGTTAATCGCGGAAATTTGGCGGTGAATCAAGGGGAAAATTTAACTTTACTCGGCGGCACTGTCACCAATACAGGTCAATTATCGGCACCGGGCGGTCAAATTAACATCTTTCCCGTACCGGGTCAAAGTGTTGTCCGCATCAGCCAACCGGGATTTTTGTTGAGTATAGAAGTTAGCAACAAAGCTTTGAATTCTCAAACAGAAACTGCCAGTGCAGATACCGAGAAATCGAGTGCAACTCTTCCCGAAATGCTGACAGGTGAAGCTGACAAAGTTAGTAATGCTTCAGATGTTGCTGTTAATAGCGACGGTACCGTTCAATTAACCAGGTTGGCCTCGCAACTTCCACCTCCGACTAATACAACCGTAAATTCGCCGACTAATACTACTGGCGGGACGGCTCCACCTCCGACTAATCAGCCAATTAATTCGCCGACTAA
>JAAUPF010000314.1 GCA_012034575.1 Richelia sp. CSU_2_1 | reverse complement strand
CTGGTAAAATTGAGGTAACATTATTTCTTGGTGGGGTTACTTAACAATTCTGACCCCATCTTTTTTTAGCTCAAGTCGATCGAATCCGCCACTGGTGGGGCTTTTGACGGGGCTGTCACCCCGTCAGGTAATTGACATTAATAACCTCATGAATAGAAGATGTAAATGTAGATTTTCTCGATGGATTATTTTCTACATTGATAATTGCTCGTCTACCATTCCTGTAAAATCGATCGATTCAATGTACCTCGAAATTGGTTTGTAGTAAAAACTTTATTTTTTCAATTCTGAGGACTTTAGTCCTCTCTACAAACCTCACTCCTGTACTTCCATAAACTACATTCTAGCTCCTCACTCACACTCAAATTTAGATGTTAGATTTTAGATGGGTAATAACTGATGTCGATCGCCCTTACGATCGCTCCAAATCAAACATTACTAACTTCCGCCAATTCCGTAGCATTAGCAGAATTTTCCCCATCACCTTCATCAACCGCAACTGTTAATTTCAATCCCAAAAGCTTCAGCCAAGCAGCCAAATCATAAAATGCAATTTAGCATCTTCCTCTGACATATTTGGTTCGCCCAAAGCCTCAAATACATCTCTCAAAGCTGAGAGCATGATTTTTAATTCTAAATCTCCCTCTTCTCGATCGTTAAAAATCAGTGAAATATAAGCAGCCGAATAGTTCGGATCTTTGAGATTAGAAATTTTATAAGGATGGTAAGGTAAACTCGCAGTCATGTTCTTAGCTATTACAATCATTACTGATGTCGATCGCCCTCACAATCAACCAGATCGAGCATTACCAACTTCTGCCAATTCAGTCACATTAGCAACAATTTTCTCGTCCCCTTCATCAACCGCAACTGTTAATTTCAATCCCAAAAGCTTCAGCCAATTTGCCAAAGCATAAATTGTTGCAGTTCCTTCACCCGACAGCAAATTATCTAACCTTTCCAAATGCAATTTAGCATCTTCCTCTGACATATTTGGTTCGCCCAAAGCCTCAAATACATCTCTCAGCGCTTTTCGCATGATTCCTAATTCCAAATCCCCTGCTTCTTCTTCAAATATCTCTGTGAGGTAGCCAGCAGAATATGTAGGGTCTTTGAGCTTTGAAATTTTATAGGGGTGATAAGGTACACTCTTAGGGATTGTCATTGTATTAACTCCTGTAAGTCGATCGCCCTCACAATAAACCCAAATCAAACATTACCAACTTCCGCCAATTGCACAACATCAGCAGAACTTTCTTCATCTCCTTCATCAACAGCAACTGTTAATTTCAATCCCAAAAGCTTCAGCCAATTCGCCAAAGCATAAATTGTCGCAGTTCCTTCACCTGACAGCAAATTATCTAATTTTGCCAAATGCAATGATGCCTCTTCCTCTGACATATTTGGTTTTCCCAAAGCCTCAAATACATTGCTAAGTGCGAGTTCGAGCAAACCTGCTTCCGGTTCCTCATCTTCCAAATGTGCCGTTAGGTAAGCAGCAGCGTGTATTTTATCCTTGAGGGCTTCGATTAGATAGTCTTGATAGCTATCACTCGTTGGCATTTTCGCGTCCTTCATATTCTTTCCAATACTCCTTAGCTTTGCGAATATCTTGTGCTTGAGTGCTTTTATCCCCACCACAGAGGAGAAGCACTATTGTCGATCCAATTTGCCCGAAGTAGACCCGATACCCGGGCCCAAAGTTAATTTTTAATTCGCAGACTCCTTCCCCAACAGATTTGCTGTTTCCGAAATTCCCCAAACGAACTCGATCGAGCCTTTGTTCAATTTTAACTACCGCACTCAAATCTCGCAGGCTATTGAGCCACTCTGCGAAAGGATTTCTACCTTCTGGGGTAATATAACGCCGAATTTCCCTAAGTCGTACTTCCATAAAGCCGATCGTCGCTGCTAGCTAATTATAATACGGGCGATCGATTTTAGATTTTAGATTTTAGATTTTAGATTGGGCGGAGGGAAGCGTAGAGATGATTTAGGTCGATCGCCCTCACAATCAACCAGATCGAGCATTACCAACTTCTGCCAATTCAGTCGCATTAGCAGAACTTTCCTCATCCCCTTCATCCACAGCAACTGTTAATTTCAATCCCAAAAGCTTCAGCCAATTTGCCAAAGCATAAATTGTCGCAGTTCCTTCACCTGAGAGCAAATTATCTAATTTTTCCAAATGCAATTTAGCATCTTCAGCAGACATCTTTGGTTCGCCCAGTGCCTCAAGCACATCTCTCAAAGCTGAAAGCATGATTTTTAATTCTAAATCTCCCTCTTCTTCCTCAAAAATTTCTGTAAGATAAACAGCAGCAAATTTGGGGTCTGTGAGAGATTTAATTTTCAACGGATGGTAAGGGACACTTTTAGGCATTTTCTCGACTCCTGTATTCTTCCCAATATTTCTTAGCAGTACGAATATCTTGTTCTTGAGTGCTTTTATCTCCACCGCACAGCAAAAGCATTATAGTTTCTCCAACTTGTCCAAAATAAACCCGGTAGCCAGGACCAAAATCGATTCTCAATTCCGAGACACCTTCGCCAACTGAACGATAATCTCCCAAATTCCCACCCCTAAATCGCTCAAGCCTTTTCACGATCTTGGCTTTGCCCTTAAAGTCTCGGAGGGAGTCCAACCACTCATCAACAGGAACTGTGCCATCAGGCTGGCTATAGCTCTTAATTTGCTGGGGTTTCGGTTCCATCTTATTTTTCCCTATTTAAGGAGGTCAAGAATAAAGTCACCACGATCGGCCCTTGACTCCATGCGCTACAATTATTAAGAAATCTTTAGTTAAATCGGTTTAACGTCCCAGACGTACTATCTATGAGTCTTCCCATTCGCAACGTCGCCATCATCGCTCACGTCGATCACGGCAAAACCACCCTTGTAGACGCTCTCCTCAGACAGTCCGGTATCTTCCGCGAAGGTGAAGACATCCCAGATTGCGTCATGGACTCGAACGACATCGAGCGCGAGCGCGGCATTACTATCCTGTCCAAAAATACGGCTGTCCAATTCAAAGACACCCTGATCAATATCGTCGATACCCCCGGACACGCGGACTTCGGCGGTGAAGTCGAGCGGGTTTTGGGCATGGTTGACGGCTGTTTGCTGATCGTAGATGCCAACGAAGGCCCGATGCCGCAAACCCGTTTTGTACTCAAAAAAGCCCTTGAAAAAGGATTGCGCCCGATCGTATTTGTCAACAAGATCGATCGGCCTCAAGCAGATCCGCACAAGGCGATCGATAAAGTTTTAGACTTGTTTCTAGAACTCGGTGCCGACGACGATCAGTGCGAATTTCCCTATCTTTTTGGCTCCGGTTTGAACGGTATTGCTAAGAAAAGTTTGGACGAAGAAGGGGTCGATATGCAGCCCCTATTTGAAGAAATCTTAGACCACGTACCCCCGCCCGTGGGCGACCCGGAAAAGCCGCTGCAACTGCAAGTAACTACCTTAGATTACTCGGAATATGTCGGGCGGATCGTTATCGGTCGCATTCACAACGGTACAATTCGCATCGGCCAACAAGCTGCTTTGATAGTAGAAAGCGGGGCGATTATCAAGTCCAAAATTACCAAATTAATGGGATTTGAAGGCTTGAAGCGGATTGACGTTCCAGAAGCTTCGGCAGGAAATATTGTTGCAGTAGCTGGTTTTGCGGAAGCGAATATCGGCGAAACAATTACTTGTCCGAACGAGCCGCAAGCGCTACCTTTAATTAAGGTAGACGAACCGACTTTGCAGATGACTTTTTCGGTGAACGATTCGCCATTCTGCGGTCAAGAAGGTAGTTTGGTAACATCGAGACAAGTGCGCGATCGACTGATGCGGGAACTCGAAACAAACGTTGCTTTGCGCGTTGAAGAAACCGACTCTCCCGACAAGTTCCTCGTCTCCGGTCGGGGCGAATTGCATTTGGGAATTCTGATCGAAAATATGCGCCGCGAAGGTTACGAATTCCAAGTATCTCAGCCGCAAGTAATTTACCGCGAAGTTAACGGTCAACCTTGCGAACCTTTTGAATGTTTGGTGTTGGACGTACCTGAAGAAGCAGTCGGCGGCTGCATCGAACGCCTCGGCCAACGCAAAGCAGAAATGCAAGATATGCACGTCAGCAGCAACGGCCGCACGCAAATCGAATTTTCGGTTCCGGCGCGCGGTTTGATCGGTTTCCGAGGCGAGTTTATGCGCTTGACTCGGGGCGCTGGAATTATGAATCACAGCTTCCTCGATTACCGCCCCCTCAGCGGCGATATTTCGGCCCGCCGCAACGGAGTTTTGATTTCGTTTGAAGAGGGAGTTGCTACTTACTATTCGCTGCAAAATGCGGAAGACAGGGGCGTATTTTTCATCACCCCCGGTACGAAGGTTTACAAGGGAATGATTATCGGCGAACACAACCGAAATCAAGATTTGGAACTGAATATTTGCAAAACGAAGCAGTTGACAAACCACCGGGCTTCTGGCGGTGAGGAACTGGTGCAATTGCAAGCGCCGGTAGACATGAGTTTGGAACGCGCTTTGGAATACATCGGCCCGGATGAATTGGTAGAGGTAACGCCGCAATCAATTCGCTTGCGGAAGGTGTTGAAGAAGTTAGCGAGACGGTAAAGCTACTGAGGGCGGGCAATTTTGCCCGCTCTTATTGCCATCAGTTTTATTGCAGATTAAAAGCGTTGGGGCATTACTATAATATGATTATATGGGACGATCGAAAGTAGGTCAGTACCTTGAGGCTTGGTAAATGATGACATTTCATGATGTAGTCGAGGTAATCAAAAGTCTTTCTACGGATGAAAAGCAAGAAATTCAACAGTTGTTGAACCAATACATCCGTGAAGAACGCCGCGAGGAGATATATGAGAACTTCAAGTTAGCGCAGGTAGAACAGCAAAAAGGTAAATTGAAGTTTTCCTCTAAAATTAATGAACTGAGACAAATAATAGAGGAATGAGCGTGGAAGTTAGTTTTAGTTCGGCTTTCAAACGTGCCTTTAAAAAGCGCATCAAAGGCAACAACAGATTTAGAGGAAAAGTTTTGGCAAAATTGGAACTGTTTACTTT
>JAAUPF010000072.1 GCA_012034575.1 Richelia sp. CSU_2_1 | reverse complement strand
CCTCTTCCCTCTTCCCTCTTCCCTCTTCCCTCTTCCCTCTTCCCTCTTCCCTCTTCCCTCTTCCCTCTTCCTTCTTCCCTCTTCCTTCTTCCTTCTTCCTTCATTTCAAAACTGAGCCCGAATCTGAAACGAATAATCTCCCCCCGGTTCAAGCTGATAATCCCATTTTTCCAAAAATCGGTGCAGCGGTTCCTGAATCAGGGCCCTACCTTGAGACGGCTCAATAATTAATGTTTTTTCCGCCCGAAAACGCCACTTAAATTGCCACTCAAAATTGCCGGCAATTACTTCACCCTCAATCGTGCCTTTTTGCCAAGATTGATTAGTAACCCGGACATATGCAGTAGTTTCAGGTAAACGTCTCGAACTCACCCTTTTGTTTCCGCGTTTGTGGCTGCAATAGTACGATTGTTGTAAAGGCTCATGGCTTTTTCTACTCCTTGAAGGAGACTGAGTTCCACAGCTTCTTTCACCAGTGTAAGCACTTTCTCTACTAACTGGCTTTCCTCTGAGGAAATTTGCCCAACACGAACCCAATGGTATCTTTATCGCTCTTAACAGCACCGTTTTGAGGTTTGCCAATACCGATCCGCAAGCGGGGAAATTTGTCTGTCCCTAAATGAGAAATTGCCGATTTCATGCCATTGTGTCCGCCCGCTGAACCGGCAAGGCGCATTCTCAATTTCCCGATCGGCAGATCCATATCGTCGTATACTACTAATACGGACTCCGCAGATATCTTGTACCAATCCGCAGCCGCGCGAATTGATTGGCCGGAAAGGTTCATGTAAGTCAGCGGTTTCAGCAAGCGAATTTTCTGTCCCCGAGGTCGATTTCCCTCTCCAAATATGCCTTGAAATTTGCGATTTTCCGACAGCGAAATCTGCCAAGAATTTGCCAGTGTATCCACCGCCGCAAAGCCGATATTATGCCTGGTTCGATCGTACTTAGGTTCTGGATTTCCCAAGCCGACTATTAGCTGGGGAATGACTAATTCCGCTGGCGTTTCCGGCTGCTTAATTTTGTCCATTAACTCTCTGTGCTATCTTCCTTAGGAGTTGCTGCGGCGAGTTTTTCCGGTGCCGGCTTGCTGGCAACAGCTTCTTCTAACTGCTGGGCTTCCCGCTTGAACTCCGATTCAAAATCCCGAGAAGCATCTTGAAATCCCCGAATTGCCTTACCAAAACTCCGGCCGATTTCCGGCAGTTTTTTCGGGCCGAATACCAAAAGGGCGATCGTAAAAATTACTGCCATTTCCGGCAAACCAATACCAAAGATATTCATAGTTAATAGTTGACAGTTGATAGTTGATAGTTGACAGTTGACAGTTGATAGTTGACAGTCTTGTTTTTACGAGGATTGCTGCAACTCTCTTCTCAAAACTTTGGGCCTCGATCGGCCCGAATGCAAAATTCTATTTTTGGGTAATTAGCTAGTTAGAAGTAATGGGAAAGGGTAAGGAAAAAGATTCGCTAAACCTGCGCGATCGCTCTGAATGTAGGGTGCGCACTGCGCACCTTACCCCAATAAGTGGCTTGTCAAATCATTTTTTAAACAAGTCTTGACTCAGCTTTGACTCTTTCTCCTTGACCCTTAGCCTTTACTTTTAGCTATCAGTTTGAAAGCGGGCAATTTCTCGCTCAAAATTGAGTTTTGAATTGTTAGCTACCCAAACTAGACCAATCAACACCTACATTCTCCAGAATCAAAGAAGAATTGTAGATTTGCAAAATAATCAACAAGAACACGAAAAACAGTCCGATGAAAGTGCTCATCAACAGCGTGGTACCCCAACCGGGGGCTACTTTGCCGTATTCAGAGTTAAGGGGTTTGAGAACATCTCCCAACCAAGTCCGCTGTGCCATAGGTCTCCTGCAATGAATCTATAAACAAAAGTTTGACATATTACCAGCCCCAATAGCGATCGCAATTTTGCAAACTGGCATTACGGGCGATCGGAAACAGTGGCAGCGGCAGGTTGCCTGCTTTGGGGAGGGGGCTGGCGGGTATCTCCACTTTCCCTCCGTCCCCTGCTGCCAGCAACTGTAAACTTTTAGCCCCAAATGTTATATTTTGTAATATTATATAGGAAAGTCCTCATAATTTATCAACTAACATGGAACCCGCAGCAGTCCTCGGCATTTCACTGAGCGTGTGTTTGGTGGCACTTACAGGCTTCTCAATCTATACCGCTTTCGGCCCACCATCTAAGGAACTGAGAGATCCTTTTGAAGAACACGAAGATTAAGCCCTACCAGATCGGGCAGAGTGCGTCAGCCGCTAAACAGTTAAATTTTTCATCTAATTTTTCACCCAACCCCAGGCTGACGCACCATCAAGAGTTAATTGTTAAGATGAATTGCAAAATTTGCATGGTGTTAGGCTTATTCCGCATTAGCCTCAAGCTGACACCCGATCGTGAGGCACCATAGCTATTAAGATAGAATAAAGCTAGCAAGTGATATACTTTCCAGGTGTGCGCGTATATTCCCTAAATCAAAATTCGGTAAATCAAAATCATTAGATCTCTCGATCGGCCGATCGAGATTCGGTAAATCGATATTCCAAATTCTAAAAATCGACCCCGCAACTCAATTAAAGCAAAGATTATCAGGTGACAGGAAACAAGCATAATGGGCAGCACTTTCGGGAATTTATTTAAGATATCGACCTGGGGAGAATCCCACGGCGGCGGCGTGGGAGTAGTAATTGACGGTTGCCCGCCCCGCTTGCCCCTAGACGCATCAGAAATTCAAGCAGAACTAGACCGCCGCCGCCCCGGCCAAAGCAAAATTACCACTCCGCGCAAAGAAGCCGATACCTGCGAAATTTTATCGGGAGTGTTTGAAGGCAAAACCTTAGGAACGCCGATCGCGATTTTAGTCCGCAACAAAGACACTCGCCCCCAAGATTACGGCGAAATGGCAACCACCTACCGCCCGTCCCACGCCGACGCCACCTACGATGCCAAATACGGAATACGCAACTGGGAAGGCGGAGGCCGATCGTCCGCCAGAGAAACCATAGGTAGAGTAGCAGCAGGGGCGATCGCCAAAAAATCCTTAAACTAAAAGCAGGAGTAGAGATCGTCGGCTACGTCAAGCGGATCAAAGACTTAGAAAGCCCCGCCGACCCAGACACCGTTACCCTAGAACAAGTAGAAAGCAACATCGTGCGGTGTCCGGATGCCGAATGCGCAGATAAGATGATTGAACTTATAGAAAAAGTTCGCGACTTGGGAGATTCGATCGGCGGTGTCGTCGAATGCGTAGCCCGCAACGTACCCAAAGGTCTCGGAATGCCAGTATTCGACAAACTCGAAGCCGATTTAGCAAAAGCCATCATGTCTTTGCCCGCCTGCAAAGGTTTTGAAATCGGATCGGGCTTTGCCGGGACTCTCCTGACGGGCAGCGAACACAATGATGAATACTATACTGATGGAAAGGGTGCAATCCGCACGGTGACAAACCGTTCTGGCGGAATTCAGGGTGGCATTGCTAACGGCGAAAATATCATTTTGCGGGCAGCATTCAAACCAACTGCGACAATTCGCCAGCAGCAGCGTACAGTTACCCGCGAGGGCGAACAAACCCTGCTGGCGGCAAAGGACGGCACGACCCTTGCGTTTTGCCAAGAGCCGTGCCAATGGTAGAAGCGATGGTAGCCTTAGTGTTGTGCGACCACCTGCTGCGCCATCACGGACAATGTGAAACCTTAAAGTCTGAATTTTAAAATGGAAATCAGCTTGTCCTCTGTAGCGGCAACTCCCCTAGATTGCCCTCAACCCTCCGAAACAATAGAAGGTATAGATGACTTTGTAGTGCAGTTCTGGGGCGTGCGGGGCAGCATTCCTACACCAGGACAAGACACTGTGCGCTACGGTGGCAATACTTCTTGCCTGGAAATGCGAGTGGGTGGAAAACGCCTGATTTTTGACGGCGGCACGGGCTTGCGCGTGCTGGGAGACCAGTTGGTGCAAGAAATGCCGGTGCGTGCTTATATGTTTTTTACTCACTATCACTGGGATCACATTCAAGGAGTGCCGCTGTTCGCCCCAGCTTTTATACCAGGCAACAGCTTTGACATTTACGGTGCCATCCCGCCGGACGGCGATTGTCTGAAAAGACATTTTATCGAACGGGTGTTGCACTCGAATTCGCCCGTACCGCTGATGGGATTGCAGGCAGATTTGAATTTCTACGAACTCAATCACAACCAGACCATGATGCTGGATGATATTGAAATTAGAACGGGTTCGCTCAATCACCCGAATACTGCTATGGGATACCGGATTACGTGGCGCGGGCGTTCCGCTGTTTACTGTTCGGACACGGAACATTTTCCCGATCGCCTGGATGAGAATATTTATAATCTGGCCTTCGGTGCAGATGTGCTGATTTACGACGCCATGTACACTGATGAGGAATATCACAACCCCAAGTCTCCGAAGGTGGGCTGGGGTCACTCAACTTGGCAGGAAGCAGTGAGAATGGCCAAGGAAGCTGAGGTAAAACGGGTGGTGATTTTCCACCACGATCCGGCCCACACCGACGATTTTCTCGATCGCATCGCTGAGGAAGTGCAAATTGCTTTCCCAAAGGCCGTGATGGCCCGC
This sequence comes from Richelia sp. CSU_2_1, assembly GCA_012034575.1. GTDB lineage: Bacteria > Cyanobacteriota > Cyanobacteriia > Cyanobacteriales > Microcoleaceae > Microcoleus. Next base: position 26,120 of record JAAUPF010000072.1, on the reverse strand, counting down.
GAGGGTCTGATCTTGCCCATCGGCGTCTGAACATTTCTTGGCAGACCCTGACCCACATTTCAACAAACCATCATTTTAAGTGGAGCTGGCAGCACGATCGGCTCCACAATTTTTACTAATTTTTTTTACTGCACCAAACACGGGCTCGTGCGTGGTACAATCCTTTGTTGACAAGTTTTCAGGCAGAATATTTTAAGGTTATCTTCATGGTTGCACCCTGTCTTGTTTGAGAATATGAGGCCAAATTAGTAGTTTGTCAGTTCGCTCGGGGGTCTACTGAATGAAACAATTTAAAGTAACAGTGCATCGGGACGATCGCCTTCGCAAGACGCCTGAATGTAAGATAGTTGGAGAATTGCCAAACGTCAAAAGGTGACAGTTGAGAGCTGCAAAAAACATCGATCGGTGCCACTGTTGCATCCTAGATGCGGTTTTTTGTCAAGTCTTCCTCAAGCCTTTTAGCTGAGTAATTCCCAAGTGCAAAAACTGAGATTGTAGCCACAGGAAAATCCAACTGCTTGACTCAAAAAAAATGCAGTCGCCAAACAGTTTTTCCAGTAGCTCTAGCATCGCGAATGTTATGAATTGACTATCAAAATGGGAAATTTACGTTTTAAATCACCAGCAAATCGGTACAGGTGGATTGCCTTGGGCAGTTTTGCTGTAATTATGGGTATTTCAGGGGCCCTTGCCTACCGCCTAGCACCACCGCCGGGATTCGTGGCTCAAGGCACTCTCACTTCTAACAAACCCCCAGTCAAATTTTCGACTACGGGCGAGACGATTCTCAAGCAAGGAGAGCAACTGACGCCGGATGTCCTGCTAGCCGACAATGTGGTCAAAGCAGTAGCAGATGCGGTTAAAGTTTCTCCCCAACAAGTCCGACAGAATTCCAGCGTCAATATTTCCAAACCGGAACAACCGCTGGAAATTGCCGTAAAATACCGATCGCTCGACCAGCAGGAAGCCATCAAAACAGCAGATATGCTGATGAAGGGCATGGTGGAAAAAAGCCGCCTGATTAACAGATACCGCTGGCAATCGGTAAATCAATCGCTCAACCAGCGTTTGGCACAAGTCACCGAAGAACTGAAACAAGCCCAACAAAAGCTCGACCAATACGAAAGAGAGCGAGCTCGCCTGTTGCAGCAAATCAAACTCCAGCAAGACTTTTACAACAAAACTCAGCTTGCAATGGCAGACACGCAAGCTTCGGAAAAAGAAATGGTGAGCAGTTTGGCGTTGGGCCAGACTCCGCAAATCGTTGCCACGCCAACATCCGATCCGACAGTTCCTCTAATTTTGGGAATTGGTTTGCTGCTGGCGATTTTAGTCAGTCGCGGTTTGATTCCTTCGGTGGCAAATTGGCAGTACAAATCAGCTTTTGCCCGAGAAGAAAGCGACCGCCTTCAAAGTGCTTTGTACCGGCTGATCAAAGAGGGCGGTGGCGAAATCACTTTGGTGCGGTTTGCGATGGAGACGCGGCTGTCCCCGGAAGTTGCCCAGCGTTTTTTGAACGAACAAGCTGAAGTCTTTAATGCTGCTTGCGAAATCAAGGATGATGGTAGCATCTCGTATCACTTCCACATTTAACATCACCGCCGGGAAATCCCCACCCTTTGTGTTTTTTAGGTGGGGATGAAAGGCTCTTGCTAGATCAAAATCTCTCCAACTAGCACTAACAGTTATAATGTGATGACCAACCGGAGTTTCATCCAAGAAAGACCGTTCCTGTATAGGTAACAGCCTTTCCTTCCTGGAAAACCGAGCAAAACTGAGTAAACCAGAGTAAATCCAGGTAACTCAGTTTTACTGTTTTATACAGGCTGCTATCGAGGCGATTTCACAAAGATTTACCCGCAAATAATTAAAAATTAACGAATGGATGCTAGCTCTGCAATCTTTACAAAAAAAACACAAAAAAAAACAAGAATTTAGTTGTGTTTGCTTCCGTTAATGTACTATCATGAGATTCAGTAAATATACAGTTGCCATCTAACTAAGTAAGGAAGTACGCAGTTACTTTAGGGTCGATCGCCCGTCAGGGGTCAGCCCTCTAAGTGAAAACACTGCCTTGCTGACTTATAAATGATTCAGGAAAATTATAAGGTTTAACGCATCAAACTATCGGGGCAAGAGCGCTAAAGGAAACTCCTTATCAGAAAGCGTGCATTTGATTTTGAACTTTTGCAATTACCTGTTGAGGCTAGACGATTATGTTTGGAGTAATTATTTCTTCGGTTGTGGTTTACTTTTTAGTAATGTCGATCGCCAACTACGGCGATAGTGGACTGTAGGTGAAACCCAGCATTCGCAAGCTGAAGCAAGAGTTTGCGAATGCTCGCTCCTTGAATGTACATTTTTTAGGGCGGGGAGTGTCAACCAAACCCACCCTAAATCCATTAACAAGCACTCTTAACTAGCATCAGAACGAGCAGATATTTCGATCCTATTTACGGACTGCTTCCAGCAAGCGAGAATAGTAAAAGCGAGTGCTAGTCATGGCTGTTCTGTTAACAACAAAACCGTTGTTTTCCAAGATTTTGACAATATCGGATTCTCGGTGTTGGTAAGCGCGAGTTGTTTTGCTAGGTCCGGGAAATAACTCGCCAACTTTCTTGAGTGCAGTAAGTGCTAAAGTTTTGGGAGCAAAACTGAGAATTAGCCGAGATTGCGCGATCGAACTTAAATGAGCGATCATTTCAGCAGCCTTACTTTGAGGGTAATGGATCAGCACGTCCAAACAAATCACCGTGTGGAAATTGCCCGTCAAACCTTCCAAATCTCGGGCTGCAAAAGAGACATTGTAGAATTTACCCGGAACTGATGTCGCTCGATCGTAAGCCTCTGCTACCATTTTTTCAGAGATATCGCTAGCACAAACAATTGCGCCAGCTTCCGCCAGGGGAATGCTAAGAGAACCCACACCGCAGCCAGCATCGCAGATTGATAGGCCGCGCAAATTGCCGTCAGCTTGCAGCCACTCGATGACTTTATCTACCGTTTGCTGGTGCCCGATGCGAATATCTAGCTGCACTTTATTGACTTTGCCGTCGCCGTAAATTCGCTGCCAGCGATCGAAGCCCGTCGAGTTAAAATACTCTCTGACAACAGTTTTGTCGTCTGCCAAATTCATTTTTATGATGCCTGATTGCTGAATGATTGCCAACGCTTAAGTATAGCAGAAGGAGAGAGAGGGAGAGGGGGAGAGTTGTTGAATTCTCGACTGCGATCGCTAAAAGTAACAGCAATCGCAATTTGGGAGATGGGTTGGCGATCGATGCGTTTTCGCGGTGGAAACTCTTCAGTAAGTATACGATACCGCCACCACTTACGCACCAATGTAAATTTCTATACAATTATCCATTTCTTCATCAAAGACCTGCATCAAATCTGCTGTCCGGCAAGTTTATGTAAAATTTATGTAAAGTTATTTACAGCTTGAAAAGTTACTGGTAATCTCAAAATAAGCAATAAAAACCGCCGATAAATTACAAGAGCGATCGGCACAATTTTTTGATTCATTTTTTGATTCATATCTAGCGCCAATTTAATGTTGTGCGTGGAAATTGCAGCAACTATATTGCTGTATAAATTCCAATTTTCCGACAGCATTTCCCTAAATTTAAACACGCTACCACTTTGAAAACTCAGGATTAAAATCGTGGCATCAACCAACTCACTAACCCCAACCCAAACTCCCAGCACATCGATAATCTCTCCCCTCACCCAAGAGTTCCAGTTAGAAAACATTACTTTCAATTATTCTCCATCGGCATCATCGTAGTTCCCAACGGCACCATCCAAGAAGTCTACAACAATCCTGGAATTGGCGGCGACAAAAAACCCTTATTTTCAATGGCAACAGCCAACTCCAGCGATGCCTTTAAACCCGGACAAATTGCAGGCGTGGTGAATGGTGGCAGCATCTTCGTCATGGAAGATATGGGGATAGATGCAGGTAGCGACGCCGACTACAATGATATCATATTTGACCTCAAAGGTGCAACACCAAAAATCATTTCACTTGATGATGTAATTGCCGAAAACTCCGATTGGCGGACATCAGAAAAAGGCAAAGAATTGATAGCTGGCGGTATACCAAAAACCGAGAATAAATCAGAAGAGAAAACACCTGCTGACACAAAAGGAGAAAATTCCCTAGCGACAGAAACCAAAAATCCGACTATTTCCGAAACTCCCAATTCGGTGACGGATGCGGTTGAAGCAAAAACGGAAACTTCTGTTGCGACAGAAACTCAAAATCCGGCTGTTGGAGAAACTTCCAATTCTGTGACGGATGCTGCTGAAACAAAAACCGAAACTTTTCCCGCAACAGAAAGCAAAAATCCGGCTGTTTCCGAAATTTCCAACTCTGCGACGGATACTGTTGAAGTAAAAACAGAAAATTCTCCAGCAGTCGAAACCAAAAATCCGACTGTTTCCGAAACTCCCAACTCTGCGACGGATGTGAGTGAAACAAAAACCGAAATTTCCTTAACAACAGAAACGCAAAACTCGGCTGTTTCCTCGATTCCCAATTCTGCGATAAATCCGGTAGAAACACCAACCGAAATATCTGACGCAGTTGCAGCCGAAAATCCGACTGTTTCAGAAATTCCCAACTTCGCGACAAATTCGGCTGAAACAAAAACCAAAAATTTCCCAGCAAGTGAAACTCAAAACCCAACGGTTGCGGAAAATTCCAGTGGGGCGATAAATCCTGCTGAGTTAGAAATCGACGCAATTACAGGAGAAAAAATCGAAACACCCGTCTTTCTCCAACCAGAAACACCAGCAACACCCACAGCAGCGGCAGACATTCTCACTGGAGAAATTGCAGACACCTACCCAACTTTTACCGACAGCCTCGAAACAGACAGCTTCAATCCTGAAAACTTGCCGCCACTTTCTGGCGAAGAAATTTCTCAACTGTGGGAAACCCTCAACAGCATATTCTCGCAACAATTCCCCGAAATTCCCCCAACCGAATTCAGCGACGACTACCGACAACCTGCACCAGCAGATGCAGAATATATAGTTGACAATCCAACTATTATTCCCGAAATCACCGCCACCGAAAACTACGATTCGTCACCATCGGAAAATCTATTTGCCGACAGCGACAGTCAGCCGCCAACCACCGCCGGCGAATATCTAAATCCCAACATCGATTCGGAAATATCAACGGGCGAAAACTCCGGGCAAGATAACTCGCAAAATAGCATCGTCGAGTCAGAAACTGAAACAGAAACCGATAGTGATTTTGCAGTCACCGACACCCAAACCCAACTAGAAATAACTCCCGATTCCCCGCAGCAAAACAAACCATTCATCGGCATCATCGACACCGGCTTTACAGCCAACAATCCCAACATCAATTACAGCCAAATAATCCTCGGCAAAGATGTCATCGACGGTGACAGCAATCCCTTAATTCAAACAAATGAAGTCAAGCAACACGGCGATGCAATTTTAGAAATCATCAACGATTCCGAAAGTCAAAGCGACACCGAAAGATCGAATCCAATTTGGTTGGGAAGAGCAACCGGTAGCGGCAACTGGCATCAATCCTTGATAGAATTTGTAGACGCCGCCAAAACAGCAAAACAACCCAATGCCGCTGTCAACCTCAGCTTCGACTTAACACAAATCAATCCCGACGGCACGCAAACAACACGGCACAAACTGACAGCAGAAGAACGATTAGCATTGCAATACGCCAAAGACAATAACATCCTGATTGTAGCAGCGGCAGGCAATGAAGGAAATCTCCTCTCTGCCCTCGGACAAGCCTCCACAGAATTCGACAACATCATCACCGTCGGTGCAGCCGAAAATAACTATCGGGCTGCCTATTCCAGCTACGGAGGAGGTTTGGATATTTTAGCAGCAGGCGACATTCCGCAAACAACAGAAACTGCAACAACCGAAACCAAGCAAGGCACATCAATAGCAGTAGCTAAAGTCACAAATACCATCTCGCAAATGTGGGAGGCTAATCCATCTCTGGATTACCAACAAATCAAAAATATCCTCCTCAATACAGCTTCTGACATCGACGTACCCGAATGGGATGAAAGGACGGGATACGGCATTCTCGACGCAGGATCGGCTATTGCTACAGCAGCCGAAACTATTCCCACAATTCCAGTATTGGTGGCAGCTAAATACTTGACAAAATCACTAATTGATGCTGATGAAAATATCGGTAACTCTGCCAATTCTACCGCAGCCAAAACCTCAGAAAGAGCAACCACAACCACCGCCCCCGGCACGCCAAAAACTACCACTCGATCGACCGGAGATTCCAACGTCGGCACCTATTCCACTACCACAGACTTAGCACCGTACAAAACCACCACTACCAATAGTTCCAACGGCACAACTACCACCAACTCTCGCACCCTTAGCAGCCTTTCCAACACCGATTCTAGCTGGGATAGAAGCACTAGCAAAACTAACCACAACGGCGAATCTTTTGACGAATCCACCAGCGATTCAGCTACCAATGCTAGCACTTACACCAGCAGAAGCTTTTCTCAAAACTCAACTGAAAGGAAAAATCGATCGCAGGAAAATCGCAGCCGAGTCAGACACGAAGGAACTCGCAGCGACAGCAGCGAATCGGCTCAGAAATCCCGCAGTTCTTACGACTATACCACTCCCACGCACACCAGAAACGATGCTTCAGAAAGTTACCGCAACAGCAAGTCCAAATCTAACAGCCAATACGGTACGAACCTCAGCATATATAATGGCGATCGTCAAGATGATTGGGGTTCTAAATCAACTTCCAAAACCCGCACTACTAACGGCAACAACGTATCAACTACCAACAATGCGACTCAAACCGCAGGCAATGCTAAGTGGACGAATGGCAGCAGCGGCAACACTTCTAACAGCGCCCACAGCGGTGAGGAAACGACTGTCAGCACGTCGAATTCTACTAACAGCAACAGCAGCGGTTTCTCGAAAAGCAGCAGCAACAACGACAACTATTCTGTAACCAATTCTACTTGGGACAACAATACAAATGGCGGTGTAGCTGTCAACGCAAATACCCGCGACGTTTATTCAGAAAGCAGTAGCAACAGTCAAAGCAGTTACGATGACGGCAAGTCAAAAAATCACGGCTATCAAGACACTTATAATGTCAGTAAATCCGAACAAACTAACAGCAGTCAGGGTTCTGTATATCGGCAGAACAACCGACACAACAATTACTCTGTCAGGCAAGGTAATAATACGGAAACTTACAAACACGGGCCGCAAACTAGCAGCAGGATTACAGATAACTATTCGGTAACGAAGTCCGATGGTTATAGTGCCAATAGTTCGGGAAAAATCACTTCTAAAAACAATTCGGAAACTTTTTCTCAGAACAACGTTCAACATGAAAGCGAGTATAAGATCGATGCTTATACTACGACTACTACGGGAGATGAAGAGACTATTACATCTACTCGTTCCAACAGCAACAATGATGGAACTAACAATACTTCATCCAGCAGCAGCGATACTGTGCGCACCCGCAACGGGCAAACAGTTACTGTTTATAAAGATGGACGAAAAGATGAAACTGAAACTTCAAGTTACGAGAGATGGTGGAGCGACAATGCTACGGATAAAGGTGTAAGCACTTCGACTTCGGGGAGTCAGACTTGGAGTTCCAGTTACAGGAGGTGGGATTTTAAAGGCGGTTACAGTTGGAGTGAAACCATCAGCGGTACTAATACCGAATCGGTAACTAAAGGGGGAACGACTACTAGCAAGCAAAGCAATTGGAGTTGGACTCGAAGCGGGACTGTGTGGGATGACGGGCGTAATAGTTGGAATGAGAGTTGGTCGAAGTCTAATTGGGAGAATGGGAAGTCAATACCCGGTGAATCACAGACTGCCAGGGGTCTTACGATCCCAAGGGTACGGGGACGCAGACTAATAATTTGCCAGAAGCTGGGGAAGCACCGCGGTTGAATAAGCCACCGAAGGATATTTTGGATTTGAATAAGCAGCCGAAGTACAAACCTGAGCCGAGTCAAAAGTTTTATGATGAGCTGCCGATCGCTTACAAACCAGAACCAGAAAAGTTTTCAGGGGATTTTTTTGCAGGCAATCCAAATCCACGTAAACCTACTTTCAAAGAGCAAATAGAAAAATTGCTGAAGGCTGGGGCGATCGCTAACTATAATCGCATCGTTGACTTAATTATCAAGACTAATAGTTTGGAAGATTTGAGGTCAGTAGTTGGCGATCCCAATATGCGGACATTGATTGTAGATAAGTTTCGTCAAAAACCTGAAATGGCAACTGCGATTATGGCTGCTTTACTTAAAGGCAGCCAGAAATGGGAAAATCCTACATCCAATAATTTTACTTCGCACTTTTGGGATAAGAAACCCGGCTTTTTACAATATACTGATAGCATGAATTGCTGGGAGATGATTATCTATGCAGCCTTTCTTTGTGGACAATTGACTGCCGATCAAGTCCGTATTTTCATGAAAAAAGCGAATTACGGACTCCCAAACTTTTCAGGTATGGCTATGATGGGATATCAGGAAAGTCTGCCATTCTATGTCACTTTATCCAACAGCAAACAACCGGCAACAATCAGACCATTACAACCAGGACAACTTCTATTTTATAGAACTTCGGATCGAGGAAATCCAGATCATGTAGCTATTGCGCTTGGTGGTGGAAAAGCCGTTAGTTTGTGGAATCAACCCAATAACATCGATCGGATACAGATAATTAATGTTCTTGCATTACAAGATAGCATCCAAGTCGGTCAACCAATTACAGAGGTAATGAAAGGAAACCAATGGAAGTAATAGTAAGATATTGGCGCTACATTTTGTCGTTTTTACTGGCTTTTTTACTGGGCTTAATTTTGAATGCAAAATATGCGACATCTTGGGAAGCAGAAAAACCAATGAAAGCTACAAATTGTAACAATTTTAAAATTTGGACTATTGCTTTTATTAAGTGGAATAATCCAATCAAGGAAGATATAGTAGAACTAAAGCCACTTAATGCAGCTCGCATTATACCTGGACCCGGCCCAAAATCTTTCCCAGCGAGACCTTATATAATAACCAATGCCAGCCCCGGAGGATTGGCTAGCACTGTTTACAAAGGTGATGACGAGAAAATACCAATTGCTCTTTGGGTAGGAAATACTGTGAGAGCGATACCCCTGGTAGAGAAACCACTTCGTCTTATTGCTCGAAGTGATGGTGGAGTGTGGATGAGCACTCACCAAGCGCTACTATTCCACTACGATAGCAAGGGAGCTTTGAAGCATAAAGTGAATCTTCCAGGGACAGATATTGTAGGTGTTGATGGAGATGCTGTTTGGATAATGACTAATGACAAAGCTTGGTTTGTGAATGCAAACGGTGATGTACGCGGTTCATATCAGTGGAAAGGATTTAACCGTTCAGTAGGGTACAAACAAGCTGTTTGTCAATTAGTAGGAGATAAAATAGGTCGCGTACAATGTCTGGAACCTGACGGAAAAAAGCATTTTATTCATCTTTCATTATCTCATATCCCTGGTGGAGCACAGGTCTTGTTTTTCTCAGATAATAATATCCTCACTGGCGATACTCTTGGTTATTTTCATTACTACGGTACGGGAGGTATTACTGCCGATCTAATTATCGAAAATGCAGGTTTGACTCCCTCGGATGATGCCTTTGTATCTATGCGTACCCCTAATGAATGGGCTGAGGTTTGCCTGAATAAAGGTATGGGACGACGAGTTTCTCTCAAATACAACACTCAATCATCTCATATCCCACGTAGACTGAGTGTGGTTGCAGTGGATGGAGAACGCACGCTGGTTTACGGTTTCGATCGCGCTGTGTGGTACAAAGGCGAGCAAATTGAAAAGAAGTTGGCAGTTAATAATAATCATGACTATCGCAACGATATATTTCCTCATTCCTGGATAACTTCTACCAATTTTGTAACTGCTAATAGTTCAGATGGAACAATAATTATTTCAACAAGTGGCCCAACAGGAATGGCAATTATTGGGATGCGTTGGCATCCTAAATCTCAACGATAATCAGCAGAATCGTACTTTTAGAGATTGATGAAAGGGCGATCGCACTTTCTTGAATTATGGGCGATCGCGCTTGCTTAAATTAGGGTCAATCGCACTTTCTGAAATTAGGGTCGATCGAACTTGCTTAAATTACGGTCGATCGCACTTTCTTAAATTATGGGCGATCGTACTTTTTTAATTACGGGCCCAGCGAAGCGGAGGGGATCGAACTTTCTTGAATTAAGGTCGATCGCACTTTTTTAATTACGGGCGAAGCGAAGCGGAGGCGATCGTACTTTTATATACTAAGGTCGATCGCACTTTTATATACTAAGGTCGATCGCACTTTTTAAATTACGGTCGATCGAACTTTTGAAATTAGGGGCGATCGCACTTGCTTAAATTACGGGCGATCGCACTTTCCTGAATTATGGCCGATCGCACTTTCTTAAATTATGGGCGATCGCACTTGTTTAATTACGGGCGATCGCACTTTCTAAAATTACGGGCGATCGAAATTTCTGAAATTACGGTCGATCGCACTTTTAAATTAGGGTCGATCGCACTTTTTAAATTAGGGCCGATCGCACTTGCTTAAATTACGGGCGATCTCACTTTTAAATTATGGGCGATCGCACTTTCTGAAATTGCGGGCGATCGACTATCAACTCTCAAGTGTTTAAAATAATCTATGCCAATTCAATTCTTTTGTTCGATCGTCCAAATGCCAGCGCAACAATTGAGAGGCCGATCGACCTATAATTCCTGAAAGTCCGATCGCGCTTCTGGGAGAATCAGTAGCCAGGGCGATCGCGCTTTCTACCTCGCAGATTCCCCATTTTACCAGATTTTGTACCCCCGCCAACAGCGGCAGCGTCGTACCTGCCAAAGTAGCAGATTCCAGCGGCGTGTGATAATCCAATCTCAGCCAAGCCGTACCTTTTCTGACTTCAATTTGGCGAAAATCCCAAGGATAAACACCGTCGGGCAACCCCAAAGGAGCTAAAGCATCGCTAACTAAAAAAACTCCCGTTTCGTATCTGCCAGCCCGCAATAAAAGATCGATCGCAGTTGGAGAAACGTGCTTTCCATCAGCAATTAAACCGCATTTAACTCCCCGAGAAACGATCGCCGCTCCCAACAATCCAGGCTCTCGGTGATGCAAACTCGGCATCGCATTAAAAGCGTGAGTTACCATCGAAGCTCCCAGAGCAAATGCCTGCTGCGCTTGCTCCTCCGTCGCTTGAGAATGTCCCAAACTAACTGTTATTCCCAAACTTTGCAAATAGGGAATTACTTCGCCAGTGCTGTCTAATTCCGGTGCCAACGTAATTATTTTCACAATATCGGCGCAATCGCCCAAAACTTGCTTGACATTTTCGACAGTTAGCGGCATTAAAAATTCAATTGGATGAGCTCCTCGCTTCTGCGGGTTGAGAAAAGGACCTTCGAGGTGAACGCCGATAATTTCCGCTGTTTTGACTCGATTAGCTGCCGGAGACTCACTTTTTTGGCTGCGGATATAATCGGCAATTGTCGAGAGCGATCGCCCGAATTTATCTAGCGAAGTTGTTACCAAAGTCGGCAAAAAAGCATCAACTCCCTGATTCCACAAAAATTGACAAATTTTCGGTAAAATTGCCAGATCCTTGCTTTCTAAATCGGGAAAAGCAAAACCCAATGCTCCGTTAATCTGCAAGTCCACACCGCCCAGGGAAATCCAATCTCCCGCGACATCAATCACTTGCAAATCCGGCGGAGAAATCCGTTTAAAAACTTTGTCCATCGGGCAAACTTCTTGAATCGTACCCTCCGCATCAATAGCCAGCATCTGCAAATCCTTTTTGCCTGCGAGCTTCGCATTAAGAATATCTATAGGGGCGGCAGTTGTAGTTGTAGCGTCAGTCATTCGATTTTAGATTTTAGATTTCAGATTTTAGATGGATTTTAGATTTTAGATTTCGCACTGATTTTAGATTGATTTTAAGTTTTAGATTGATTTTAGATTGGGTTATTTTGAGTTAACGCGCTTATTTCAAACTAACATACGATCGGAAAACTCAATTCGATCTCAGTAATAGTATGAATCAACCGACAGTTGGAATTATCATGGGCAGCGATTCGGATTTGCCAACCATGAAAGAAGCCATCGCAGTTTGCGAAGAATTCAATATTCCTTGGGAAGTGGCGATCGTCTCCGCTCACCGCACCCCCCAGCGCATGGTAGAATACGCTCTAAACGCGCATCATCGGGGTCTAAAAGTCATTATTGCAGGTGCGGGCGGTGCCGCGCACCTGCCGGGAATGGTAGCATCTTTAACGCCTTTGCCAGTAATCGGCGTTCCCGTAGCCAGCCGCCACCTGCAAGGAATAGATTCTTTGTACTCGATCGTCCAAATGCCTGCAGGCATACCAGTAGCAACAGTGGCGATCGGCGGCGCTAAAAATGCGGGCCTGCTAGCAGTTCAGATTCTAGCAGCTCACCAACCAGAATTGCTAGAGCGAATTCAGCAATACCGTCAAAGCTTGTCCCAATCCGTGATGGAAAAGCAAGACCTGTTAGACGAGCTGGGTTACAAGTCGTATCTAGATCGAATCAAATGATACAGAATCATTTGTAGTAAAATTGTTGGAATTTTAGAACGCTAACTGAGTAGTTGAGAATATGTCTAAACTAATGCTCAAAAAGAAAAACAGGAACCAAGTAAGGCCAGAGCCTTCAACTTGGCTATCGGTTAATTTTCGCGCTACAGCCAAAATATATCGGCAGTTGCAAATATCGATAATGCGACTGAGCCCCAGTTGGCAAGCCTGCATACCTCTAGCTGTAATTATCGTTTTGGTGTCGGGCTATGCAGCGGTTGCCCAAACAGCCCCCGCCCCAACTACCGAAGAACAATTAGCCAGCCTGAAGGTGGGCATGGATACCATGTGGGTCATGGTTGCCGGGATGCTAGTTTTCTTTATGAATGCTGGTTTCGGGATGTTAGAAACCGGTTTTTGCCGCCAGAAAAATGCCGTTAACGTGCTGGCAAAAAACTTGATTGTTTTTGCGCTTTCTACCATTGCCTATTGGGCGATCGGCTTTGCCTTAATGTTCAGTGACGGCAACGGTTTCGTAGGATCGAGCGGCGGATTTTTCCTGTGGAATGTAGCTGACAACAGCCCCGCTACAGGAGAGGCTTATCAGGGTATTTTCGACTCGCTAAACTGGACGGGAGTCCCCCTCAACGCTAAATTCTTTTTCCAATTAGTTTTTGCCGGAACTGCTGCCACGATCGTTTCTGGAGCAGTTGCAGAGCGCATTAAATTCATGGACTTCTTAATTTTCTGCTTGCTGTTAGTAGGAATTGCCTACCCGATTACCGGACACTGGATTTGGGGGGGCGGCTGGCTGGCAAAAGCAGGTTTCTGGGATTTTGCCGGTTCGACAGTGGTTCACTCGGTAGGCGGCTGGGCAGCTTTGATGGGAGCAGCATTTCTCGGTCCCCGGATCGGCAAGTACCGCGACGGCGAGACTGTGGCACTGCCCGGTCACAATATGAGCATTGCTACTCTGGGATGTTTGATTCTGTGGTTGGGCTGGTTTGGGTTCAATCCAGGTTCGACAATGGCAGTCGATCCAAATGCGATCGCCCACATTGCCATCACCACCAATACTGCCGGTGCCTTCGGCGGTGTGGCTGCCACGATTACAGCTTGGCTTTACCTCGGCAAACCAGATTTGTCAATGATCATCAACGGCATCCTCGCCGGCTTAGTTGGGGTAACAGCTAGCTGCGCTTGGGTAAACGTCCCCAACTCTGCGATTATCGGCATTATTGCCGGTGTCCTGGTAGTTTTCGCAGTCACTTTCTTCGACAACTTGAAAATTGACGACCCCGTAGGGGCAACTTCAGTTCACTTAGTTTGCGGTGTTTGGGGAACTCTGGCAGTTGGCTTGTTTGCTGACGGTCCCAACACGGGAATCTACACTGCAGGTCCGGCAGCAGGATTGCTTGTAGGTGGCGGTTTCGGTCAACTCTGGTCGCAGTTGGTGGGCATTGTCTCTGTAGGGGGCATGACCGTGCTGCTGAGTACGATTTTCTGGGTAGCCCTCAAAGCTCTGTTGGGTATTAGAGTTACTCCAGCAGAGGAAGCAGAAGGTTTGGATATTGGCGAACACGGCATGGAAGCCTACACTGGGTTTGTCAAAGAAAGCAGCTTGGGCAGCAGAAGCGAGGGCGGACTCGGCGGTTTTGCTGGGGGTAAAACCAAATTTTAGTAGACAGTCGCGACTGGCGCGACATTGCTGGGGCGCACCGCCGGAAGATTTCCTCCGCAGCGCGCAGCCCCAGCAAAACACCTTGTATAGCATTTGGCATTCAGCCCGAGGCAATAAGAGCTTCCCCAGAGTGCGATCGAGCTGGTCCGGTGCTTGCTATGTATCTGCGATCTCGATCGCGCGCAAGTCCTCACCAAGAACCGGCGGTACGCCGGTTTTTTGTGGTAGAGTAGTCCGCAACAACAAGGTTCTGCATCGCCGTCGCGCCAAACACATCACAGCGGCAGGTTTGTACCGGAATTGAGACGAAAGTCGATCGGTAAAATTCAGATGCAGGACTCGTGTTAATCATTCGGTGTGGTGTCTGCAAATCGCCTGAGTTTATGGAGAAATTTGGAGGAATCAGCAGAGTTAGAACCGATAGTTCCCTATCAAGGCTGAGATTTAGCCGATCGAAGCCTGTACCGTTTTGGGCTCTGCTATCCCTAGTGACCAACGGGATACTGATAGTAACAGTCGTTCAGCTAATGCTGCGGGGACAGGATTTGCCGGAAAACTCCTCGGCCAGCGCTGCTGAAACTACCGCTAACATTGAAGAACAAATTCGATCGCCGGTGACAACTGTCAGAACTGTGCAAGACTCGCCAGCAGCCGCACAGCGCCACAAGTGGACTTACCAGCAGTGGGTTTCTCAATTGGCCAGGGAAGCTGAAGTGGTAGCTGCCAACAAGCCCCCAAGGCTGGCTGTTTTGGCGGGAGATTCTCTGAGTATGTGGTTTCCCACCAAACTGTTGCCTACCGATCGTACTTGGCTCAATCAAGGGATTTCTGGAGAAACTTCGGCGGGCTTGCTGAAGCGCTTGCAGTTATTCGATCGCACTGGGCCGGATGCTGTTTTTGTGATGATCGGGATTAACGATTTGCTGCGCGGTACCAGCGATGAAGGGATTGCCGGCAACCTGCGACAGATTGTCCGCGATTTGCGCTGGGCTCACCCTAAGGCCCGGATTGTCGTGCAGTCGATTTTGCCGCATAGTGCCGAACAATCTACTTGGGAAAATCGCGATCGCCTCTTGACTATTCCTAACAGCCGGATTCGAGACATTAACCGCCGACTTCAAGATATTGCTAATGCTGAAAATGTTTTGTATCTAGATTTGTATTCGATGTTTGTCGATGCAGACGGCAATTTGCCGATCGAATTGAGCACTGATGGCTTGCACCTCAACGATCGAGGTTATTTAGTATGGCGATCGGCCATCCAGCTTTTCAGTCAGATGCGGTTAAAAAATTAGTTTTTAATAACTATTAGCTCTGCAATAACTCTCGTGGGTCGGCATCTCGCCTACCTGCTATTTTTTTGGCAAACTCTACTATATGTAACCCAGACAAACTCTACTATATGTAGGGTGCGCACTGCGCACCGCAACCGCTTATATAGTGCGTCAAACTATTTTTTACCTCAGTCCTACTAGAGCTAAGATTTACTGTTTGGATTGACAAAATTATAGCAGTTCGCTATCTTAAACTTAGCGAACTACCCTGATTTTGCAAAAAAAATCTAAAAAATGCAATGTTGATAGAATTTAGAGTTGCTAACTACAAATCAATAGGTGAAGAACAAGTCTTAAGCTTAGTTCCTGCCTCAAAACAAAAAGAGCATTCCGAACATATAATTCAGCAAGGCAAGCACCAGGCTTTAAATGCTGTGGCTATCTACGGTGCTAATGCTAGTGGAAAATCTAACCTGTTGCAAGCAATGGGTGCGCTCAAAAAATTAATTGATTTTTCCGCACGTTCTTCTTCAACAACCAAATTACCCTACCAACCTTTTTTACTGAGAAAAGATTGGCTCGATCGACCTACTTTTTTTGAAATTGTTTTTTTAATTGCAGCAGATAGATACAGGTACGGTCTAGAGTTTAACAGAAATGCAATAGTTGCCGAATGGTTATTTAGAAAGTCGGCAGGTAGAGAAGTTAACTTGTTTCAAAGAAGCAAAGATGTTATTGATGTTTCTTCGGGATTCAAAGCTTCTTCAAAGACAATTGATGCCGCGATCGAAGCAACCAGAGATAACGCATTATTCTTATCTACTTGCGATATTTTAAATATTGAAGCAGCGAAAAAAATTCTCCATTGGTTTGATAAATATACTATTATTGATGGATTAAATACAGATCTCGAAGCAGTCAGAACTATTATTCTTTGGGACGATCCAGAGTACCGTCAAAAAATCGAGGAATATTTTACTAGCCTAAATTTGGGAATTATTAATTTAAATGTTACAGACCGAGATTTCAATCCCTTGGAATTGGCAGAATACATACCCGATGAATTTAAGAGTATGTTGATTAATACGCTCACCGGCTCGAAAGCATACACTGTTTCTGCAACACACCGTATTTATGACGATCGATGTCAAGCAACCCAAGAATTTAAAACTTGGGAATTAGATAAGCATGAATCCCCAGGAACTCAAAAAGCTTTTCATTTAAGCGGACCTGTATTATGGACTTTGATAAATGGAGGTTTATTAATAATCGATGAAATTGAAGGAAAGCTGCATCCGATAATGACGCTGCATACCATCAATATGTTTTTGAATCGGCAGACTAACCCGAATAATGCTCAATTGATTTTTGCTACTCACGATACTAATTTATTGTCCTATGCCACTTTGAGAAGAGATCAGATATATTTTGCTGAAAAAAATCATTGGGAATCCACGGAATTTTATTCTTTATCTGATTTTGTATATCGAGGTAAAAATCAGATAAATTCTCAGAAAGAAAGACCAGATGCCGACAAAGAAAAAAGGTATTTAGAGGGAAGATATGGGGCAATCCCCGTATTAGGTAATTTGAATTTAGTTAAACTAAAGATCGATGGCAAGAAAAGGTAACTTAGAGCGACGCAAAGCAACTAAAGAAGCTATTGAACGTCCGATAAGAGTGAAAAGGTACAAACACTTTTTTTTAATTGTATGTGAAGACGAAAAGACTGAACCTGAATATTTTGAACAATTTGTCGCTCTGTACCAAAGTTCATTTACTGGTCAAAGAGTTAAGAAGTTGGATCGATTATTATGGATGTAGTGGTTAAATCGTTTCCGGTTGCATCGGAATGATACCGAGGACACGGCTTGGCCTTAGTCCCTACCCCCATTAATTGTAGGGACACGGCAGTGCCGTGTCCTCCGTTTATATCATTCCGAAGCTAACAGATTTGATATTAAATATTTCCTCAAACAACCATCATTCAACAGCCTACAAGCATCAACCGCCCAATTACCGTACTACATTGATGCGGCACAGTTCTCTGGATTTTTTACTCTGCAATTACCAGCTATGTCAAGTACCTAAGGATATATTAATAAAATCTTAAATTCGGGTTTTTGGTATCTTACGATACCGAATATCCCACTTTGCAAATGGTGCAATCCAAAAGTCACTATTTTGCGAACAAGGGATTGACGATTTTAGATTGGTTCGGCTATTTAAAGTCAGAAGCTATAAGGATTGGGAATTATCTATGTAAGATTCGTTCCACTCAAACAGGGACTAAAAATCAAAATAACTATTGCATCTAAAATCCTGACATCTAAAATTCACTCGGTCATCCCTTCAGACATCAGTCAGTCTTAGAAGGTAAAAGCAACGTGTTCAGAAAAAGTCTTACGATCGCGCTCGTCACTCTGTGGCTGTTGAGCGCCCCCCTGATGGGAAACGCCTTAGCTCAAGATGCCGCCCCTGCTGCTGCTGCACCAAATCCGATCGACTCTGGCGATACAGCCTGGATGTTGGTATCTACAGCTTTGGTGCTGTTAATGACACCGGGACTGGCATTTTTCTATGGAGGACTGGTGCGATCGCGCAACGTCCTCAACACCATGATGATGAGTTTGGTGATGATGGGACTCATCGGTGTTACCTGGGTGCTGTGGGGCTACAGTTTAGCCTTTGACGTGTCCGTCAAGTTTCCGGCCTTTGGCGTAGGAATTGAAAGTTTCATCGGCGGTTTAGACTGGATGTTCTTAAACAACGTTGCAGCCGACAAACCAGATCCTGTAGGCTACGCAGGCACAATTCCCCACCAACTCTTCATGGCTTACCAGATGATGTTCGCCATCATTACTCCCGCCTTAATTTCCGGGGCGATCGTCGAACGGGTAACATTTAAAGCATATTTTTGGTTCATGCTGTTGTGGTCTACCTTCATCTACTCGCCCTTAGCTCACTGGGTTTGGGGTAGAGGCTGGTTGGCCGCGATCGGATCTTTGGACTTTGCGGGCGGCACCGTCGTACACATCAGTTCCGGGGTTTCGGCAGTAGTCGCAGCTTGGATGATCGGACCTCGCACCAACCACTTGAACAAGCCCCACACCCCCCACAACGTGCCCTACGTCCTGCTGGGCATCGGTTTGCTGTGGTTCGGCTGGTGCGGCTTCAACGGAGGTAGTGCCTTGGGTGCCGGTTCCTTAGCAACCGTTGCTTTTGTCACCACCACGATTTCTGCTGCTGCTGGCGGCTTAACTTGGACAATTTTGGAATGGGTACTCCGGGGCAAACCCACAGCAGTAGGCATTGCCAGCGGCTTCTTGGCGGGATTGGTAGGCATTACCCCAGCGGCTGGATTCGTGCTTCCCGTAGCGGCGATTTTGATCGGTTCGATTACAACGGTTTGCTGCTTCTTTGCTGTTAGCTTGCGGGCAAAACTCGGATTTGATGACACTTTGGATACCTTCCCAGTACACGGCGTCGGTGGAACTGTAGGTGCAATTCTGACCGGCGTGTTTGCCACAAAAGCGGTAAACGAATTAGGTGCTAACGGTCTGTTAGCCGGAGATCCGAAGCTAGTCGGGATTCAATTTGTCGGTGTTTTAGCTACTTACGTGTTTGCGGCGGCAGGCACTTTTGCCATCATCAAACTGCTGGGTTCTTTTATGGAACTGCGAGTACCTTCTCATGCTGAAGACCAAGGTTTGGATATCAACGAACACGGTGAAGAGGCTTACGGAGAGGATTTTGCTGGAGGTTTTAGTGCCATAAATTCTGCTTCTCCTTTTGCGCCGAAAAAGGTGGGAACTTAATTTTTCTGATAAGTTCGATCGGTTGGGGGGGGAAAAAGTCGGACATAAGCCGGGTTCTGTTCTCTCAACTGCAAGCAGTTTTGAGGGCAGTTATCTATCTGGGACGCCCGTTACCAGACGCCTCAAGCGGTGCCCTAAAACGGAACTGGTAAAAGACCAACCGTAGTTCCTCCGACCTTGCTCCCAACCGGGGTTTACCTAGCCAGCACCTCTCGATGCTGCTGGTGCGCTCTTACCGCACCTTTGCACCCTTACCCCCGACAATTTTCAGCTTTCAACTCTCGATTTTCGATTCAATCTAAAATCTACTATCTAAAATCGCGGGGGCGGTATATTTCTGTGGCACTATCCTCACGATCGCTCGCACTGGGCGTTACCCAGCAAGTTTGGTCTTTCGGGAGCCCGGACTTTCCTCAGGCTAACTTTCGCTAGCCCGCAACCGCCTGCGCCTACTTTCTCCCCGCGCTTATTTTACTCGAATTGGACGGCCGATCGTTGCGTTTCGATCTGGTTGTACGGTGCCGATCGTAAATTTGAGATGTAAGATTTGAGATTTGGGATCGAATAAGTCTCAATCATCTTGAATATTCGAGAAGTTTTCAAACCAGCCGCGACGCCAAAAAAAGTAAATTAAACCTGCCGCGATCGTGGCCATCATCCCCAAACAAAGCGGGTAGCCAAAATACCAATTAAGTTCTGGCATATTCATCGGCGATTTCTCGGTATTGAAATTCATGCCGTAAATTCCCGCCACGAAAGTTAGAGGGATAAAAATACTAGAAATTACTGTCAGCAACTTCATGATTTCATTCATTTTATTGCCCACTGAAGATAAGTAAACATCCATCAAACCCGAAGCCAATTCCCGGTAAGTTTCCACCATATCCATCACCTGCACCGTGTGATCGTAACAGTCGCGCAGGTAAATCCGCACTTCCGGTCCGATCGCATCGCTGCTATCGCGAATTAGAGTATTGATTGCATCTCGCTGCGGCCAAATTGCGCGGCGCAAAGTCAGTAATTCTCGGCGGATTTTATAGATTTTTTCCAGGGTTTTGCGGGTGGGTCGCGCTACCACTTCGTCTTCGAGTTCTTCAATGCGCTCGCCGTAGATTTCCAGCACGGGGAAGAATCCGTCGATAATTGAATCTAACAAAGAATAGGCTAAATAATCAGCACCGTGTTTGCGGATTGTTCCCTGTCCTTTCCGAATCCGATCGCGCACTGGTCCAAAACAATCGTAATCCGGTTCTTCTTGAACGGTTAATACATAATGTTTGCCCAAAATCAAGCTTACTTGTTCTTTGTTAAAAGTATCTAATTTAGGGTCGATCGTCACCATCCAAGCAATAATTAATAGGTGGTCTTCATAATCTACAACTTTCGGTCGCTGGGGTACGTTAACTACATCTTCTTGAGCCATGACGTGCAAATTAAAAACCTCGCTCATTTGCCGCCAAGTTTCTTTATTTCCCAGTCCCAACATATCAACCCAGGAAACAGATTCTGTATCCAGATAGGTAGCAGCTTCTTGGGGATTCGCCAATTTTGAGCGCGTAGCTGTCGCTTCGCAATAATCGATCAATACAATTTCGGGAGGGGGCGCATCCGGCTCTAAATCGAGGGTTCCCGGTACCTCACCCGGAACATCATAAAAGTAATCAACGTAGGAATCATCATCATCTTCTTCTGCTATTGGTTTGACATTTAAATTGTCATTTTTAACGGTTTTAGATGTCATGCTTGTTTGCCTCGATTTCCAAGAAATTTAGCCGTAACATTTTAGCAGCAACTAGAAATTACTGAGTGCATTTTATCATAAAAATAGATCTATCGATTTTAGATTTTAGATTAAAAAATTATTCGATTTTAGCTTTTAAACTGGGAATTATTAGATTTTAGCTTTTAAATTAGAAAATCGGGATAATTACCAATTACCAATTACCAATTCCCAATTACCAATTCCCAATTACCAATTACCAACGATCGACTATCAACTATCAACTATCGACTGTTTTTTGCCGAATTGGAATTTCGATCGCTATTTCAGTTCCTCCTTCCGGCGCTGAAATGCACCGCAGCGTACCGCCATGCCTTTCTACTACTATTTGATAGCTGATTGACAGCCCCAAACCAGTACCTTTACCAACAGGTTTAGTAGTAAAAAATGGGTCAAATATTCGAGATTTAACAGATTCTGGCATTCCCGGGCCGTTATCCAAAATTGCGATTTCCACCCGCAGGTTATCCAAAACCTGCGTGCGAATGCGAATGCAAGGTGACGCATTGCAATCCGAAATCAAACAGCAAAAATCTGGTTTTTCTACAATATCTGCTAATTCTAATTTATTGTTGTTTCTAACATCTGCCAAGGCATCAATAGCATTGTTCAATATATTCATAAACACTTGATTTAACTGACCGGCATAGCATTCGATCGGGGGCAATTCTCCGTATTGTTTTACTATTTCAATATTGCGATTCCTGCCATTTTCTTTAAGCCGGTGCTGCAAAATCAACAAAGCACTGTCAATACCTTCATGAATGTCAACGCGCTTGATTGCTGATTCTTCGAGACGGGAAAAGTTGCGCAACGACAGAACAATTTGGCGGATGCGATCGGCCCCCATCTCAATTGAACTCAGCAGTTGCGGGAAATCTTTTTTGATAAATTCGAGTTCTATCTCATCAGCAAACTCGCCAATTTCAACAGGGGGAACGGGGTAGTGTTGCTGGTACAAAATCGACAATTGCAGCAGATTTTGGGCGTAGTCGCGAGCATAAATAATATTACCGTAGATAAAGCTTACAGGGTTGTTAATTTCGTGAGCTATTCCCGCAACTAGCTGTCCCAAACCAGACATTTTTTCGGCTTGAATTAGTTGAGCTTGAGTTTTTCCCAATTGTTTCAAAGTTTGCTCTAATTGACGGTTTTTCTGTCTTAATTCAGATTCTGCTTGTTTGCGTTGGGTAATGTTGCGAGCGATGATAATAATTTCCTTACAGTTAAAAGGCACAAATCTTGCTTCGTAAGTTTGCTCTCCTTCCAGCACTGACAGTGAATACTCTATATTAATGGAGGCTCTAGTTTCTAAAATTTCAAGTATTGCTCGATTGAATTGGCTGGCGGCGCTGGGAGGCAATAACTCGGTCATTTTTTTGCCCAGAAACTCCTCCGCAGGTAAGTAAAGTTCCGCTGAATTTCCCGATAAGTAATCCAAGATTGTCCCCTCAGCATTCAGCCGGAAATACAAATCGGGTAACGCCAGAAAAACAGCTTCTAATTCGGAAGTTTTTTGACGCAATGCTTCTTGTGCATAATAACGATCGCTAATATCAAAAATCACCCCATCCAAATAGCTTGCCTTGCCATCTTCGCCAAATACAGGAGCACCTTTATCCCACACCCATTTAATCGTACCGTCGGCAGCTAGCAAGCGGTATTCCAAACTGTAGCACTGTTTATTTTCTATTCCCTGCTGAATTGCTGCTGCAACTTTCGCCAAATCTTCGGGATAAATAATGCTCGCAAAAGTACGGCTTTCGAGGTGCGGTTGCGATAAAAAATCAGCCGCCGGATAGCCTGCTAGCAAGGAAACAGCATCGCTAATAAACATCACGGAAAAATCACACTGCCAGCGATAAACTAATCCGGGAATATTAGCTACTAAAGAGCGAAATCTTTCTTCGCTTCTAGACAAAGCCTCTTGAGCTCGATATTTTTCGGTAATATCGCGAGCAAAACCGAGCACGGCAAAGATATTGCCTTCAGCATCGCGCAAGGGAACTTTTTGCGTATCGAAAATATGTACCGATCCGTCAGCAAATGTTGCCGGATCGGACGGATTGTGAATTGTTTCTCCCTGCAATACAGCCAGATCGTCTTTCCGGAAACCTCGGATGTTTTCGGCGGGGTTGCCAAAGATAAATTTTGCGGGAAATCCCAATTCTGAATCATTTTTTCCGATCGCGTATTCTACTGTTATGTCAAGAGATTTCACAAAACTATTGTTAGCCAAAATGTAGCGAAAATCTCGATCTTTAGCAAAAATCCAGTCTTTACTTTTATCAATTACAGTCCGCAGCAACTCCTGCGATCGTTCGCTTTGCGCCAAAGCTACCTTTAGTTGAAACTCCAGGCGCTTGCGATCGGTAATATTTTCAAAAGCCACACCGACGCAATTGTTGGGTAGCGAAAAGGCTTTAATAGAAAAAGCGCGAGTTACGATGCCGCTTTCATCGCAGTCAATATCTTCAATTTCTACTGCTTCTCGATCGCGAATTACTGAGGCGAATGCTTGCGGGATTTTTTTCGATCGCCATTTGGGAAAAATTTCATCAATTGTCATTCCCAAAACATCTGCCATTTCTAACCCCGTAAATTGGGTAGCTGCTGGATTGGAAGCAATCGCCCTGAGAGTTGTGTCATCCTCTAGATTTTCCAAATGGTAGACGTACAAACCTATTTGCATATTTTCTACAATTTGGTCGTACAGCCTCACGCTTTCATCTACCTGCCTGCGTTCCGTGATATCTTCAGTAATCCCTAAAACGTACTGGGCATTGCCTTTAGCATCGAGAATCGGCACTTTGCGGGTGTGCAAAATTCGCAAACCTTTATGCTTGGTTTGGATCGGTTCTTCAACTGTTTTTTTAACACCTGACTGACTTTTATAACTTGTCAGTATTTGTCTATCTTGGGCGGTAAAAACATCAGCTTGTTCTTTCGGATAAATATCGTAATCATTTTTACCGATCGCCTCTTGACTGGTAACGCCCGCGATCGCTTCTCCGGCTTTATTCCACAGCACAAACTTAAGGGATGAAGCATCTTTCGCAAAAACTCCGACTGGCAGGTTTTCTACTACCGAATTGAGAAACCCTTTAGCTGCTTTTAATTCTGATTCGGCGCGCTTGCGTTCGATGCCTAAAGCAATGACATCAGCAACCGATCCTAAAGTTTCTAAAAACGCTGCCGTCAGCGGCTGGGTGGTGACAATTATCATTACCCCCACCAGCCTTTCTTCAACAATTAAAGGATAGCCAGTTAACTTAGTAATCTGCTTTTTATCTTTGGAATAAGCACCCACTGTGCCAACTGAATTACTTGGGTCTTGGGGAACATTAGCCGTATTTTCGCCTGCGCCACCTTCCCCATACTTCTCCCTCCATCCTTCAGCAAATCCGCAATCAATATACGGCTGCTTGCGTGCGGCTATTTCACCAATCTTACTGTGAATAAAGCTTTCAAAAACTTCATTTTTGCTGTAGTTTCCGGCGGTGGCTTGAACTTCTAAAGTATTTTTGTGGACGTTTAAAGTCCAAATTTGGGCGGCAGCAATATCAATATTTTGTACCATTGCTTCGCAGCAAGGAAGTAGGATATCTTGAGGGTGTTTGGTGAGGGCGATGCCAACACCGGCAACCATTGCTGTCAGCCTAGCTGCTTGAGATTTTTCTGCTTCTAAACGCTTGCGATCGGTGATGTCTTCCACCAAAGAAAGTACAGTAAAAGTATCGCCGCTGCCAATAATTGAATTGAACCAGCGACACCAGATCGCATCGCCATTTTTAGTATAATAGCGGTGAATTGAAGTAGTGCTGTTGCCTGCTGCTAATTCTGCTTCGATCGCCCCGATTTTTTCTCGATCTTCCTCCCCAACCAAGCCCAAATCACCGAAGTGCTTGCCCATCATTTCTTCTGTCGTCCAGCCAAAGATTTGTTCCGCACGTTTCGACCATTGAATGATGCGAAAATCTTCATCCCAGCCCACCATAGCCAAGGGACTGTTAGCAGCATTCAACCACAATAAATGATTCGATCGGCGCAATTCCTGAGTCTTTTGTTGCTGCCACCGATAGTGTCGCGTAATATCTCTACCGACGGCAAACACCCGCATTTTACCGGATTCACCATCCACCACGGGCGTATAAGCAGTTTCATAAATTTTTACCCCGCCATCGATCGCCGCCACCTCGTGGATTGCCAGCCTTTTTTCCCCTGTTCTAAATACTTGTTGCAAGCAGTGTTCGATCTGCGATACGATATTGATTAAAGCGGGATTGTTGGGGTATAATTCCAGTAATTCCTCATTAGTTTTATTGAGTGCTTCATCAGGCTCCAAGCTCATCCAACTGGCAGCAACAGGATTAATTGAAATGTATTTATCCTGTCGATCGTACTCTAGGAAAGCATCAACCGAATTGGATAAAAAAGATTGAAACCAGTTGATAACTTCCTGCATAAGTTTTTTTAGGCTGTTGCAAGTTAATCTCACTAATTTTCCTAAAATTAGTTTAACTCACTCAAATATTTTTGGACATTTCCCCGTTGCGATCCCGATGTCGCCTTTTATGATAACAAGATTTAACGAAATAATATTTTTATGAAAATAATTTAATTAAAGCAGATTCTGTTTTTCTTCACAAGATGCAACGTATACAAAAAGGTAAGAAAGGGAAAGCGAGAGAGTCCCACAGGGGGAGAGCAGGAGAAATGTTAATTATTTTACTGATTGCTAGGCTTTTTTTCGCTGCGAACCGATGTCTAAAGGCTCTGCCTCGTTTTACTTGATTCCTAGGTGCTGGGTCTGGTAACGAGTAATTCGAGGCAAAGCCTCTAGATTTGCGTTACCAGGCTGGAGCCCGGTAACGAGTAAATAGGCTTTAGGGAGAGGACTACATCATGCCCATGCCGCCCACTGCCGTCC
>JAAUPF010000313.1 GCA_012034575.1 Richelia sp. CSU_2_1 | reverse complement strand
TGGAAAGGGAGACTTCACTGCTTCCAGTCCCTGAAAAGGGAGACTTTCACTGCTTACAGTCCCCTGAAAAGGGAGACTTCACTGCTTCCGGTCCCCCCTTCTTAAGGGGGGCTAGGGGGGATCTAGATAGAGTGTTTTGGGAATTTTCTGAGACTTACTATATTAGTTTTAAGTTAAATTTGCGATCGAGGGATTTAACTCAAAACTCAAAATTTAGCGATCGAAACTACCCGGAATTGGTGCTTCGCCGCCTTCAAGTCCCAGAGAATCCAGCATCGCCTTATCTTGTTCTGCCGGTTGACCTAAAGTAGTGAGATAATGACCGACTAGCATCGCATTAATTCCAGCTTTTAAACCTAGATGTTGCAGTTCTCCCATCACAGCTTCCCTACCTCCAGCATAGCGGATGATTTGTTCGGGAAGAATCAAGCGAAAAATCGCGATCGCCTTTAATGCTTCGTAAGGATCGAGTTTGGGTAAATCGCCCAACGGCGTACCTTTTCTAGCAGCTAATAAATTCACCGGCACCGATTCCACTGCCAATTCTCGCAAAGCTAAAGCTAAATCAATCCTGTCTTCCCAGCTTTCGCCCATGCCGATAATTCCGCCGCTGCAAGCTTGAATGCCGGCGGCTTTTAAATTCTTAATCGTAGCAGTTCGATCGCTCCATTTGTGAGTTGTGACAATCTTCGGGAAAAAGTTTTCCGACGCTTCTAAATTGTGGTTGTAGCGCGTTACTCCCGCTGCTCGCAATTCTTGCGCTTGTTCGAGAGTAACTTCTCCCAAAGCGCAGCAAGGCTTGATATTTGTTTCGTCAATAATTCGGCGCACTGTCGCCAAAATTTCGGCAAATTCCGATGTTTTCGGGCTGTTATGTTTGATGCCTTTTCCTTGAGAAACCAGGCAAAATCTTTTTGCCCCCGCCGCTTCCGCTGCTTTGGCTTGCGCTAAAATTTCTTCTGAGGTTTTCAAACCGTAAACCGGAGAATTTTCTCCTGGATGGTGGGCCGACTGAGAGCAAAAACCGCAATTTTCCGAACAGTTACCAGACTTGACATTGATGATGCTGCACAGTCTACAGTATTACCGCAGCAAGCTTGTCGCACTCGATCGGCCGTCGCGCACAGCAGTAAAATATTCTCTTGACCTGCTATTTTTGTGAGAGCTAATGCTTCATCTCGATCGATGCGGTATCCTTTAATTATTTGTTCTGCTAAGCCTTCGAGCCGTTGTTGCAGCGGTATTTTCTCTGTTGAAAGGTCAATTGAAAGGTCGATCGAGCTATTAAAAAATGTTGGTAGTGGCGCTTGCACCATATCTTGCACCTCGCAAAAACAATCATTATTGTAGGGTTTTATGGAACTCGAACCGAGATTTTTTACAATTAAATATAAGTATCGGGGCGGGTATCGAACTGCACGCCGCCGTTCAGAAACTGGGTTTCCGGCTCGCCGATTCGTCCCAAAGCCTTAATTTTGGTTGAGAAAGTCGGTTGGTTGGGGTTTTGTGTAGATATTGCCTTCACAATTGTCAAGCTTGTTTTAAACAAAAATATGAATTTATTGTAAAATGTAAAGATTCTTAACCTAAGCTTTACTTTTCAACGCTATGCTATTGCGGGATACCCTGTAGAACTATCTAAAATTTAATACCCATGATTTTCCGTATCAACCCGATTAACCAACACAGGCTAACAGCCACCATCTCCGCAGCAGCCATAGCCCTCAGCTTGGCAGCTTGTGGCGGTGGCAGCACAACCACAGGCAGCAGCCCCAGTCCAGCCGGTGACACTGCCGCATCCCCCGGCGCTTCCCCCGTTGCAGCTACTGGTACTGGTGGCCCCACCAAACTCGCCCTCGCCTCAGACGTAGGCCTGACCGCAGCCGGCGCGTCCTTCCCCGCACCCTTGTACCAGCGTTGGTTTCAAGACTTCAACCAAATCAACCCCAAAGTACAAATTAACTATCAATCAGTAGGCAGCGGCGCAGGAGTCGAACAATTTACCAAAGGTACGGTAGACTTTGGGGCCAGCGACACCGGCATGAAAGACGAAGAAATTGCCAAAGTTCCAGCAGACAAAGGCGTGATTTTGCTGCCCATGACAGCCGGCAGCATCGTCCTCGGCTACAACTTGCCAGACGTACCCGAACTGAAACTGCCGAGAGACGTTTACACGGAAATTTTCTTGGGTAAAATTACCAAGTGGAACGACCCCAAAATAGCCGCAGCCAATCCGGGCGTTAATTTGCCCGACCAAAATATCACCGTCGTCCAGCGTTCCGACGGTAGCGGTACCACCGCCGTCTTCACCAAACACCTGAGTGCCATCAGCCCCGAATGGAAAAGTGCTGTCGGCGATGGCAAAACAGTACAGTGGCCGGTAGGCGTAGGCGCAAAAGGCAACGAAGGCGTCACTGCCCAAATCCTGCAAACTGTTGGCAGCATCGGCTACATAGAATACGGCTACGCCAAAAACAACAACGTCAAATTTGCAGCTTTGCAAAACAAAGCCGGCACTTTTGTCGTACCTACCGACGAATCAGCTTCTCAAGCTTTAGCAACAGTACCCCTGCCGGAAAACCTGCGCGTATCTATCGAAGACCCAGAAGGCGCTCAATCCTATCCAATTGTCACCTACACTTGGATGCTCGTTCCCAAAACAGTTGCTGACCCCAACAAAGCAAAAGCCATCGAAGCAATGGTTGAATACGGCTTGAATGAAGGTCAAAAAGTTAGTTCCGAACTGGGCTACGTTCCCCTGCCTCAAAACGTGAGAGAAAAAGTAGCCGCAGCCGCTGACGGCATCAGCCCCGAATATAAGATTGAGGTGGCAAAATAGCAATTGAAGGAAGAAGGAAGAAGGAAGAAGGAAGAAGGAAGAAGGAAGAGGGAAGAAGGAAGAGGGAAGAGGGAAGAGGGAAAAGGGAAGAAGTTAGATCGTATTCAATCGATTTTCTCTGTTTCGCTTCGCCCGTAATTAACTTTTCTTCCCTCTCTCCCCCTCTGCCTATCCCCCACTCACTTCTCTATCTAATAATTTGAGTTTCTGCTTGCTTCTAGTTTTTTCTGAAACAGGCTATTTCTGATTACTACTTGTTGGTATTTTTGTCTATGATTTCAGATAATAACAGCTCTCGATCGGAGAGCCGATCGCGCTCTGAGGCAGAAAAATCCTTAGACCAAGGCTTTATCTGGTTAACTAGGATTTTGGGCATAGGAATAGGCGTAATTTTGTTGCTAATAGCGCTTACCGTTGCTTTTAGAGCATTACCTGCAATTCAACAGTACGGTTTGGGATTTTTATTTAGTAGTAGCTGGAATCCGGTTAGAGAAGAGTACGGGGCCCTGCCGATGATTTACGGGACGATCGTCTCTTCGGCGATCGCCCTGCTAATTGCGGTACCATTAGGAGTAGGGACTGCTATCTTTTTGAGCGAAGACTTTCTGCCGCTGCCAGTGCGCACAGCATTAGTTTTTTTGGTAGAACTTTTAGCCGCCATTCCCAGCGTCGTTTACGGTTTGTGGGGAATTGCTGTATTGATTCCCATTATTACCAACCTTGGCAAGTTTCTCAACGGTACTTTCGGCTGGCTGCCAATTTTTAGCACGCCTCCCGTCGGGCCGGGAATGCTACCGGCAGGAGTCATTTTGGGAATTATGACTTTGCCAATTATTACGGCTATCTCCCGCGACTCTTTAGCAAGTCTCCCTCCCGAATTGCGGCAAGCATCTTTAGGTTTGGGAGCAACTCGCTGGACGACTATTTTTCGGGTGCTCGTACCGGCTGCGTTTTCCGGTATTGTCGGCGGAATTATGCTCGGACTCGGCCGCGCGATGGGAGAAACAATGGCGGCCACTCTGTTAATTGGCAATTCCAATCAATTAAGTCTTTCTGTGCTGGCTCCGGCGAATACAATTGCTTCTTTGATGGCAAATCAATTTGCCGAAGCTTCGGGATTGCAAGTAGCGGCTCTGATGTACACGGGGCTAATTCTGTTTGTTCTGACGCTGATTGTGAATATCTTAGCTGAGTGGATTGTTTCTCAAGTAAGAGCGAAGTACAACTAGAAATTGACCGTGATTTCCCATACATTTTTGATTTTTTATGTCAGGTATAGATTCGGGAGAGCGCAATCCTTTTGCCTCGAATACAGGCAGTTTGAAAAAGGTGAAAGGCAGTCCGCAATCGCTATTTAACACGGCGATGACAGCAGTAGCTGGAGCCTGTTTGGCAATTACTCTACTGCCTTTGTTTGCAGTGCTGATTTACGTCACAATTCAAGGTTTCAACCGCCTGAATTTAGACTTGTTTACCAAGCTGCCACCCCCGCCGGGACTGTCGGGAGGCGGGATTGCCAACGCAATTGTCGGCACGTTTATGACGGTGGGAATTGCTGCTTTAATTGCTGTTCCTTTTGGCGTATTGGCAGCCGTTTATTTGTCGGAGTTCAGCAGGGGGGAAATCGCTCGCTGGGTGCGCTTTGCTACTAATGTTCTCAGCGGCGTTCCTTCGATTATTGCGGGGGTATTTGCCTACGGTTTAATAGTAGTGACGATGGGTGGTTTTTCGGCAGTTGCAGGCGGTGTAGCCTTGGCAGTGCTGATGTTACCCACTATTGTCCGCACTACTGACGAAGCTTTGCAAATCGTCCCTCAAGATATCAGGTGGGCGTCGGTTGGTGTGGGTGCTTCTAATTATCAAACGGTGTTGCAGGTGGTTTTACCTGCTGCGATTCCGGCTATTTTAACTGGCGTGACGCTGGCTGTAGCCCGCGCTGCGGGAGAAACTGCTCCTTTGATTTTTACGGCGTTAAATTCGCCGTTTTGGCCGAAGGGAATTTTGGAACCTACGCCTTCGCTTTCGGTTTTAGTTTATAACTTTGCAACGGTTCCTTTTAAAGCACAAAAAGAGCTGGCTTGGGCTGCTTCTTTAATTTTAGTGCTGTTGGTTTTGCTGACCAGTGTTCTTTCGCGCTGGGCTACTCGGCAAAAAGTTTATTGAAGGAAGAAGGAAGAAGGAAGAAGGAAGAAGGAAGAGGGAAGAGGGAAGAAGTAACTATTCTCCCCACTCTCCCCCTCTCCCAC
>JAAUPF010000011.1 GCA_012034575.1 Richelia sp. CSU_2_1 | reverse complement strand
GATTTTAGATTTTAGATTTTAGATTGGGGGATTGGGGGATTGGGGAGGGGGAGAGTGGGAGAGGGGGAGAGTGGGAGAGTGGGAGAATTAACAATTACCAATTACCAATTATCAATTACCAATTACAAATTACCAATTACCAATTCCCAATTCCCAATTCCCAATTCCCAATTCCCAACTGTCAACTGTCAACTATCAACTGTCAACTATCAACTATTTACCAGCGCTCGGAATGAGCGATCGCTTCTACATCGACTATCATCAGCAGGCGTCCTTCGCAATTGTACAAACCTTTGAGAAAAGGGACGAGTTCGGGGCTGACATCGATCGCGGAAACAATTCGATCGGGATAAAGGGGCAAAACTCCTTCGACGCCGGAAACGGCTAATCCCATGCGCATTGTTGACAATCTCACGTCTCGCGGATCGGGGGCTTCTACAACTAAGATGCGACTCTGATGGTGGTAGGTGTCAACGGGGCTGATGCCTGTAAAGTTACCGAAGTCGGCTACTGCTAGAATTTCACCTCGCAAATTCGTTAATCCCAGCAAAAATGGCAGGGTGTTCGGGACGGGCGCAATCGGTTGTTCTTTTAAAGAAAGCACTTCCCGTACTGCTTCTAATTCTACCGCAAAAAGACTGTTGCCTTGACGGAAAAGCAGAAATTGTTTGGTTGTACTTGCGCGCTCTGCCGTGCTGCTACTTGCAATTGTTGTCATTCCTAACCGGGTACTTTTAGATTTTAGATTTTAGAATTGACGATTTACAATTTTGTGCAATTTGAGATTTTGGACGATCGTTCGATTTCGATCGGTGGTTCGATCTTGGCAATTCTTTTGCTTTTTGAGAGTTCGAGGTTGAGATTTTTGATTGTTTTCGATCGTCTCTACTTTCTCGATGGGAACTGCCTAAATATCTGAGGGTTTATGCTGACAGCAATCGCTGCACGATGTTGACTAATTGGTGCGCTTCAAAAGGTTTGCTGATATAAGCATCGGCTCCTAAATCGGTTCCCCAAGCTTTATCGATATCGGTGTTTTTGTGAGTGCAAAATACTACTGGTAAATGTGCGGTTTTGCGATCGCCCCGCAATTCTCGGATGACTTCAAATCCGTTCATGCGCGGCATCACTACGTCTAAAACTACGAGATCTGGGGTGATTTCTCGGATGCGGGCGATCGCTTCTTCGCCATCGGCGGCCCGGATTGTTTCAATCCCGGCGTCTTGGAGGATGCGGCAGATAATTTCCAATTCACTGGGTACGTCGTCTACTACTAATACTTTTGACATGGCGATTTACTTGTTCGTAAAGGTATAATTTACTTCTCTAGGACTTGCGCACAGATAATACGATATTATCTGGCGCGAGTTATGTTTCATTCATATATAATATAGTCGATCGGATTGCCGAATGCCGGCAGCCAGTTATAAAATTTTACCTTAAATCGTAAAATAGCATGAATAAATTATGTGGCAAGTGGCTAATTTTGCTGTTGGTAATTATTGCGATCGCCGCTTGCACTAATAATAGCATCGATCGAACTGCTACAGTAACTCTCAGCGGTTGGCAGAGCAATCCTGCTGAGGGAAAACTTTTAGCAGGGGTACTGCAAAAATTTGAAGCAACCCATCCCAATATTCAGGTAAAGTACGAAGCGATTGCCGATCGGTATATGGATGTTCTGAAAACTCGGTTAATCGGCGATACTGCTGCTGATGTATTTTTTTTAGACGCCGTAGAAGCACCTTTAATGATGGCGAGCAATGTTTTAGAACCTTTGGATAATTATATCAGCAGCGATTTCGATTTAGCTGATTTTGCACCGAATTTGCTGGCAGCTTTTAAGTGCGAGGAGAAAATCTGCGGTTTGCCGAAAGATTTTTCTACCCTTTCCCTATTCTACAACAAACAATTGTTTCGGGAAGCTGGATTGACTGAACCGCCGCACACTTGGGAAGAGTTGCGGGAATTTGCCAAAAAGTTAAGTATCGATCGCAATGGAGATGGCAGAATTGAACGCTACGGTTTGGGAATCGCTCCGGAATTGGCGCGTCAATATTTTACGATCGGGCTGTTTGGCGGTAGATTAATTGACGATCGCGGTTATGCTGCTTTTGCCAGTCCCGAAAGCTTAAAAGGGCTGCAATTAATTGTAGATTTGTATCAAAAAGATCGATCGGCGGGTCAACCTTCGGACGCGGGTGCATCTTCGGGTAGCGAAATGTTCGGCCAAGGTAAAGCGGCGATGGTAATCGAGGGTCCCTGGGCGATTCCTTACTTAAAAGAAACCTTTCCCAATTTAGAATTTGGTACGGCAGAAGTGCCAACAATTGCAGGTCAAAAAAGGACGATGGCTTATACAGTTGCCTACGTGATGAACAAGCAAGCGAAACAAAAAGCTGCGGCTTGGGAATTGATTGCTTATTTAACGGGAAAAGAAGGGATGAAAGCTTGGTCGCAGCAAGGTGTGGTGTTGCCGAGCCGCCAATCTGTGCTGTTAGAATTGGGGTACGATCGAGATGCTTTATACGCTCCTTTTGTTGCCGGGGCAGCTTACGCGAAGATTTGGCAGTCAAACGAGCATTTGCCGTTAATTATTACTCATTTTAACAATCAGTTTATTAGTGCTTTGTTGGGAGAGCAAAGTTTAGAATCGGCGATGTTGCAGGCTCAAATTGCTGCTAACAAGGAGATTGCAGCTATGAATTATTAATGATTTTGACACATTATTAGTATTGGTTGCGGTGCGCAGTGCGCACCCTACATATTATTACTATTGGTTGCGGTGCGCAGTGCGCAGCCTACATATTATTAGTATTGGTTGCGGTGCGCAGTGCGCACCCTACATATAGAGCCCGACGTTCAATTACCAATTACCAATTACCAATTACCAATTACCAAAATCGGGAGGTAAAAGTAAATTGTCAATCCTTACAATTACACCGTTGCTAGCTTCTATTGATGGTTTAACGGTCTTAATTTTATCATTGATTACCACTCCTTCAGGCGTCACGCTAATTTTTACAGTGCTGCCTTCAACAGTTTTAATTGTCCCTCGATCGACATCTTCAGGAGTCACGAGGCTAGCGATCGTATGATATTTCAAAACTCTCGCTAATTTTTCCTTGTTTTGCGGCTGAAGTAACTGAGCGGAAACAGGATTTTTTTGAAAAGCTTGATTGGTGGGAGCGAAAATAGTTAAAGGACGATCGGGTTGTTTTAAAGTATCAGTCAAACCTGCTAAATCTAAAGCCGAAACAAGTGTTTTAAATTCGCTTCTTTTAGCAAGAGTATCAGCAATGTCTCCGCCCGATCGCTCGGGGGAATCCAGCACGGAAGAAGGCTGAAAAGTGCCTTGAGAATCTCTATTAGATTGCGCTAAAACAGGAAAAATCGAGACTGTACAGAGGACAAAAATTCCCGCTAGCACTGCCGCCCGATCGCGCCATCCTTGAGAATTGTAAAATTTGCTGTAAAATTTGCTCATAATTTCAATAACTTACCTACGATCGCCTACACTAATTATAATCCTTAAATTAGATAAACTGCTTGTGGCGATCGACAGCCAAAAATTTTATACCCGATGCCTGTTTTTAGCGGCTGCAACGCTGCTACTGTGGGTGCATCCATCGAGTCTGCCGCTCTTATTCTCTCCTCAAATATCTGTTCAAAAATCTGTGGCACAAACGCCAACAGCTAGGGAAACCCAAAAATCGGCAGCCGAAAAGCTCTATCAAGCCGCTACCGAGCAATTAAACAGAGGTGAATTCCTGGCAGCTTTGAAAACATTCGAGCAGGTTTTAGCCACCATCAGGCAAATTAACTATCCTCAGGCAGAAGCGGCAACTATCAATCAGATTGGCTTAGTTTACAACAATTTAGGCGAATTTCAAAAAGCCCTGAGTTACTACCGACAAGCACTGACAATTTTTCAACAGCAAAAAGCTCGGAAAGAGCAAGGCACAACTTTAATAAATATCGCTGCAGTTTACCGCAATCTCGGTCAGTATCAAAAAGCTTTGGAATTTTACCAGCAAGCTGCTGCACTCCGCTGCGAAATGAAAGATATTAGATGTCAAGCAGTAACTCTCAATAATATGGCGGCAGTTTATGACAATCTCGGCCAGTATCAAAAAGCTCTGGAATTTTACCAGCAAGCTTTGGCAATTTTTGAGAAAGTTAAGGACAGCAGGGGTAAAGGTACGACTCTCAATAATATAGGATTAAATTACGGCATTCAAGGAGCCGATCGAGAAGCTTTATCGTACTACAAACAAGCTTTGGCTATTTTGGAAACAGCGGGCGATCGCATGGGAGTAGGTCGAACTTTAACTAATATCGGTTTTGCTTACAGCAATTTAACTGAATATCGAACAGCTTTGGAATTTCTCAATCGCGCTTTGAAAGTTCGCCGGGAAATTGGCGATCGTCCCGGAGAAGCTGTTACCCTCGATCGCATGGGAACAGTTTACCGCGATCGCCAAAATTATCCCGCAGCGCTGCAATTTTACGATCGAGCTTTAAGGATTTTTCAGGAAGTAAACAATCGCCCCGGTGCCGGCTATACTCTCAGCAATATCGGCGCGACTTTATTAAAAAGCGGCAAATTTATCGAGGCCACAAAGCAATTAATTGCTGCTGTGGAAGTTTGGGAATCGCTGCGGCCGGGATTGACTGACGAGAATAAAGTATCGCTGTTTGAAAAGCAAGCGGAAACTTACAGTTTGTTGCAACAAGCTTTAATTGCTACCAACCAAATAACGGCAGCTTTAGAAATTGCAGAAAGAGGTAGAGCGCGAGCATTTGCCGACTTGCTAGCTTCGCGCTTGGACAATAATAAATCCGAGCAATTGCAGTTGGTGAAACCGCCAACGATCGCGGAAATTAAGCGCATTGCTGCGGCACAAAAAGCGACAATAATTGAATATTCAATTGTCGGTGGCAAACTTTATATTTGGGCGATCGCACCGGATGGAAATATAGCATTCCGCCAGATAGATACCAGCAATTTAGAAAATTCCCTATCCGATCTGGCGAAGCAAACGCTAGTAGCAGCAGCTACGGGCAGAAGTCGCGGCAGTGCAGCCCCAACCCCAGCTAATTTAGCACCGGATACTCGCGCCAGGGAAAGAGCAAATAATTCGATCGGGGTTTCACCAAGAAAAATTAATTACCGCTTGCGTCAAAGCTATAAATTATTGATAGAACCGATTGCAAATCTGCTTCCCAAAAATCCTGACGATCGAGTAATTTTTGTGCCTCAAGGCGTGCTATTTTTAATTCCCTTTGCGGCTTTACAAGATGCAGCAGGAAATTATATAATAGAAAAACATACAGTCTCGATCGCGCCTTCAATTCAAATATTGGATTTAACTCGCCAGCAGCGGCAGCGACAGCGATCGCGCCCGAAATCGCAAGTATTAGTAGTGGGAAATCCGACAATGCCCAGCATTAGGATGACTCCGACTGAAATGCCAACTCCTTTAAGTCCCTTACCCGCTGCGGAAACAGAAGCGATCGCCATTAGCAACATCCTCGGAACCCGAGCTATTGTAGGTAAAGATGCCACAGAAAGGGCGATCGTCCGGGAGATGCCGCAAGCGAAAATCATTCATTTAGCGAGTCACGGATTGCTTAACGAACTTCCCGATCGAGATTTTGGAGTACCGGGGGCGATCGCCCTAGCACCCGATTTTGTCCCCCCAATTTCCCCTTACCAAAATGGCGTGCAAAGTGCGATTTCCTTCGATTCAGGCGATGCAGCAGGTGACGGTTTGCTGACTTCTCGGGAGATTCTCAACCTGAAATTAAATGCGGAATTGGTAGTTTTGAGCGCTTGCAATACGGGTAGGGGAAAGATTTCGGGGGATGGAGTATTGGGATTGTCGCGATCGTTTATTGCTGCGGGAGTGTCGAGTATTGTGGTGTCGCTGTGGTTTGTTCCCGACGCGCCGACAGCGGATTTGATGGTAGAATTTTACCGTCAATTGCAGCAGAATTCCAATAAAGCCGCAGCCTTGCGGCAGGCGATGCTAGCAACAATGAAACGCCACCCTCAACCTAGCAATTGGGCCGCTTTTATCTCGATCGGCGAAGCAGAGTAAGGAATAGTTTTGAGTTTTGAGTTTTGAGTTTTGAATTAAGAATTTTCTTAACTCAAAACTTATTACCAATTCCCCATTTATAACTGTCCTTTCGTCAACTTGCAACCGCAGATAAAGGCGGATAGACGCAGATAAACGCAGATAAATTGCATCAACTGTCAACTGTCAACTGTCAACTGTCAACTATCAACTAATTAAAATTGTTTCATCGCCCGTTCCATATCTCGTTTGTCATCGCGTTTCTTCATATCTTCGCGCTTGTCGAAAAGTTTTTTACCTTTACCCAAGCCGATATCGAGTTTTACCCAGCCGTTTTTCAAATACATTTTTAACGGCACTAAAGTCAAACCTTTTTCTTCTACTTTCCCGATTAACTTGCGAATTTCCTGTTTGTGCATTAGCAGTTTGCGGGTGCGTCGCGCCTC
Source organism: Richelia sp. CSU_2_1 (assembly GCA_012034575.1). Classification (GTDB taxonomy): domain Bacteria; phylum Cyanobacteriota; class Cyanobacteriia; order Cyanobacteriales; family Microcoleaceae; genus Microcoleus. Next base: position 61,197 of record JAAUPF010000011.1, on the reverse strand, counting down.
GTGATTGAAATAGGCACTTGCCGTTCCCCAGGGCGAAATGTGAACGTTAATCAGCCACAATTCACCATTCCGAACTAAAGCATAACCGTCTCGCAAATTGGCTTTGCCTTCCCGAATAGATTTGACTTCCGTTCCCTTGAGTTCGATTCCCACTTGGTAGGTTTCTAAAATTTCATAAAGGTGGCGTGCTTGTCGGTTGTCGCTAACAATTTTGTATCCTTCGCTTTTTTCTTTCATCTTTACCTCCGATAAAAACATTATAACTTTTTTTTCGTTAGGCTAGGTAATGGGTAATGGGGAATGGAGAATGGGGAATGAGATTGCGTTCCTTTGTATCGATCGCGCGAACCCAGGGTAAAGCATTCGGGTATGAATCTTAAAATTTATAACAAAAGTTATCACCCAAATGCTTCACCCTACAAATATATACATAGGACACAATATTAACTGTCCCAGGTCAACTGTCAACTTGCAACCGCAGATAAAGGCTGATTGACGCAGATCAACGCAGATAAATTTCATCAACTGTCAACTGTCAACTGTCAACTGTCAACTCTCAACTTTTACAGAGAAAATGGAAACTTGACCAAAACTTTAAATAACAGGTCTAGGCATTAGCAATTTTGCTGAGCTAAGATGTGACCAACGTAAAGATCTAGCGATATCATGCAGCGCACCAATATTTCTGGTGCCGGCATTCCTAGTGCTGGCATTGCCGATTCTGGCAGTCGATATCCTGCGGTTAATTTGGTTTGGCTAACTCCTTTATTGCTCGCGATCGCCTGGTGTTTGGCGAATATCTCGGCAGTAAAATGGTTGTTCTCCTTATCGAACGAAATACCCACATCCTACAAAATAGTAATTGGTTTTTCGATTTTAGCACTGGTAGTCCGATCGAGCTTAAATTTCTCTCTTCAGGACGATCGCGATTCCCATCGCCCGCCTCTATTTTCGCCGAATTTAGTGCTGAGGCGCTACCCGCTGTTATTAATGTTCGGTGCGGGTATTAGTTCGATCGCTCTGCAGTGGATAATCGATCTCAAACAACTGACTGTCTTGCTCTTTATCCTCGGAACTTACGGGCTGTGCGGCTTGTTTGCCGATCCGGTTTTTTGGCGGAAAAACTTGCCAATTGCGGGGTTGCTAGCTTGCATTTTACCATGCAGCAGCCAGTTGAACAGCGGATTGGGTTTGCCCGCGCGGTGCTGACTGCTGGGGCAGTCGAAAAGTTACTTTCATTCTGGCAAATTGGAGCTATTTCTTCTTACGATATTATCATTTTGGAAAACGGCATCGCTCGCGTTGATGTGCCTTGCAGCGGCATTAAAACTCTTTTGGTGGGGACGCTATTTTTGCTGGCTGCTACTTGGTTGGAAAAGCGCCAACTCGGTTTTAAATGGCTGGCAGTATGCGCGACTAACTTCTTAATGTTAGTAGCCGCTAACGCTTTGCGGGTTCTCGTGTTAGTGGTGGTTGCTGATGTTTGGCAGCAACCGGCTTATGCCAAAATCCTGCACGTACCTTTGGGAATTGTCGGATTAGTTGGCGCTGGTTTCTTAAGTTGGTTGATGCTGCAAAAAGTTCCGAAAATTCAAAACAGCAAAAAAACCGATTTTAACTCCCCACGCGATGCAGAAATATTCAAAAATCGGCGGTGGGCAAAGCCGGGAATTGTTGGTTTGTTGGCGGTTTTAGCAGCAATTTCTCTACTGTCTGCCACGGGAAACGAACAAGTCGCGATCGGTCCCTTGCAACTCCCAGCACCAATAATTTCTGAAGCAATCCCGCTGAATCCCGGCGAACAAAAATTCTTCGGCAACTACCCAGATGCCCAAACAGAAAAAAAGAGATTTGTCTCAGGCAATTTGCGCGGTTCCCTGCTAACTGTAGCCAGCACATCTTGGCAAACTTATCACGCACCGGAACTGTGTTTTTTAGCGAGCGGAATTCCCGTAAATAGCATAGAAAAAAAACAGCTAACTCCTGCTGTCACCGGCCGCTGGCTGTCCCTCCAAGACAACCAACTATCGGCTACCTACTGGCTGCAATCTTCCCAACAAACAACCGACAACTTTTTGGCGCGCATTGCCAGCGATCTCACTCACAAAGATCGGACTTGGGTGCTAGTTTCGATTCTATTTGACAGTCCCGTAAATTCAGCAAGTCAGGAGGTAAAAGACTTTACCGCCAGCATCCACGCAACCGTAAAACAAAGCTTAAAGGGAGCCAACCATGAAAGTCAAGCAGGTATTTAATGCCATCTTTCAGATCGTTTTTTGGCTGTGGAATTTGCAATTCTTGTCACTTGTTTATTTGGGAATTTTGCCATTAATTGCTGTGCCGTTAATTCAGGCAACGATCGACGGTATTGTGCCGTGGGAATTCTTGGTAACAACGGCAATTTTAATCGCAGTACCGACGGTTTGCACGCTACTCGGCGCGAGATATTTTAGAAGGCAGCCGCTGCAACTAATGCGCCTGTTTTACGCCGTCGAAGCCCCGCTATTTTTACTCGGTTTGCTCCGCCTGTTCGTGCTGCGAGAACTGACTCCGGCTAGTTCCTTAGTTATCGGTACAATTGTATTGTGCATCGCCGCATTTTTCGCGGAAATGCTGTACGGATATTTAGGTAAACAAGCAAACGATCGCCTCAAATCGGATTCTCAAACTGCAAGCAAAACTCAATCCAGAGGCCACCAATCAATCGGACCCAAGCAACTAGCTTGGTTGCAGTTGGGATGCCACAGTTTGATGCTGTTGGTAGGGGCTTGGGCTGCAACTTTGCTGCTGTTTTATGCCGTGCCCGTAGCAGTATTTTCAGTTGTAGGATTTTTATCTTTTGCCTGGGTGCAGCCACTTTTGGATTCTTTCAAATACAGCGGGATTTGGAACGGCGCTACGTGGCTGCTGTTATCTTTCTTGCTGTTTTGTTTGAGTTGCACCTTGTTTGTAGCAATGCCTTCGTTGTTCGGCTTTCTGTACGTTCAATCCGGGCGCAAAATCCTCCACAATTTTAGTTCCCAATACGGGAAAAATCTGGCAATATTCGGCAGTTTGGGAGTCATCGCAACTTGGCTGACTGTGTTTGCAGTTTTGCAGCAGCAGCCGCAGGTTGAAGCATTAAAATTGCTGGCAAATCCACCAGCTAGCGATGCGGTGCGGCAAAGTTTATTAGCTAAATCCGATCGAATTCGATCGGGCTTAGTTAATGCTTATTTATCTCCCTACCGCTACCTGAGTACGGTAGGCGAAAACAACCACATTTTTGCAATGTACAAAAGTACGTTGAATTTGCCGGATGGAGCGGCTAAATCACTGCAAAACAGCTACAATATTTTAATGTCACCGTTTTTGTATCAAGGTTCGACTGGCGATGTGAAAAAAGCGGAAAAACTCTACGCCGGATTCTTCGATACCGAAATTCAAAAAGGCGATACAGCAGCAGTCAAACACGCGGTGCAATCTACCTCGAATCGTGAAGAAGCGAAAGCGGGGTTACTGAATGTCAACCAGGAAAAAGTATGGTTGGAGTCGCAAGAAGTTACTGTCAGAGAAAACGGCGATTGGGCTGACGTTCAACTCTATGAAGTTTACAAAAATCAAACGCCAAATTTGCAAGAAGTATTCTACTACTTCTCGCTGCCGGAAAGTGCGGCCGTAACGGGAGTTTGGCTGGGCGATACGGCGGATTTGAAAAAGCGTTTTGTCTTTACAATATCGCCGCGAGGTGCCGCCCAACAAGTTTACAACCAGCAAGTTAGAGAAAGCGTAGATCCGGCTTTATTAGAACAAATCGGCCCGAAACAATACCGCTTGCGGGCGTTTCCGATTCCGGCGAAACGGGAATTCATGACTAACGGTGAAGGGCCGACAGAAATGCACTTGTGGCTGACGTATAAAGTCATGCGGCAGCCGCAGGGTTGGGCGATGCCGAATTTAGCGGAAAAACGCAACATTTTTTGGAATCAAAATACTCGCCGATCGATCGCGGGAAAAGAGGTAAAATACAGCGGGAAAGATGCGAAAGAAATTTGGCTTCCTGCTTTTGTACCCGCAGTTTCACAGCAACAACCGACACAACAAGTGGCGAAGTTTGCTGGAGGAAATACTGTGACGGCGAAACCAATAGCTGATGCTAACTATGCGCTACCGCAGGGCAAAAAGTTTGCAGTAATTTTAGATACTTCCCGCAGCATGGCGGCGGAAAGCAAGCAGGTAAAAGAGACTTTTGCTTGGTTGCAAGCGAACAGTTTGGGCAGCAATGCTGTGGATTTGTATCTATCCAGCGCGCCGGGAATACCTGCTAAGTTGGTAACAGATTTGAGCAATTTCGACGCGGGCAAGTTAACGTTTTACGGCACCGTCCAATTGAAGGATATGCTGCAACAATTTGCTCGGTTGCGCGGCGACAAAACTTACGATACAGTATTCTTGGTGAGCGATCGGCGCAGTTACGAATTGTCGGACGATCGCAAAACTGAAATTTCTCTAACTGCGCCGCTGTGGGCAGTGCATTTAGGAGGTTTGCCACCCGGTTACGACGATGCAACTTTGAAAGTAATTCAAGATAGTGGCGGGGGAGTTGCTACGGATCTAAAAGCAGCGATGCAGCGAGTTGCGACAACAGCAACTTCCGGGAAATCGACGATCGCAGTTGTTGACGGTTACGTTTGGAGTTATGCTAAAACTCCGCAGCCGGAAAAAACAGCACAACCGACAGCAGTTGGAGGGTTAATCACTGCGGAAAATAAGGGTTTTCAACCGATAGCAGCGCGGCAGTTAATCGCAGCCCTCAGTAAGGAGAAAAGTGCGAATCAATTGAGTCAGTTGGATGCGATGCACGCCCTGGCAAAAAACTATCAAGTAGTGACGCCCTATTCTTCGGCTATCGTGTTGGTTAATGACGCTCAAAGGCGGCAGTTAAAAGAGGCAGAAGCTAAGGCAGATCGATTCGATCGCGAGGTAGAATCGGGTAAGGAAGAGTTAACTAAACCGAACAATCCTCTGAATGTTTCAGGAGTTCCCGAACCGGAAGAATGGCTGCTTTTGGGAATAAGTGCGATCGGGCTGGGGGCAATTTTTGTGCGGCAGCGGCGCGCTAGAATAGTTGACAGTTGATAGTTGACAGTTGACAGTTGATAGTTGACAGTTGACAGTTGACAGTTGACAGTTAATTCTTAACAGTGAGGTTTTACGAAACCTAATCTTTGGGAAGAATGGGAAAAGTGCGATCGCTTGAAATCTTGGATTTTGGGCGATCGGATTTTTTTTAATTCCTAGTAGGGAGTGTTGTTTATTGCAATCATCTCCCGGACACTTAAAAGAAAGGGAAATCCATGCCCTAGGCCCCACCTTCCATGACACCCATCAGCCAGTTAGCCATCGTCGCCCTGCGAGTCTGTCTCGGCCCGAATTCCCCGATTTTATAACCCTTAAACCCCAGTTTTTCTTTCAACAACTGCTTGTTTTCCTGAGGGATCGATCGAGTCAATTTTACCGTTGCGGGTCGAGAATCGATAAAATCCGGCGGTTCGGGATACTCTGCGCGCCACTCGCTAGCGACTTCAGCACTGTTCCACTTGCCAGTCTCGGCATCCCAGCGGTAGCCCAGATAGTGCCAAACTAATTGATTTACAGTGGCATCATCGATTTCTTCGTTGAGAATAGCCCAAAGAGTTTCATTATTTAACGGCGGCAATTCAGACATATATTATTAGGGAATTGGGAATTGGGAATTGGTAATTGGTAATTGGTAATTGGTAATTGGTAATTGGTAATTGGTAGTTGGTAATTGGTAATTGGTAATTGGTAATTGATAGTTGGTAGTTGGTAATTGACTGTTGACAGTTTACTGTGGTCAACTTCGGGGAGTGCGTGAGTGCGTGAATTTTGAAATGTCTCAGGACTTACGCCTCAAGTAATTTGACACGCTATTACTAGCGGTAAGGTGCGCAGTGCGCACCCTACATACTCAAAAATCACGCACTTGAGAAAAACTCAAAACTTAAAACTCAAAACTCAAAACTCCCAAACAATCAACCGTCCAAAATTCCATCTTTCCCGGCCATCGACAGCATCAGGTCGATCGCCCGACAAGAATAACCCCATTCATTATCGTACCAGGCAACTATTTTGAAAAACTTGGAATTTAGTTCGATCCCCGCACCTGCATCGAAAATGCTCGATCGCGCGTCGCTTTGAAAATCCGTTGAGACTACCGCATCTTCAGTATATCCGAGTATGCCTTTCAACTCGCCTTCAGCAGCTTTTTTCATTGCCGCGCAAATTTCTTTGTAGCTGGTTTCTTTGCTGGTTTTGAAAGTCAAATCCACTACCGAAACATCGGGAGTCGGCACGCGCAAAGCCATTCCCGTCAATTTTCCTTTCAATTCCGGCAGTACCAAAGTAACAGCTTTTGCCGCCCCTGTCGAAGCGGGAATGATATTTTGAGCGGCACCTCTACCGCCCCGCCAATCTTTTTTACTCGGGCCGTCTACCGTCGGTTGAGTTGCTGTCATCGCGTGAACGGTTGTCATCAAACCTTCTTCCAAACCGAAGTTATCGTTAATCACTTTAGCAACTGGTGCCAAGCAGTTTGTCGTGCAGCTAGCGTTGGAAACAACTGTATCTTTTGCCGGGTCAAAACTGAGGTGGTTGACGCCTACTAATAATGTTGGAACTTTCGTCGGATCTTTGGTAGGTGCTGAAATTACTACCCGTTTTGCTCCCGCTTTTAGGTGTTTTGATGCGCCTTCAAAATCGGTAAACAATCCCGTAGATTCTACAATGTAATCTGCACCGACTTTCCCCCAGGGCAATTCCTCAGGATTTCTCATCGAGTAGCAGGGAATAAAAATTCCGTCAACTAGAATACCGTCGGGTTTGGCTTCAACTTCTCCATCATAAATGCCGTGGGTGGAATCGTATTTGAAAAGATAAGCGAGGTTATCCGGCGGAACTAAATCGTTAATGCCGACAAATTCGATGTTAGGGTTTTTGATACCGGCGCGCATCACTAGCCGCCCGATGCGGCCGAATCCGTTGATACCAACTTTTAATGCAGCCATGTTTTAAACTCCTCTTGAAATATAGATGCTCGATCGGGCGATCGGAACTTTTGCGTTTGAATTTAGCACGATCTCTCAATTGGCAACTTATTCTTTTCTATATTTTAAGAATTCAAGTCGATTTTAGATTTTAGATTTTAGATTTAAAGATTGAACTATTTTAGATTTACTTTAGATTGTAGGTTTAAAGAGCGTGCTATTTTAGATTTTAGATTGTGGATTTAAAGATTGTGTGATGTGAGATTGTGGATTGAAATTGTGGATTTTGAATTGGGAACTGTTGGATTTGCGATGTGCGATGTGCGATCGTAAATTAGGACACAGCAGTGCTGTGTCCCTACGGAAGGCGGGGTTTTAATCCGTATGTTTTAACCGACGCATCTAGTAATTAGCAATTCTACTGCATCCGATATAAAACATGAACCTCCAAATTTATTGAGGATCGGTCTGATATTTTCAGCAACCGCCGATATTTTGTCGGGAGAACAGAATGCCAAGATATAAACGTTATCCAGCATAGTCATTGCTAAATCTCGCGATTTATTACCCCTGGTGCTTTTTCCAGCTACATCGCGAATTACGGAATAACCGGGGACACCGGCTTTTTCCAATCCGTCTAAAATCTTGCCGAGTTCTACCGAGTTGGCGATAATTTCTACTCTTTTGACTTGCTCCACAATCTCACCTCCACAACATATTGATTCCGTATTGATACAGGGGAATGCCGACAATGATGTTAAAAGGAAACGTCACTGCTAAAGCTGTTGAAACGTACAAGCTGGGATTGGCTTCGGGTACTGTCAACCGCATGGCTGCGGGAACTGCAATGTAAGAAGCACTGGCGCACAGTACGGCAAACAGCAAGGTGTCTCCCCGCGGCATTCCGATCGATTTAGCTATTAACAAACCGACTCCTGCATTAACTACGGGAATTAGTATGGCAAATAATATCAAGAAAAACCCTGTTTTTTGCAAATCTTTAATTCTGCTGGCAGCCAGTAGCCCCATATCTAGCAAGAAAAAAGTGAGGACTCCGTAAAACATATCTTGGGTAAAAGGGCTCAACACTTCCCAACCGTGTTCTCCGGTTAATACTCCCATAATTAGGCTGCTGACTAACAGGAATACGGAACTGTTAAGACAGGCTTCTCGCAGCACTTCCGACCAAACTACTTCGCGTTTTCCTGCTTCGCCGGCGAAGAGGTTGACGAGGATGAGACCGACGATAATTGCAGGGGATTCCATCAAGGCTAGCGCTGCTACCATGTAACCGTCAAAGTCAATTCCCAGTTGTTCGAGAAAAGAACTTGCGGTGATAAATGTGACGGCACTTATCGAGCCGTAGGTGGCAGCAATTGCCGCTGCATTGTAGGAGTCTAATTTCACTTTCAGGATGAAGAAAGTATAAATAGGTACAATTGCTGACATTAACATTGCCGCTAAAATTGTGAGGGCGACTTGCTGGTTGATACCGCTTTTGACGAGTTCGACGCCGCCTTTAAATCCGATCGCAAATAGCAAATACAGCGAAAACAATTTGGGAAGCGGCGCAGGTATTTCTAAGTCGGATTTGACGAACACTGCTACCATGCCAATGAAAAAAGCTAATACTGGTGGATTTAAAATATTTGAGGCTACGAGACTTAAATCCACGATCGGCAACTCCTGTCATTCTCATTAAATTAACATTACTTCACAAATTGTCGCACGAGAAGGAACCAGAGGCAACTGCACCGGCAAAACAGCAAGACCGATCGGTACAATATCAGTCCCGGAGGTAAAAACGGTTTGCGATCGGTCTTAAAAACTTCGCTGTCAACTGTCAACTGTCAACTGTCAACTGTATTTTCGACCTCTCAAGTGTTACACTTTAAAAGGGCTTCCCGATCGCGCCAAAATAGCCAACTGTATAGCGCAAGATATTTGTGCCAGCTCGATCGAGGTTCTCCGGGGACATCTGCCCGACAAATCTTTTAAAATTGCAGGCAAGCCTGAAAATATTGCGATGAAGAGTACAACTGGCAAATTTTGGAAGCAACCGGCAATTTACGTCTTGCTGCTGGTAATGGGAGCGGGAGCGGCAATGTTGGGCGATCGCCTGATGGTTTCTCAATTACCTTCAAATTCCAGCGAATCTAAGGAAAAAACGCCGCAACCGAAATTGCAACTGCCCGTGCCGGCCAAGCCTCAAGCTGCGAAAGCGCCGCTGCCGAATTCTTTTGGCGGCGGTGGGGGGAACGTGAATTTTATTGTGGCTGCGGTGGAAAAAGTCGGCCCGGCTGTCGTTCGCATCGACTCTTCGCGACGGGTGAAGCCGGGAAATAGCGCGTCGCCGCGGGATTTTTTGGACTAGATCCGAATTCCGGTAGGGGAGGGTTGGAACGGGGCACGGGTTCGGGTTTTGCGATCGGCTCCGACGGACTGATTCTCACTAACGCTCACGTTGTTGACGGGGCAGATACGGTAAATGTAACTCTGCGGGACGGTCGCAGCTTTCAGGGCCGGGTGTTGGGAGAAGATGGGGTGACGGATGTCGCTGTGGTGAAGATTGAGGCGAACGACTTACCGGTAGCTGCGATCGGAGATTCGGACAAGTTGCTATCTGGGGAATGGGCGATCGCGATCGGGAATCCTTTAGGCTTGGACAATTCGGTAACGGCGGGAATTATCAGCGCTACAGGGCGATCGAGTTCGGATGTGGGCGTTCCCGACAAGCGAGTGGGTTTCATTCAAACAGATGCGGCGATCAATCCGGGGAATTCTGGAGGCCCGCTACTGAATGCTTCGGGCCAAGTAATCGGGATGAATACAGCAATTATTCAAGGAGCTCAAGGATTGGGCTTTGCAATTCCCATTAAAACGGCCCAACAAATTGCTAAGGAATTGATTTCGACGGGAAAAGCCGAACACGCCTATTTGGGTATTGAAATGGCGACGCTGACGCCGGATGTGAAAAATCAAATTAATAACAATCCTAACAGCAGCGTGCGAGTTGCAGTCGATCGGGGAGTTGCGATCGTGAGCGTTGTTCCCAATTCTCCCGCCGCCGCCGCCGGTTTGCGCCCTGGAGATGCGATCCAAAAAATCAACAATCGCCCGATAATTCAGTCGGAAGCCGTTCAGGAATTAGTGCAAAATGCTAAAGTAGGTGGCAATTTGCAAATGGAAATCAACCGCAACGGAAAAATAGTTATTTTGAACGTAAGACCGGGCAGTTTGCCAGTGCAAAAAGTCAGTTGATAGTTGATAGTTGACAGTTGATAGTTGACAGTTGACAGTTGACAGTTGACAGTTGTTATTTCTCTTCTTCCTTCTTTCCTCTTCTGACTCCTTCTTCCTTCTTCCTTCTTCCCTCTTCCTTCTTCCTTCCACTTATCTGCGTTTATCTGTGTTTATCCGCCTTTATCTGCGGTTGCAAGTTGACAATTCCCAATTACCAATTACCAATTACCAATTCCCAATTACCAATTACCAATTACCAATTCCTTAATATGTCAGAAATCTTGCAAATTTCTCAATTAGGAAATCCTGTATTGCGCCGTCGATCGCAAGTTGTGGAAAATGTTAAGGACGATCGCATCCAACAGCTAATCGACAGCCTGATTGCTACAGTCAAACACGCGCACGGAGTCGGAATTGCCGCCCCTCAAACTGCGAAGTCCGATCGACTGTTTATCGTCGCCTCCCGTCCCAATTTGCGCTATCCTAACGCACCGCAAATGGAGCCGACAGCGATGATAAATCCCCGAATTATGGCGCGTTCGACTGAAACAGCCAAAGACTGGGAAGGCTGTTTGAGCGTGCCGGGAATTCGCGGATTGGTACCGAGAAGTCGGGCGATCGAAATTGAATACACGAGCAAAGATGGGAAAATTCACCGACAAGAATTGACAGATTTTGTGGCTCGGATTTTTCAACATGAATACGACCATTTAGAGGGAATTATATTTTTAGATAGAGTGGAAAGCACCGAAGAATTGATGTCAGAGGATGAGTACCAAAAGCAAATTGTCAATCTACTTTAACAGCCTGCTGTCGATCGCAGAATAATTGCAAATTCAGATAATTTGGGATGCGAACAATACAAACTGCGATCGCCTGGAAAACTTAGGGACACGGCACTGCCGTGTCCTTAATTTCTGGAATGCTTATCCAAACATTATATTATTTTCCATTTCCTGTTCTCTCGCAGAATAGTATTGATAGTTGTTTCGCCCGGACCTTTTTGCTTTATATAAAGCCACATCAGCATTGTGGAGCAATGTATTGCTATCTGCACCATCGTCAGGATATATTGCAATACCGATACTAGCCGTGACATTTACACAATGTCCGTTCAAGCGAAACTGAGGTTGAAGTTCTTCAACGAGCCTGCAAGCAATGTCGCTAGCATCTTCTCGCCGGCGAATTCCTGGTAGGAATAGTACGAATTCATCTCCTCCCCAACGAGCAAGTACATCTGTTCCTCTCAGACAACGCATCAGACGTTGCACAACATTTTGCAACAAAAGATCGCCAATCAAGTGACCTAAAGTATCATTAACCTCCTTAAAACGATCTACATCCAGAAACATCACGGCGAGCAGTTTGGAATAGTCGGCGGCATCGCTCAAAGCAGCAGCCAATTTTTGATTGAACAAAATGCGATTGGGGAGGTTGGTGAGAGCATCATGTAATGCTTGATGTTGGGATAGGGCTTCTATTTGCTTTTGCTGAGTAACGTCTCGAAAACTCCACAGCTTACCGACAATTTCCCCCATAAGCTGTTGGGGACGCAAGTAATACTCGATGATTTTCCCATTTTTTAATTTTAAAAAATTGTGTTTTTCGATGTTATGTTGGGCGATCGCTATCTGAAAGCTGACGGCATCTGGCTCAGTTAACTGCTCTAAGATGACATCTAGCACAGCGTCTTCACTAGCTGTTGAATTCGGATCTAACAGGTTCCAAATACTAGCAAACTTTTGATTGTAACTCACTATTTTTCCAGCCCGATCGAGCACGAGAATCCCATCGGCTGTAGCTTCTAAAGATGCTAGCAACAATGCCAAAGAACTGTTTAACTTAGCGTTAGTTTTCCTGAGCAATTCATTTTGCTCGGCTAATTGTTTGTCTTGCTTAAAGCGCCGCACGGCTTCAGCAACGGTTAAAATCAGGTCGGTTTCATCCCAGGGTTTGGCAATGTATCGATATAAAGCGCCTGCATTGACAACATTGCCCACAGAATTAGCATCAGCTTGGCCGGTGAGCATGATTTTTAGCGCTTTGGGATAGAGGGCGTGGAGTCGAATCAATAAGGTATCTCCTCCCATTCCCTGCATTTTCCGATCGGAAATTATCAGAGCAATATCTTTGCCTTCTGCGGTTAATTCAGCACAGAGCGAAATAGCATCTTCCCCGTCACTGGCTAGCTCGATGTCATAGTCTTTGCCAAAGTGACGCTTGAGTCGATCGCCCAAACTCCTGAGAATATCCGGCTCATCATCCACACAAATAATTACCGATCGCATCTTCTATTTACAGTTGACAGTTGACAGTTGACAGTTGACAGTTGATAGTTGACAGTTGACAGTTGACAGTTGATAGTTGATAGTTGATAGTTGGTAATTGGTAATTCTCTCCATCTCCCAATCCCTCGATCGAACAATCTAAAATCTAAAATCTAAAATCTAAAATCTAAAATTGACTGAGTGCTGTACGAATAACTTGATGTAAGTCTTCCTCGGCCCAAGGTTTGTAGATGCAAGCATAAAGATTGGCTTCTTTTTTAGCACGCTCGATCGCTGATTCGTCGGCCTGTCCGGTGAGCATCACAGTCACCACATGGGGAAATCGGCGGTGAACTTCAGCTAAAAATTCATCGCCTTTAACATTGGGCATCAACCAATCAGAGACAATCGTCAGAATTTGGATTCCCTCTGCTTCTAATTCATCGATCGCATCCAGGCTTCTTCAGCACTTTGGGCTAATTCATAGATATATTGATTGCCGAAACAACGTTTCAATTGTTCCTTAAGCACCTTCAAAATAGGAGCTTCATCGTCTACACAGAGAATAGCTGCTTGAGACATGGTTAAATTCCCCGATCCTTTTCTGATACTTTTAAGTCAGTCTATCCCAGACATCCGGGTCAAATCCAAATATAGCATACTCATCATATATAGCCTTTCTCAGTAATATGAGGTACACCACGGGGGTCGGTAATTGGTAATATGTTGTTCGTCTTTCTGCTCTCCTTGTTTACACTGATTCTGCAGGCAACCAAACACGGAATTGAGTATGTCCTGGCCGACTATCTACTTGTATGCGTCCCTCGTGTTTGTCAACGATTTTCTGACAAATGCTTAACCCCAAGCCGCTGCCCTTACCCACAGGTTTAGTGGTGAAAAAAGCATCAAAGATTTTTGACTGTATTTCGATCGAAATACCGGGTCCGCTGTCAGTAATGCTCACCTCAATGCCATTGTCCTGCGGGCGGACTGCAACCGTCAGCGTCCCCCCTGATTCCATTGCCTGGATAGCGTTGTGAATCAAATTTGTCCAGATCTGAATGAGTTCGTCGGGGTAGGCAAAAATAGCGGGAATATCTTGATAATCTCGGATTAAATCGATGTTGCGTTTGATTTGATTGTAATAGATTTCGATGGTAGTCTCTAGCCCGTCAGTTACTTTGATTAACTGCTTGACTTCACTTTGCTCGACGCGAGCATAGCTTTTGAGGGCAAACACAATTTTGGAGGAGCGATCGACTGCCCGCAGAATCATCTGATTGTTCAGAAAGGTACAACTTAGGTTGTACGCAAAATGCAAAACCCATTGACTGTGTTCGCCCTTTAACAGGGGCAGCAAAAAGTCAAAATCTTCACAGATGCCCATGTCCATCAAGACATCAGCAATATTTCTGGCATCTTGAATGTCGCGCTCTTGAAGGCAAGCGGTAATTTGGCGTTTGAGGGCGCGGTTTTCTTGAGAAACAACCAACGGTTGGCTGCAGATCGCCCGATTGACTAACTGAAAAAAGATTGTTTGTTCTTGAGTGCTCAAACGCTGCTGCAATTCGGGGAATTCGTCGAGAGCTTCTTGCAGTGCCTTTTGAGTGTTGCTGGCTGCAGCTTTGATCGCGCCCAAGGGATTATTGATTTCATGAGCCACTCCCGCAATCAGTTGCCCTAAAGCTGCCATTTTTTCTTGTTGAATTAGCTCGATTTGAGACTGCTGCAATTGTTTTAGCGCTTGCTTCAGTTCTGAAGATCGAGCTTCAATTTGGCGCAGGGATTCTGATTGTTTGAGAGCGATCCCCAGTTGTTCGCCAATTTGAGCCAATAGCTGGATTTCATCAGTATTCCAGTTCCGAGGTGCAGTATTTTGGAAGGCAGTTAGCAGTCCCCACAGGCGATCGCCGTCAAAAATTGGGGCCACTGCATAGGCTTTGGCTTGAAATTCTTCGAGCAAAGCTATATGACAATCGGAGTGTCCGACTTGATAGATATCTGAGACGGCAAAAGTTTCATTCGCCGCGTAGCGCCCGCCTTTAGTTTCCATTAAGTAGGTATCTTCAATGCTTGAAAAAGATCCAACTAAGGGTTTCCATCCACCTGCTAAGGACTCAAACAGAAAATTTCCACTCCAGTCTGGATTGAAGCGATAGATGGTGACGCGATCGACTTCTAGCAACTGACGCACTTCATCGGTGGCAGTTTGACAAATGTCGGCCAGATCGAGGGAGTGACGAATTTTACTGACTATTTTGACCAGGGATTGTTGGCGCTCGATCGCTCGTTTTTGTTCTTTGGCTTGTTGCAGGGCAATTCCAAGTTGTTCGCCAATTTGCGCCAGCAATTCGATTTCATCAGCTTGCCAGTTGCGGGGGGCAGAATTTTGAAAAGCTGCCAGCAATCCCCACAAACGATCGTCTTGAAAAATTGGGGCGATGGCGTAGGCTTTGGCTTGAAATTCTTCGAGCAAAGCTATGTGGCAATCCGAGTGTCCGGCTTGGTAAATATCCGAGACGGCGAAGGTTTCATTTCTGGCGTAGCGCCCGCCTTTCGTTTCCATCAGGTGCGTATCTGCAACGTTTGGGATAAAGGCTACCAAAGGCTGCCAGCCAAGAGAAACCGACTCAAAGATAAATTCCCCACTCCAGTCTGGATTGAAGCGGTAGATGGTGACGCGATCGGCTTCTAGTAACTGGTGCACTTCTTCGGTTGCTGTTTGACAAATTGCTTCCCAATCCAGCGATTGTCTGATCCGATTCGTAATTTTGACCAAGGCTTTTTGACGCATTAAAGCTTTCTCTTGCGCCTGGGTTTGAGCCAACAAGGTTGCTTGATATTTGATTTGTTCTAAATGTTCGGCTTGTTGCAATGCCACCGCGAAATAAGCGGCAATTTTTTTGATAAATTCAATTTCTGAGAGTTGCCAGCGTCGCGGGTTGCTGCACTGATGGATGCACAGCAAGCCCCACAAATCCTCCCCCTTGAGAACGGGCACGATCAGATTGGCGCGAATCTGAAATTGTTCGAGAATTTTAATATGACAATCGCTCAATTGTGCATCGTAGATATCGGCAACTGCTTGCACTCGCCCTTGAATGTAACGATCGGCAAATTGGGAACCAAAACAATGGTCGTATACTTTAGCTGCCAAGGCTGAAGGATATTCTGCTGCCACATCTTCTGCTACAAACTCCCCTTCATCCCAACCGCTACCGGGGGTAAAGCGGAATACGCCGACTCGATCGGCATTGAGCAATTGCCGAATTTCTGTTGCTGTCGTGTTGAGGATGGTGTCTAAATCTAGAGACGAGCGAATTTTGTCAATGATGCTGGTTAAGGTTTGTTGCTGCTCGATTTGCTGGAAAATTTGGTCGGTACAGGATGCCAGTTGGTAGGCAGCTTGTTGCAGTGCATTAAATTGTTTGTTGGGTAGAGGTAAGTTAGACATCATCATTTAAGAGGTTGGGAATTCAAACTGAATTTCTGCAAAGATATTTCGGTAATTGGTAATCGGTAATCGGCGATCGTTTGAACAAGTACATCTCGTTTACTCGATAACTTCTATAGCAATCCTCAATCAAAATTTGTGAATTTCTTACTCCCGGACCTTGAGTTCGGGGAGGGTTGGGGTGGGGTAAAAAATTTACGACTCCTGCAAAGATTGCTATAGTTACAGACCTAACAGACAAATATCTCACATACCATATCAAACCATTATCATTGCTGGCGTTGGTGAATTGGGCTCAGATTTCACACTGAAATTCTGCTACAAATGGCAGCTCGTTGAGTTAAATTCGATCGTAACAGGATTTATTTCAAACAATCAACTAACTTTTGGTAGTGTTGCATGGGTTTTCGCAAATGCTATGATATTTGTCAATGTCTCGATCGCGCTACTTCTGCTATTATAGTTGCTGGCTAAGCTGCGATCGGCATTTGAATTGTAAAAGTTGTGCCTTGACCCAATACAGAATTGACATCGATCGCCCCGCCATGTTTCTCGACAACAATTTGACGGGCGATCGCCAATCCCAAACCCGTACCTTTGCCTACAGGTTTTGTAGTAAATAAATGGTCGAAGATTTTGGCTTGCACAGCTTCAGTCATGCCTTTTCCATTATCTCGAATCCGAATCTCAACTCGATCGGCAATAACTTCCGTGCCGATCGTAATTTGTTGGGGATTGGCCTTGATTTCGGCAAAACTTAAAGTTTGAGTCATCTCATCAAACATATCGATCGCATTGGCTAAGATATTCATAAATACTTGGTTTAATTGACCGGGGAAGCATTCGATTTGAGGTAGATCGCCGTATTCTTGAATAACTTCGATCGCGGGGCGATATTGGTTGGCTTTCAGGCGGTATTTCAGAATTAACAGAGTGCTATCAATTCCGTCGTGCAAGTCAGCGCTAACTTTGTATTCGGTGTCGGCCCGAGAGAAGGTGCGGAGGCTTTTGCTAATGCCTTTAATGCGATCGCTCGCTTTTGTCATGGCATTGAGTAATTTTGGCAAATCTTCGATCGTAAATTCTAGATCGATATCTGCTTCGTGCTCTTGAATTTGCAACACAGGATTGGGATAATGTTGCTGGTAAAGTTCGAGATGTGCGAGTAAGTCTTCAACCTGTTCTTTAGCATTGTTAATACTGCCGTTGAGAAAGCCGATCGGATTGTTGATTTCGTGGGCTACTCCGGCAACTAAATTACCCAAGGCTGACATTTTTTCCGATTGTACGACTTGTGCTTGACTGTGTTGGAGTTGAGTGAAGGCTTGTTCTAATTCTTGGTTTTTCTGTTGAATTTGAGCTTCAGCAGCTTTGCGATCGCTAATTTCGATCGTGGTAATAATAATTCTGTAAATACAACCCATCTCATTTTTGATTGGATTTAATGTTGTCAGCCACCAGATATCTTTTCCTTGAAATGGCAGAAATTCTTCATAGGAAATTGTCGTTTCTGCCTCCAAACAGCGTTCGTAGTTTTGCCTGATTGTCGCACCATAGCTAGCACCCAATAATTCTTCGGGATTTTTACCGACAATATCCGTACTGGGAATTCCCGTGAGTTTTTCAAGTAATGGATTCCAACCGACAAAGCGAAAATCGCGGGAGGGAGTGACTTCAACAACGCAGATTCCCTGACTGACTCCTTCGTAGGTACTGCGCAGGAATAATTCGCGATCTCGTAACTTAATTTCTGCTGCTTTGCGATCGCTAATATCCCGTGCAATTCCGCGAAAACCGACGATTTGTCCCCGCGCGTCTTTAATCGGCGAGTTGTTGCAAGTAATCCAAAACCACGATCCATCTCGATGCTGAGTGCGAAATTCAAGTCCTGCTTGTTTCTCTCCAGTTTCTAACAGCTTTTGATTGGAAGCGATAACTTTCGGTAAATCCTCAGGATGAACTAGCGGTACAAAAGATCGATCTAAATAGTCTGCAACTTCGTAGCCCCACATATCCTTAAACTGTGGAGAAAGATAGGTAAATATTGCATCTTTATTGACTGAATAAATTAAGTCGTTGACATTTTCAACAAAGGCTCGAAATTTAATCTCACTTTGTTGGAGTGTTTGATAAAGGCGAGTATTTTCTAGGGCGATCGCGGCTTGTCCCATTAAAATTTTTACTACTTCTAACCGCTCGCTGGTAAATGCTGCCGCCACCAGGTTATTTTCTAAATATACTAACCCGATAAACTTGCCTTGACGGACGATCGGACTGCAAAGTATGGATTTAGGACGGTGTTTTAAGACGTAAGGATCGGTGGCGCAAATCTCGTCGGCGGTAGCGTTGGCGATGACTAAAGATTCTTGGGTGCGGGCAATATATTGCAACACTGTCACGGGAACATTTTTACTTTCGGTGAGGGCGATCGCCCCTGAAATATCCGGGACAGGATTTGCAACTTCAACAAACAGTTTGCCTTCTCTATTTAAAACAATACAACCTGTTTGCGCTCCGGCATTTTCTAACAGAATTTGCAACAGGCGATCGAGCAACTTATCAAATACGAGTTCGCTAGAAATTGCTTCGGTTGCTTTAATCACCGCAGCTAAATCGAGAAATTCACCACCCGTGCTGCTACTGCTTTTGCTGATAGTCGAGTCTGGTGACGTTGAATTATATCGTTTGAAATCTGCATTTTTTTCAGGAGAATCCAACCACTCTGGATAAAGATTTTCTAGTTGCTTAACTTTAGCAATTGCTCCCCATTGTCGGTATTGTAAATAAGCTTCTTTGAGGTAAGCTTGGGCAATTTTTGGTTTGCACAAACCGAAGTAAAATTCGGCAGCGCGTTCGTTTGCTAAGGCAGCTTCTTGAATGTAATTGTTAGCGATCGCCCCTGCAATCGCGCGATCGTACAGTTCCATTGCTTCGTAAGTTTTACCGGACAGGCGCGATCGTTCTGCTTCGATCGAGTCGTATTTATGCTGGAAATTCATGGGAGAATGAGTTGCATAAAATTGCAATTGTGCTTGATTCTCAACAACCCGATCGATTAACGCTTGGGGTGTTTTTGCATCGGGCGATCGCGATGCCAAAATTGCCAGTGATTCGTAGAATTGAACTGTCGGTACGATTGCTTTACCTCGAACTCCTGGGAGATAAAGTTGGGCTTGCTCCGCGCGTTCGATCGCCTCAGTGAATTCTCCAAACACGGTACATAGAATTAATTTAAAGGCACAGTACCAGTAAAGATTGTTAAAATCTCCCCCTTGTTCTAACAGCGGTAGAGATTCTGCTTCATTAAAAGCATCGCCTGATAAAACCGTCGGTTCTTGACTGCGATCGGCCAAATTTAAGGCGACTTGCTCGGTCATTTGACACATATTAGTTGAAGCAAATTGCCGGAGGGGTAATAGTGCTTGACTGTAAGCTTTTGCCTCAGCAATCAGCAAGGAAATCTCGCGACCGAGAGAGAAGGCAATCCCGCAATATTCTGATGCTCCATAAGCGGAATCAACAGCCGATCCTACTTCTCTACCGTACTGGTAAGCTTGCAGGAGTAAGGGCAATGCTGCTTGTAAATGCGTTTTAATATGAGTCAGGAATATCCCCACCACAAAACAGGTTCTGGGTTGAGTTTCCCGCGCGTTTAACCGTTCGGTGAGTGTTAATGCTAACTGTCCAAACTGATAGGCGTTGGCGACATCATTCAAGTGACCGCTGAGAAAAATACCATAGACTGCATAGGCCCCTGGCGATAGAATTGTATTGCCATAATTGGCAGAAACTTTAACGCTGGCGAGGACTAATAACGGAAACGCGGGCGAACCTGAGAGATAAGCAGCAGGTATTCCCGCAGCAGCGATGCGTAGAATTGCTAACTGAATAGCATCTGTCATTTGGGGCAAATCGAGTAAGTCTGCTGGCGTTTTATCTGCTAGCAGCGTGCAGACTTCTTGCAAGGCTCGATCGATATCGGTTGGGGCGGGCTGGGCGGGAATACTAACACCAAATTCTGTCATGGCTTCGCAGGTAGCGGCGACGGCTTCCCAAGCTTGATTTTTGGCAAGATAAATCTGGATTCTGAGTTCGTAAACTTTGGCACGATCTAACAGTTTTGTTGCTTTTTCTAGCACGGTTGCGATCGCGGATGTTGCTAGGTCAAAATTACCAGTGAGATAGCCTGCTTGGGCGATCGCTTCCTGCAGTGCTAGAGTTAAGGAATAGTGCGATCGCCAACTATCTGCAGGCAATAAATCTAGCCCTATTTGATAATATTTCAAAGCCGTATCCCAGGCAACGACTGTTTGAGCTTTGCATCCCGCACTGAGATTTAGTCGGGCAAGTTTTAGGCGTTCTTCTAGGTTTTTCACTAAATTGATGCCAGCATTTAAGTGGTTGACGACTTCAAAAATGCAGGATTCTAATTCTTCTGGTGTCAGGTTTTGCCACAATAATTGCCCGATCGCTAAATGCGTTTTTTGTTTGCGATCTTCAGAAATTAAAGCGTAAGCGGCTTGCTGCACCCGATCGTGCAAAAACTTGAATTGTGAATTTTGAATTTTGGAGATAGCAATTTCGCTATCTCCTAAAAAGCGCGGTAATTGCGATCGAGGGCTGCGATAAATCCTTGCTGTAGGGCATCCCAGAGCGATCGCATTGTTTGAAAAGCCGATTGCTGGCTGACAGTTGCTAGTGTTTGCAAATCGAATTGATTCCCGATGCAGGCTGCAAGTTGCAATTGCGTTTGCGTTTCAGGCGGCAATTTTTGCAGTTTGCCGATCGTTAATTCTACCACATTGTCGGTAATATTTTGCTGTTGAATTTTGTCAATATCCCACTGCCAAATATTCGACTCAAAATCAAACCAGATCGAGCCTTCTGAATGCAGAGATTTTAATAATTGCGTCAGAAAGAAAGGATTTCCTTGCGTTTTGTCGTACAGTAACTGAGCCAAAGGCTGCACCACTTCCGCTGCTATATTTAACAGATCGGCATTCAACGCATCCATTAAAAATTGTGTCGCATCTTCCACAGAAAGCGGTTCTAAAGTAATTTGCGTTACCGCAATGCCGTCGGCTTGCAATTGCGCAAAAACCTGCATCAAAGGATGGCTGGCATCTACTTCATTATCCCGGTAAGCAACTACCAACAGGCGATTTTGATGTTCCGGTAAATTCAAAATCGATCGCAAGCTGAGAATCGTCGTTAAATCCGCCCATTGCACGTCATCCATAAAGGAAATTTGCGGGCATTCCGGGCTGAAAGAAGCAAACACGAATTGCACCATCGTTTGAAAAAAGCGATTTTCTGCTGCTGTTCCATTTAAGTCTGGTACGGGCGGCTGCTTGCCGATTAGCAATTCTAATTCGGGAATCACATCAATTACTAATTGTCCGTTTTCACCGACAGCAGCTTGAAACCGATCGCGCCACGCGGCAATGCGATCGTCTCCTTCTGTCAAGATTTGCCGGATCAAACCCCGATAAGCTTCTGATAAGCTAGCATAGGGAATATCTCGCTTGAATTGGTCGAATTTGCCTGCAACAAAATAGGCGCGCTGCTGCGTTAGTGGCTTAAATAATTCCCGCACTAAGGCGGTTTTACCGATACCTGAATAGCCAGAAATCACCACCAATTCGCCTTTGCCTTTACTGGCTCGATAGAAGGCTGCCAGTAATTGCTGGATTTGGGTTTCTCGCCCGTACAATTTTTGCGGGATGTTGAGTTGGGAAACGCGATCGAGCTTGCCAATTTCAAAATCTCGAACTGTTCCTGTAGTTTTAATTTCTGCCAAACAATGCTGCAAATCTGCTTGCAATCCCGCCGCGCTTTGATAGCGCTCTTCGGCGTTTTTTGCCATCAATTTAGCAGTAATTTGCGCGATCGGCTGCGGTATTTCTGGGTTCAATTCTTGCAGCGGTATCGGTTGTTTGGATAAGTGACAGCAAACCAACTCCAACGCATCTTGTCCGGGAAATGGTAACTGTCTCGCTAGCAGTTGGTACAGCGTCACGCCCAAGGAATAAAAATCGGTACGGTAATCTAATATGCGATTCATCCGCCCCGTTTGTTCCGGCGACATATAAGCCAGAGTTCCTTCTAATTGGCTGGGATCGGCGAGAGAAGTTGTTTCTCGATCTAACTGCAAGGCAATGCTAAAATCAATTAGTTTGATCTGCTGCGATAGGGGGTGAATTAAAATATTACTCGGCTTAATATCTTTGTGAATGATGCGGTTGTGATGCAGGTATCCCAGAGTTTTGCTAAGTTGCAGGGCGATCGCGATTGTCTGTCGTATAGATAGCGATTGCGATTGAATGTACTGCCTCAAAGAAACGCTGCCGCAATCTTCCATGACTAAGGCATAGCTGTTACCGCAGGCTTCCAGAGACAAAGGACGGACGATGCTAGGAATGTGCAGATTTTTGGCGATTTCGTACTGATTGCGAAAATGCAAAATTTCGTCGCAGGTGGCGGATTCCGATCGTAACAGTTTCTTAATGACAACCGCTTGTTTATCGATCGATCTTACAGCGCGATAAACTTCGGTTTTAGAACTTTGGTAAAGTGTTTCTGTTAATTCATAATTAGGGAAGGAATGATGGAGATCTCTAGCGTTTTTCATGACTATTTCCTAAAATTTAACAAAAATTACTAAAAAACAAGTTTGACTCCCTACATATACAGCAAATTCTAGGTCGATCGAGTCATAGCAGGGATATCTAACCCGAACTTGGTATAACTCGAATTTGCTATTAACCGTATAAGTCATATTCTAATTTTTACCCTGGAGAATGGAAAGGAATTTAATAGGCGAACTTACTTATTTTTTCGACCTCGATCGGAAGTAGAATTGTAAAAGCAGTGCCTTGCCCTAATTGAGAATTGACTTCGATCGCGCCGCCGTGTTTTTCTACTATAATTTGACGCGCGATCGCCAATCCCAATCCGGTTCCTTTCCCCACAGGTTTGGTAGTAAAAAAGGATCGAACAAGCGATCTCTAATATTGTCGGGAATCCCGATTCCGCTATCATAATGATAATCTGCACCTGGTTTTGTGCGGTCAAAACTGTACTAATTGAAATCCGATTCTGTTTGGTAGCAATCTCCTGAGAACGGCATTTGCGATCGCTCTCTTCTAAGGCATCGATCGCATTCACGAGCAAATTCATAAACACCTGGTTAATATCTCTAGCGTAGCATTCTACTAACGGCAGTTCGCCATATTGCTTCACGATTTCAATCGCCGAACGTTCGGCTTGTGCTTTGAATCGATGCTGCAAAATCATTAAGGTGTTATCAAGACCTTCGTGGAGATTCACCGCCTTGTATTCTGATTCATCCAATCGCGAAAAGTTACGTAAAGATAAAACAATTTGTCGGACTCGATCGGAACCCACTTTCATCGATTTCAGGATGTTAGGTAAATCCTCTTTCAAGAAGTCAAATTCTGCATTTTCTATTTCAGCAAGCAAAGATTCAGGTGGATGGGGATAGTGGGATTGATAGGCGCTTAATAAGTGCAATAAATCTTGTGCGTGTTGGTGAATGTAATGCAGGTTGCCGTGAATAAAATTAATCGGGTTGTTAACTTCGTGGGCAATTCCTGCTACCAGTTGTCCCAAAGCCGACATTTTTTCAGTTTGCACCATCTGTGCTTGGGTGCGATGCAATTCTGTTAATGCTGCTTGCAATTGGTGATTTTTTGGTTTAATTCTTGGGTGCGTTCTCTCACCCTGTCTTCTAATTGGGCGTACAACCGAGCATTCTCTAAGGAGATGGCAGCTTGGGACATTAATAAACGCAAAACTTCTAGGCGCTCGCACGTAAATGCTCCCAGCGTCAGGTTATTTTCTAGGTACAAAATGCCAATTAACTTGCCTCGATCGAGAATCGGCGCACAGAAAATACTCTTGGGTAAATGGCGCAGAATATAGGGGTCAGCCGCTAGGGTTAGATCGTTTGCTGCATTCTCGATCGCAACCAAGGTGAGGGTATTTTTAACTCGATTAATGAGAGCAACTGGGACTGTTTGACCCTCCTCAAAAGGCAGCGACTGCAAGATTAGATCTGGCTGTTCTAGTTGGGATAATGCTTCAATTACCCAGCGAGATCCTTTTGGCATTAGTAACGCACATTTCTGCGCGCCCGCAATTTTGAGGCTCACATCAAGTAAACTTGAGAGTAATTTTTCCAACTCAATTTCACCCGACAACAATTGAGAAGCTTTAAGAATGCTTGCCAGATCGAGGGCTTCTGAGAAGCTACTATGACTGAAGGTGGAAGATTGGATTTTTTTAGAGCCGACAGAAATCAACGTTTCCATCGTTTTAAAAGATGGTTGCTGTTTCTGCAAAATTGTTACGAGTAGTTGGGGATAGCGGGTTTCTAGATCGACAACTTTGGCTTTTGCTCCCCAGCGAGCATAACAGTAATACGCCTCAGTCATGTAGCTTTGAGCAATTTTTTCTTTTCCCCAATCTCGATAAAATTTAGCGGCGAGTTCGTTAGCTAAGGCTTCTTCTTGAATGTATTCGTTTTCTTTAGCAAGGGAGATAGCGCGATCGTACAAATCTACTGCTTTCAGCTTTTGTCCTAGAACTCTTGCCCTTTCAGCCTGAATGAGTAGATACTTATGGTGAAAATTTTGTGGAGCATGAACCGACCATTCTTTAAGGTTTTGTTGATTTTCTTTAACATCAGATAAATATTGTTGCTGCTTGCTAGTTTCTACGTGCGGATAAGCAGCAAGCAGGATCAGCGACAGGTAAAATTTGTAAACTCCGACGGTGATTAATCCGAGCGATGCTCCTATATATTCTCTAGCCATCGAAGCATAATCGAGAGCCGCTGTCACATCGTCAAAGAGATAAGCTAAATTAGCTTTAACAAGATACAGTGCAAACAACGACATATAATTATTGTTACTTTTCCACAGAGGAATTAGTAGCGATTCGTCAAAATCATTGCCTATCAGTTTTAAACGATCGGTCGCTTTCCCCTGCAAATTTAGCGCTGCCTGCATCCAAATTTGTGCATAGTATAACGCGAATTCATGATTGTTTTTGACGATGACAGATTGATACGATGCTTGTTCTTTTTCTACTAATTCTAACTCTTTGCCACTAATAAATAAATTTTTACAATAGTGCATACAATTATAACTAGCCCATTCTATATCACCTGTTTCTAGTCCGCTTTGATATCCTTCCAAATACGCCTTAAGAGTTGACTGTACTGGTTCTTTCCAAACACGAATATGAGCATTAAATAAATTATAAATTTTGCTTTTTAATTCGACATTTTGAAATTTATCTAATAATTTTAGTGCTATTTTACCTGCATGATATCCCCGATCGATGCTTCCTTTTATTCCACATAAAATAATGCCATACAGGACGTAACTGTAAGCTGCCAATGGGGAATGGCCGCCCTCAATGCAAAGTTGAACCATCGTTAAAATGAGCGGTTCGATCGAATCCGGTTTGGCAATATAAATCGGTGGATAGAGTGCCATCATAATTCTCAAAGCTGTTAATTTACACGGATCTTTCATTTCAGGAATACTGTCTAAATCCTCAATTATTGGCAAGTCTGGCATCGGGCGATCGCAAATACTTGTAGAAAGGAAGATCCCCAGTTTTTCTAGTGCTTTTAATCCAGTATCGATCGCTTTCAACATCATGCTTTGTAACTGATACGACTGAATTTGTAATTCGTATATCTTCATCTCATCGAGGACTGTCTTGGCGTTTTCTAAGACTATCTGTGCCAAAATAGCTAATTTCTGAAAATTAGTATTAAGGTATTCTGCTTCTGCGGCTTCAAGATGAACTGATAGCATTAGATCGTACTGACTCTGCCACTTTTCAGCTTCTAACAATGCCAAACAAACGTTGAAGTATCTAACTGCATCTGCATAAGCTGTAGCGACTTTAGCCTTCTGACCTGCCATCAAGTTCAAAACTACCAGTTGCTCCCGTTGAGTTGGATCGTAGATAAGTTCAGAGCCAATATTCAGATGGTTGACAACATTGAAAATTTTCTCTTTTAAAGTTGATTGGGGGATTTTTGCGAGCATAAGTTGACCGATTTCAAGATGCGTCACCTGTTTTCGATCGTCAGGAATCAATGAATAAGCAGCTTGTTGCACGCGATCGTGCAAAAATTTGTAGGATACGGCAATCTCTTGTGCTGATGTTTCTAAATCGGCACTCTGGAAGAACTTGTAGGTTTCAGTAATCGGTAAAATTAAACCTTCTTGCAAAGCTTTCCATAACGCAGTAGCTACGTCTGCTTGGGATTGTTTTGAAACAATTGCCAAGGTATTTAAATCGAACTGAGCCCCAATACAAGCTGCTAGTTTAAGCACATCCTGAGTTTGTGGCGGCAATTTCAACAGTTGCAGTGCCATAAACTCCACCACATCATCAGTAATTGCCAAAGATCTAACTCCAGCAATATCGCATTGCCACCCCCATTCTCTTCCCTCCTTAGCAAGGGGAGACTGAGGGGGGTTAAAAGTAATTAGCCCATTTTCATGCAATGCTTTGAGAAACTGGGTGGCAAAGAAGGGATTGCCCTTGGTTTTTTGGTACACTAATTCGGTCAAGGGTTGAGCGATCGATAGTTCGCAATTGAGTGTATCTGCTACCAAATGATTCAGATCGGCTAGACTTAACGCTTGCAAGTCGATCGTATTAACTGTCGCCCCAGTTTTGACAATCTCATCAACAGTTAGAATGAATGGGTGAGCGGGTGACACTTCATTATCCCGATACGCTCCCAAGATTAATAAATATCCGGTTTCATCCATCAACAATTGCAGCAATTTTAGCGATGCCGAATCTGCCCACTGCAAGTCATCCAAAAATATCGCTAAAGGATGTTCGATACTTGTGAAAACTTGCACGAATTTCTGCATCAGAAGATTGAAGCGATTTTGAGCAGCAGTTCCTGATAGTTCAGTAGCTGGGGGTTGAGTGCCGATAATCTGATCTAATTCGGGAATTACATCAATCAAAACTTGTCCGCTGTCGCCCACAGCTTTGAGAATTTTTGTTTTCCAAACTTGCAGTCGATCGTCACTTTCCGAACTCAATTGTCCCATTAAATCTCGGAAGGCTTGCACGAAACCGCTGAAGGGAATATTTCTTTGAAATTGGTCGAATTTACCTTTGATAAAATAGCCGCGTTGCCGGACAATTGGTTTGTGAACTTCGCTGACGGCGGCGGTTTTTCCAATACCCGAAAAACCCGCTACTAACATCAATTCTGAACTGCCATTAGCCGCGCGATCGAACGCATCTAGTAAGGTTTGAACTTCGGTTTCGCGTCCGTAGAGTTTTTCGGGAATCATGAAGCGATCGCACCTATCCCGCGTGCCAATTTCAAAGGTTTCAATCTTACCAGTTTCCGACAATTGATGCAGGCAAATCTCTAAGTCATATTTAAAACCTAACGCACTTTGATAGCGATTTTCGGCATTCTTTGCCATCAGTTTCATTACAATATTTGCGATGGTTTCGGGAATGTTGAATTGTGCTGGAGAAGGCGGTTGTTTGGCGATGTGACTGTGAATCAACTCCATCGCGTCATCAGATTCAAATGGTAATTGTCCGGCTAATAATTCAAATAATGTCACACCCAAAGCATAGAAATCGCTGCGGTAGTCAATGCCTCGATTCATCCGTCCGGTTTGTTCTGGGGCTAAATACGCTAGCGTTCCTTCAAGTACGTTGGGATTTTTAATCTCTTGGGTTTCTTTAGGCAATAGCGAGGCGATGCTAAAATCGATTAATTTAACTTTTTTTGTATCTGGATGGATGAGAATATTGGCGGGTTTGATATCTTTGTGAATGATGCGATTTTGATGTAAGTCGTGCAAGATATCAGCTAGTTCCAGGGCAATTGCTAATAATTCTCTCAGTTCTAAAGAATGGGTTTTAGCATAATCCTGCAGCGAGATCGCACCATCATCTGCCATCACTAAAGCATAACTATTACCGCAGACTTCGAGGCTTAAAGGGTGGATAATGCCAGGAATATTGAGATTTTTAGCAATAGTATATTGATTGCGGAACTGCAATAGTTCGCTGAATGTGGGGTAGGCGTTACCGGAGAATTTGATGACAACGGGCTGGTTGTCGGACTCTCGCTGCCCTCGATAGACGAGAGTTCTCGTCCCCGTATAAATGGCTTGCCCAATTTTGTAACCCGACAATGCTAGGGTCATATTTATAACACCTCGATCGTACTACTTATTTTTCAATTATACGGGCTGGCACATCCGAATCTCTCCGATCGAGATCCTGTATTGCTATTAGAACTTACGCACTGGCATTGGAATTGAAATCGCAAATTCCGAATTCCTCAATTGCCATGCTTTTATTTATTTTATAATGTTTGGGGTCTGGGAGATGCTGCGATCTCGATCGCTTTCGATCGTCATTTTCGAGCGTCATTTTTGATTGTCGATTTTCCGGTAATCTATCAGTAGAATTACCGAAAATATTAGGTATTTACCTAAGTGAAAACACTCAAAACATAGTGAAAATATAGTGAAAATACGGTTTATTGATTATCGATCGCCGATCGCGATGGCGCATCTTATGTTAGCTCAAATTTGCTATAAATACTATCAGTGATTTTGCTGAATGGGAATCTGGATTACAAACTCCGTACCTCGCTCGGCAGTTGAGAAACAGTCAAGTTTGCCTCCATGTTTTTCGGCAACAATTTGATAGCAGATCGACATACCCAAACCCGTACCTTTGCCTACGGGTTTCATCGTAAAAAACGGATCGAAGATGTATTTCTGAATGTGTTCGGGAATGCCCGTACCGTTGTCGGCGATCGCGATCTGTACCCATTGAGAATCGATCGCCTTTGTCAGGATCGCAATCTGTCCTGGATTTTCCTCTCGCTCTTTTCCAGTCCGCTGTAACTGTTTTTCATCGATCGCATCAATAGCATTATTCAAAATATTGAGAAATACTTGGTTAATTTGTCCGGCATAGCACTCTACAATCGGTAGAGAATCGCTATAATCCTTAACGACTTTAATTTCTGGCTGGCTGTAAGCTCTCCCTCCGACTTGCAGCGATTTTGGCTTCAAACGATGCTGCAAAATCATCAAAGTGCTGTCTAATCCTTCGTGAATGTTGGCTCGTTTTAATTCCGCTTCATCCAAACAAGCAAAGGTTCTCAAGGATGTGACAATCTTTTGAATCCGCTTGACTCCCGTCTCCATTGAAGTAAATATTTTGGGTAAATCCGCTTGTAAAAACTCAATATCTATATCGTGCTCGATTTCGGCAATTTCTGGTGGGGGATTCTCCCAAAGTTGGTGGTAAAGAAGCAGCAGTTTCATTAAGCTGCCAGTGTATTCATTTGCATGAGTGAGGTTGCCGTAAATAAAGTTAGCAGGATTGTTAATTTCATGGGCAATGCCCGCGACGAGTTGTCCCAAACTCGACATTTTTTCAGCTTGAATTAATTGAAATTGAGTGTGCTTTAAATCTGTGAGAGTTTTTGTGAGTATTTGAGTGCGCTGTTCTAAGGTTGCGTTCGAGGCTTCTAACTCGCGAGTGTACTTTCCGATCTCTCTTAGCAGTTGGTTGAAAGAAGTTGTTAGCGAGCCGATTTCATCTCGAGTTGTCACGGGAATTTGCATCTTAAAGTCTGATGTTTGGGTAACTCGGGCAGCGAGTTGGGTGAGGCTGCTAATGGGACGAACGATGGTACGGCTGGTAAAATATGATAGGATAGAAGAGATGGTGGCAGATAATACCATACTGCAGATGACGATCGACAACCGTAATTTTTCAGCATTATCTAATGCTCGATCGGCTGCTATTTTTTGTTTTTGAATCCGTCTTTGATTTTGCTCCAGTTGCTCGCCAAGACGTTCAAAATGAACCTGAATTCGATTTAGTGTTTTTGTCGCAGTTGCTGATGATAGTTTTTGCCGGGCAGTTTCAATTTCAGCCTGTGTGAGATTAGCCGGTTGAATCTGTTGCCACATCGATTCAATCTGTTCGATTAACAATTTAGTCGTTTTAATATAGCCTTCAGATAGCTCTAGAATCTGGGTATCGTTGAGGAGTTGACCGCTGGGTCGATCGCGAATAAAAGCTTGAATTTCGGCCGACAGGGCGAGAACGCGGGCAGTATCATCCCGAAATTTACTTACCTCAAAATCAAACCAGATGGAGTTTCCTAAAACAGTAGCGAGTCGTTGGGGATGCGATCGCACTTCCAAGACGGCAACTTCTAATTGATGGTATAAAGCCTCTTGCTGAAGCGATCGATCGAGTTGTTGCCGCGCGCTGCTTTGGTAGCTGTCTCCGACAAACAATCCGGTAGCAGTTCCCAAAAGAGCGACTCCGATCGCCGCAGCATAACCGCAGGCTATTTTATGACTAATTTTCATGCAAAAAATCCCCACTCAATTACTCTTAAAGTCCCTGACTCGCAGCTCAAATCTGGCGCTCGACTCTCAACTATCAACTCTCCACTCAAAACTTTTCTTTAACTCAAAACTCAAAACTCCCGAACAACTCTCAACTCTCAACTATTTAATAATGAAATCATCTTGACCTATCGCCTGATAAGCTTTGCGGATTAAATCGTAGTCCGAGTCTTGAACGAGTGTAAAAGTTGAGCCTCGATACTTACTTTTTCTGGCTGATATCGCTTGAATTAGCTTATTTTGATGCTCCACCATGCGACTGCGAATAAATTCGACAATATTTGGTTCTAAACTGCTGCCCGCAACGAAAACATCACCGGGAAGGAGCTCACTTTGGGCGATCGTTGGGAACTTACCCTGCAATATTTCTTGATAATTGCTGGTACTACCGGCCCAAGCATCCACCTCCCCTTTTTGCAGGGCAGCAATACTTCCTTCATCACCTAACATCTGAATTTTAACATCAGTTTTCGGATCTAATCCGGCTGCAATCAGCATTTGAGTAGGGCCCACGTGTCCGCTAGTCGAGCCGATATCAGACATGGCGATCGTTTTTCCTCGCAAATCTGCAACTATTTTAATCTCGCTATTTGGAGGAACAGCAATAATAGAATAATAGTTAGGACGAGTAATGCTAACGACGGGAACTGCATTGGTTCGGGAACGAGCAATGACATATTCTGAAGGCCCCGCAAGCAGGAGATCTACTTGCCCCTGTTTGAGTTCGATCGCAGCGGCTACTTGATTCTTAAGAGGCAAAAAATCAACTTCCATTTCCAGGATTTCTGCTAGGGCAACCCGAAACAAATCGTAATCTGCTTTGAGGTTTTCCAAGGTATTGCCATCTGTAACAGCAAAGCGAATTTTGGTAATGCGATCGCTCTCGCCTGAATTAAAAACTTGAGGTGCAGCGCATCCTGTAACAAAAAGTAATGAATTCCCCAGAAACCAACGACGATTCATCTTAAAATTTAGCGAATTGTGTACGTCTTGTACTATAGCTTTTCTCAGCTCAATGAGGTAGAATAACAGCAATAGTGAGGCGATGCTGAAGTCGATTTATTCTTATTTTATACCGATCGCCCCCAAAGGCCCTGTCTCAAGCTATTTATTCGCTCTATGCGCATTCGTGAGGGAGAATTATCTCAAATTCAGTTCCTGCTTTGGGGTGCGATCGCACTTTCAAAATACCGCCATGTTTCTGGACGATCGAATAACTAACAAATAACCCTAAACCCGTGCCGCGACCGACAGATTTTGTTGTAAAAAATGGTTCAAAAATGCGGCTTTGAATCCGAGGGAGAATTGTACTATCTGTATTGGCGATTGCGATGCGTATCCTTTCTCGATCGCAGGCTTCGGTGCAAATCCTAATTTCTGGTTCTTGGCTGCATTCGGGATTATGGCGAATGGCGTCGATCGCGTTGTTGATAATATTTAGAAATACTTGATTTAGCTGGCTCGGATAGCAAGTAATCAGCGGTAGGTTGCCATACTCTCGAATCGCTCGAATTTCGGGGCTATTTTCCGTCGCTGACAAGCGATGCTGCAAAATCAACAAAGTGCTGTCAATCCCGCTGTGTAAATCTACAGCATCGAATAACTTTTCTGCTTTTTCTAGTTCAACGTCATTTCTCGCAATGGTGTTGGAGTAATTGTATTGACGGTAGATTTCCCTTTCAGAATCTGTTCCAGGGCGATCGTTCTCGATCGCGCGACTTATTCTTATCATACTGGCTGACAGGTGAGATCGAGTGCGATGGCGAGCGTTTTTGATTCTCGATACTTCTTTGCTAAGCTGCGATGGGGAGTTGCAGAGTGAAGGTTGTGCCTTGCCCTAACACAGAATCTACCTGGATTTTACCTCCATGTTTTGCTACAATAATTTGACGGGCGATCGCCAATCCCAAGCCCGTGCCTTTTCCTACAGCTTTGGTAGTAAATAGATGGTCGAAGATGCGGTTTTTTACTTCTTCTCGCATACCAGAACCGTTATCGGCGATCGCAATTTTGACGCAATTTCCTTCCACCATCGTCCGAATTGTAATTCGATCTGGATGGGATTGAAGCTCGGCAAAACTGCGTCCGGCATTCGACTCTTCCAGGGCGTCGATCGCGTTAGCCAAAATATTCATAAATACCTGATTTAACTGTCCGGCAAAGCATTCAATATTGGGAATTTTACCGTAATTTTTGATTACTTGAATCTCGGGCCGTTGTTCGTTGGCTTTGAGGCGGTGTTTGAGAATCAAAAGCGTGCTGTCGAGTCCTTCATGCAGGTTAAAAGTAACGGGAGTATCACTATCGGCGCGGGAGAAGGTGCGCAAGGAAGTGCTGATATTGGCAATGCGATCGACTCCTGCTTGCATCGAACCTACCAAGTTGGGTAAATCTTCGCGGATGAATTCTAAATCGATTGCTGAGATTTCTTCTGCTATTTCTGCCTCGAAATTTGGGTATTTTTTCTGATATAAATCGATTAAACCAAACAAATCTGTAATATAATCGAGAGCAGGTTGGATGTTGCCTGCCAGGAAGGCAACGGGATTGTTGATTTCGTGGGCGATACCTGCTACTAAATTGCCTAAAGCCGACATTTTTTCGTGCTGCACGAGTTGCAGTTGCATTGTTTTAAGTTCTGTTAAAGTCTGCTCTAATTGTTGGGAATTGCGGTATAATTGTCGGGCATAGGTTTGCGATTGTTGGTAAAGTTGGGCATTTTTCAGGGAAATTGCTGCTTGAGAACAAAGTATTTTGAGCAGCTCAAGTCGCTCCTTGGTAAATGCGTCTTTGACCAAAGAATTTTCTAGATATAACACGCCAATTAGTTGACCCCGATCGAGAATGGGAGTGCACAACAAACTTTGGGGTTGATGTTGGATGAAATAGCGATCGCCCGCAATGCTGGGATGGGTTCGATCGTCGGTAATAACTGTTTCTAAAGTGCGTTCGACATAGTGAATTATGCTGGTTGGAAAATCCCGGCACTCATCTACAGCCTGGGGAGACCAACAATGTATGGTATGCTCTAAATATTCAACAGCGGTTTCTAATTCGCCATCGCGATCGAGAAATAAAGCAGCTTTATCCGCGCCGGAGTTTTCGACGATAATTTGCATTAAAGTAGCTTGTAGTTTATCGAGATTAATTTCGCTGTAAAGGGCTTGAGCTGCTTTAAGGACAGTGTGGAGATCTAAGAAATTAGAAATCGAAGAACTGGAATTGCTGGCAACAGTTTGCTCTGTGGAAATGAGAGTATTTATAGTAGTCAACGGCTGGTTGAGATCGGCAATCTGCGATCGCTGCAAAATTGGAGTTAACAGTTGGGGATAGCGAGTTTCCAAATCTACAATTTTTGCTTTTGCTCCCCATCGGGCGTAGCCATAATAAGCTTCTTGCATATAACCTGCGGCAACTTTTTCTTTGCCCCAGTCGAAGTAGAATTTAGCAGCAAGTTCGTTAGCGAGGGCTGCTTCATGGATGTATTCGTTGGCTTTGGCTCCAGCAATGGCGCGATCGTACCAATCGCCTGCTTCATAATTCTTGCCGAAAACCCGGCATTTTTCTGCCTCGATTAAGTCAACTTTATGTTGGTGATTCATCGGGGTGTCGTGCGCCCATTTAGCGAGAGCATTTTGATGGGTCTCTACCAGGGAAAGCGTGTTAGCTCGATCGATTTCTGACTGCCCGCAGCATAGTGCCAAGTAAGTTAATGCAGCAAAAAAATGGAAAACAGGAGTATGAACTTGTCCCGATACTCCCATCAAATAGAGATTGGCTCGTGCAACGCATTCTCCGGCGTTAATGTAGTTGCCAAAAAAATAGGCAAGCAGGAGTTTGTAGGTGTATAAAAAAGCAAGTGCCGTGAGTTCGTTATCCCGATCGTGCTTGGGAACCATCACCGTTTCATCATAGGCAGTGCCGATTAACAAATCCGGTCGATCGACAATTTCCCTCAGGTTACGTACCGTCTGTTGTATCATCTTCAAGTAAGCCAGAGAAGAATCTTGCTTCACAGCCGTTAAGACAACACAATAATTTTC
This sequence comes from Richelia sp. CSU_2_1, assembly GCA_012034575.1. Taxonomy (GTDB): domain Bacteria; phylum Cyanobacteriota; class Cyanobacteriia; order Cyanobacteriales; family Microcoleaceae; genus Microcoleus. The sequence continues at coordinate 26,664 of JAAUPF010000011.1, read as the reverse complement.
GATTTCCAGTTCCCAATCATCTAAAGATACTCCAGCCAATAAATGATTGCAGCAATAATTATTGATATTGTAGCCAGCACCAAGGAAATCACCGGTTTCCATTCCTGCCAGATATCCCTCTTTCAGCGTGGGAATTGTTGCCCTCAGTGGTTCTTGGCGGTGCTGGAGACAAGTGCCAAACAAAAGTAAAGTTAGGCACTTGAATTCCCGAACATTCAACCTTTCAAGTACGTTCATTGCCATTCGCCCAAAGCAATAGCCCCTTTCTATATCTCCTAAAAAGGCAGACAGAACTATGCCATAATTTGTATAACCAATTGCCGATGCAGGTGCATTGCCAAATTGATAAGATAAACTCACCATTGTGGAACCAAGCAGCGGTAGCAAGCTAGGATTGCCTTGAAAAATGGGAGCAAATAACAGGGCTAGCAATTGCATCGCCACAATTATCTTTCGATCGCTCATCACCGGGAGGTTAACCAGTTCTTCAATCTGTTGACCCTCAAGTTGATTTGCCAGGGTTTGCAGTGCTTTTTCCGTGTAAGCTGCGTCAGCTTCAGATGAGAATTCCACTCCCAATTGTGTCAGGGCATTTTGTCCTGCGGATATCGCTTCTAACATCCGACTCTGGGCTGTTAGCGCGCTGATTTGCAGCTCGTAAATCTTCACGTTATCGAGTGTAGTTTTGCCCGATCGCAACACCAGATCTGCCATTTGCTCCATATCTTCAAAATCGCCATTTAAGTAAGCAGTTTCCGCCGCAGCCACATAAAGATTTAGAGTTAATTCATACTGATTTTGCCAACAATTTGCAGTCAGCAATTCCAGTCCCGATCGCACAAAATTTCTGGCAGCAGCATAGGCTGTAGAATGTCTGGCTTTCTGTGCCGCAGAATAGTTAAGTTTGGCCAAAGCTTCCCGTTCCGCAGGTTGAGTAATTAAATCCCGACCTAAATTCAAATGCCCGATCGTATCGAATAGCTTTTCTTCTTGTTCGATTGCTGATAAATTTTGTTGCAGCAACCGTCCGATTTTGAGATGAGTTGCCTGTTTTTGGTCTTCGGGAATCAGTGAATAGGCAGCTTGTTGAACGCGATCGTGCAAAAACCGATACGGCACTATTTCTTGAGTTGAAACTGCATCGCCTGACTGGAAGAATTTGTAAGTTTCACTCACCGGCAAAATCAAACCTGACTGCAACGCTTTCCACAAATCTGCCGCCGCATCAACGGGCGATATTTCTGACACAATTGCCAGCGTCGTTAAATCGAAAGAGTTGCCAATACAAGCAGCTAACTTCAGCATTTCTTGCGTTCGATCGGGCAATTTTTGTAACTGCGCTGCCATAAACTCCACCACATCATCCGTGAGGGCTGCTGCTTTTACCTGGGCTAGATCGCATTCCCAGTAGTGTTCGTTGAAGTTGAAGGCAATCATGCGATCGTCGTGCAAAGCCTTGAGAAACTGCGTGGCAAAAAATGGATTTCCCTGAGTTTTCTGATAAATTAAATCCGTCAAAGGTCGTGCTAATTCTGGCGAGCATTTGAGCGTATCTGCTACCAACCGATTGAGTTCTGTTACCTCCAGAGGAGTGAGAGTAATTGTGTTAACTTTTGCTGCTGCTTTTTTGATTTCTTCTAATACCAACATCAACGGATGCGCCGGAAACACTTCATTATCTCGATAAGCACCCAACACTAGCAAATATCCAGTTTCCATTTCAGTCAACAACAGTTTCAGCAAAGCCAGCGATGCGGAATCTGCCCACTGCAAGTCATCCAAAAATATCACCAACGGATGCTCTTTTGCCGTAAAAACTTGGATAAATTTTTGGAATAACAAATTAAAGCGATTCTGAGCCGCACTTCCCGATAATTCCGGTACGGGCGGCTGCTTGCCAATAATCCGTTCGAGTTCGGGAATGACATCAATAATTACTTGTCCGTTTTCGCCGACAGCTTGCAGTATTTTGCTGCGCCACTGTTCGAGTTTAGTCTTAGTTTCGCCCAACAATTGCGCCATCAAATCGCGGAAAGATTGGACAAAAGCTGAGAAAGGAATGTTGCGCCCGAATTGGTCGTATTTCCCTTTAATAAAATAGCCGCGCTGGCGCACAATTGGTTTGTGAACTTCATTGATAGCTGCGGTTTTACCAATGCCGGAAAATCCTGCCACTAGCATTAGTTCGACCCCACCTCCTCGTCCACCCTTGTAGGGGCGGTGCCCCCGTACCCGCCCCGGTTGGGGGGGGTTAGCGACTCGATCGAACGCAGCTAATAAAGCAGCAACTTCAGTTTCTCTACCGTAAAGTTTTTCGGGAATAATGAAGCGATCGCACCTATCTTCTTGCCCGATTTCAAATCTCGCGATCGTTCCCGTTTCATGCCATTGTTGCCAGCAAATCTCTAAATCGCGCTGCAATCCCTTGGCACTTTGATAGCGTTCTTCAGCATTTTTCGCCATCAATCTTGCCACAATTTGCGATAGTACGACAGGCGCTGATGGATTAGCTTCGTGCAGCGGCGGTGGAGTTTTTGCGAGGTGACAGTGAATCAATTCCATCGGATCGTCGGACTGAAATGGCAGTTGACCGGCCAGCAGTTGATAGAACGTCACGCCCAAAGAATAAAAGTCGCTGCGATAATCAATGCCGCGATTCATGCGTCCGGTTTGTTCTGGCGATAAATAGGCAAGAGTTCCTTCTAAAACGTTAAGATTTTGAATTTCTTGAGTTTCTCTCGGTAACAATGACGAGATAGAAAAGTCGATTAATTTAACCTTTTTAGTTTGTGGTTGAATCAGGATATTAGCAGGTTTAATATCTTTATGAATAACGCGGTGCTGGTACAGGCGGTGCAAAATGCCTGCAAGTTGCAGTGCAATGTCTAGAAAATCAGGAATTTCCAGCGATTGTCTTTGAGTAAATTGCGACAGAGAAATCCCGCCAAAATCTTCCATCACCAGCGCGCAGCCATTGCCGCAATCTTCCAAGCTATAGGGTTGGATTACTCCCGATATATTGCTATTGCTACTGTCAGTAATTCCACGCATAATCGCGTACTGATTGCGAAACTGCACCAACTCGTTAAAAGTTGGCATTTCGTTGCGCAGCAATTTCAAAACCACCTGCTGGCGGCTGGATTCCTGAATTGCTCGATAAACTACTGTTCTGGAACCTGCGTATAGTTGCTCGGTAATTTGATATCCCGATGGGGCGAGAGTGCTGCTCCAAGCATTTGCATTGTTATGGCAAGCTGTTTCGGCTGAATCGCCGATCGAAGTTATTTGTTTGTGCATAGGTTTGATTTGGCTCGCGCTATATATCTTGCGATCGATCGCCTGTCAATCAACTTTTAGTTTAACATTTAACAGATTATTTTCAACTGCTTCAGCTAACTTTTTTCGAGTTCTAACTAACTGTCGATCGTGCGGATTATTTTTCAAAGCTACACAAAGTCATTAAGTAATTGTACGGAAGTTTTTAGCAATATATCTTAATTCTAGCCTTTTTAGTTAACTAAAATACACTCAGTAATGACGAACGCAGATGTCATCTTATCTGCGTTCATCTGCGTTAATCAGCCGACATCAGCGGTTGCAAAACTACCCCTACGAACCACCCCGCAACTTATCCAAAACAGTCCGATCTTCCAAAGTCGAAGTATCACCCGTCACCTCCTGTCCCGCAGCCAAAGAACGCAACAAACGCCGCATAATCTTCCCGCTACGAGTCTTCGGCAAAGCATCAGTAAATCGAATTTCACCCGGACGCGCGATCGCCCCAATTTCCTTAACAACGTGCTGCTTCAATTCCTTCTCCAATTCAGGACTAGGTTGCTGAGTATTTTCCAGCGTCACAAAAGCCACAATTTCCTCACCTTTAATCTCATCCGGCTTGCCAACAACCGCAGCTTCCGCCACCGCCGGATGAGATACTAAGCCGATTCAACTTCCATCGTTCCGAGTCGGTGTCCGGCCACATTAATTACATCATCAACGCGACCCATTACCCAAAAATAACCGTCTTTATCCTTGTGCGCGCCATCCCCGGCAAATAGATAAATTGACCGTCTTTCGGGCGCAAATATTCCCAATAAGTACGGCGGAATCGATCGGGGTCATTAAACAGAGTTCGCATCATGCCCGGCCAAGGATGTTTGACAACTAAATAACCGCCGCTTTCATTAGTTACAGGTTCGCCATCTTGGTTAACGACATCGGCAACAATTCCGGGGAAAGGTAGAGTAGCAGAACCCGGTTTCGCAGGAATCGCACCGGGCAAAGCAGTAATCATAATTCCCCCTGTTTCTGTTTGCCACCAAGTATCGACGATCGGACAATTCGTGTTACCAATTACTCGATAATACCACATCCAAGCTTCGGGATTGATCGGTTCGCCGACAGTTCCCAACAATCGCAATGAAGACAAATCTCGGGCTTTCGGCAAGTCTTCGCCCATTTTCATAAACGTGCGAATTGCTGTCGGTGCCGTGTAGAAAACAGTGACGCCGTATTTGGCAATTACATCCCAAAAACAGCCGGGATTTGAAGGACGGGGAGCACCTTCATACATTAAAGTTGTCGCACCGTTAGACAGCGGCCCGTAGACGATGTAACTGTGTCCGGTAATCCAGCCGACATCGGCGGTACACCAATAAACATCGGTATCTTGTAAGTCAAAAATCCACTGAGTTGTCATGTGGGTGTACAGGTTGTAACCGCCCGTTGTATGGACGACACCTTTGGGTTTGCCGGTACTGCCAGAAGTGTAGAGAATGAATAGCATATCTTCGCTATCCATCGGTTCGGCGGGACAATTTGGCGAGGCAGTTTTTTGCAGTTCGTGCCACCAAACATCGCGCCCGGATTCCATATCAATTTGCTGTTTTGTCCGCTGAACTACGAGGACATTGGTAACAGTAGGGACGGCGTTATTTGCTAGTGCTTTATCGACTTGTGCTTTGAGGCCGACTGCTGCATCTTTGCGGAATCCTCCATCAGCAGTAATTACCAGTTTTGCTTGCCCGTCAACAAGTCGATCGCGCAAAGCTTCGGCACTGAATCCGCCAAAAACAACGCTGTGTACTGCACCGATTCTAGCGCAAGCTAACATGGCGATCGCGGCTTCAGGAATCATCGGCATATAGATGCCAACCCGATCGCCTTTTTGCACTCCTAAATCCTTGATAACATTCGCCATTTGGCAAACTTCTCGGTGAAGTTGCGCGTAAGTAAGCGTGCGCGAATCTCCGGGTTCGCCTTCCCAAATTAAGGCAGCTTTATTTTTTCTCCAAGTGGTTAAGTGCCTATCCAAACAGTTGTAAGAAATGTTAATTTTACCGTTAACAAACCATTTAGCAAAAGGCGGCTGCCAGTCGAGCACGGCATCCCATTTTTGAAACCAGTCTAACTCTCGATCGGCCAGTTCGGCCCAGAATGCTTGGGGGTCTGCTTTGGCTTTGTTGTAGAGGGCTTGGTATTCTTGCAGGCTTTTGATGCGGGCTGTTGCGGAGAATTCAGCAGGCGGCTGAAACAGGCGTTTTTCTTGGAGAATTGATTCGATCGTATCTTGTGACATTGCTGTTAGTTTTTAGTTAACATACTCTTTTTAGCTATTTTGCACGCAACTTGGGGCAAAAGAATGTTTATTTTCCTTAAGACTTAAGGAAAATTTGTAACTGTTGGGGATGGATTGTAAATTATGGTAGCGGTAAATGCTCAATTCTATCTCGATATTCATCATCAAACGAGCCTTGATGAATCAAAATCAGTTCATCAATATTTTGACCGATACTCAGCTTGGAATTCAAGATAAATATTCCCGGAATATGGCGATTTTGCGCTAGATGATCTGTTAAATGAACGGGCATCGATCGGCGGTTGTTGGTAACGAGAATAAAATTGTGAATTTCGCACCAAATGAGAATTTCTGGATCGAGAGTGCCTTTAGCAGGTGCTGTTAGTTCTCCCACTGCTAGAACAACTACATCCGGATTGCCTCTGCGAAGTTGGTTAACATACGCAGGATTGACATTTTCATCAAATAGATACTGGATTGCCATCAGCTTTTCTCATTGCATCTCTTGCGGCTCTCAGTTTGCGGATTTTTTCATACACTGGACGAGGATTGCGGCGCTGTTCTTCTTGCATTTTTTCGCCCCATTCCAGCCATTCAGTTATGTACTTACCGACTGCTTCTTTGTTGTGTAAGTAGTACAAAATCGTCGCATAAACTTGTTCGAGGGTGAGAGATGTATAAATGTTGGCAATTTCTTCAGGAGTGCGCGCGCGAAACAGGTATTCATAAAGAATGGTTTCGATGCCGATGCGGGAACCTTTGAGCCGAATATCATCATGTCTGAGAAAGTTGAAGTAGTCTTCTAGCGACGTGACTTGCTGTTTGGTTTCATGAGGTTGTTTTTCTTCTTTAATTTCTGTTACTTCTGGAGCCAGCACGATTATTTCAACTCGGCTGTTTGGTTCTAAATTTAGCGGTTCGTTAACGCACAATTGCCCTCGATCGTCGATCGTTGCGATCGCTTTAATTGCTTTCATAAAATTTACCCAGTTTCCAAAAGGAATATCTCGTCAAATTGTAGCATAGCAAATCCAACTGTAATGCTTTTATAATATAAATAGTAGAGACAGTCGATCGCGCTAAACCCATGACTCAAGATATAGACGCCAGCAGACTTTCACTAAACGACGTTCGCCGCCTTCTCAAATTGGAAAGACAGCCAGGAGGTTCTTTTGATGAATTTTTATCTGTGGAACCTCTCACGGACTTTGAACAGCAGCAATTGTTAGAAATCAGTAATGACTTTTGTCGCTATCTAGAAGTAGGGAAGGTTTCAGAAGAATTGGTTAAATTTTTATCGCTTTCACCCTTGATGAGATTGACGGGATTTTTTAAAGTACCAGTGGTGCTGACAATGGAAGATAGCATCCCGATCGAAGTTGAGGATAAAGATACTTTAATTAAAGGACGGCTGGATATTTTAGCTGTAAATCAGCCGAATTCAGAGATAGCGACGACGCAGTTTTGGATTTTGGTAGTTGAGGCGAAAAATAGCGCGATCGCTCCTTTAACAGGTTTGCCACAATTGCTGACTTATGCTTATAAAAGTTTGCAACAACAATCCTCAGTTTGGGGATTGACAACGAATGGCGAAAGTTATCGATTTGTGCGGGTGACGCGGGGAAATCCTTGTACTTATCAGATTTTACCTGAAGTTAATTTGATCGATCGAGAGCGATCGATCTTGTTAGCGCAAGTTTTGAAAGCAATTTGCAAGTTACAAAACGTGCAGTTACAGTTAGCTTAACAAGGGCGATCGCCCCCAAATTCAGATTGGATAGATGGTTGCTCAGACATCATCAATTCCCTCCCAGATTTGGGCAACAGGAATTGTTTTACCAGTCATTGCTTCATGCCAAGCTTGACGGAAATCTGCTAAAATTGCTGCTTTAGATTGCTCATCTTCATTACTTTCTGTGACTTCAGGAACCAGCACAATTACTTCTACTCTGCTGTTTTGCTCTAAATTTAGCGGTTCATCAACGTATAATTGTCCGTTGTCGATCGTTGCCATCACTTTAATTGCTTTCATAGTTACTCCTGGTAATCTAGGGTGTAAGAAAGAAACTGAATCGACTAGAATTATCCCCATAAAAAACTAAAGGGCAGGCAACATACCTACCCGACAAATATTATTGCAGAAGTTCAATCGCGCAAGTTTTGTTTACACCGGTTCGGGGATGGTTTGAGGAATTGGACCCGGTACGGTTTGAGGAATTGGGGCCGGTACAGTTTCCGGTACAGGTTCGGGATTCGGTTGCGGAATTGGTGCCGGTACGGGTTCGGGAATTGGTCTGGGAATCGGTTCGGGAACCGGGCCCGGTACGGGCGGCGATGCGGGAATTTCCGGCAGCCCCGGTTCGGGATTCGGAATCTGCGGGCCGGGAAAAGGAGTGGGGTAGGGATTAATCATAGTTGACAGTTGACAGTTGATCGTTGACAGTCGATCGTTGACAGTTGATAGTTAGTAGTGCGAGCGTCCCCGCTCGCGATCGATTGATAGTTGACAAGAGTTAATTCTCGCTATTTAAATTATCTTTTACGTCACTTTTTGTTAAAATCAACCATCAAGAGCGACTGACAAGTAATACATTTCAATATTATTACTTTAAATGAAAATCCTTGAATCAGGCATCTATCCAAATAACGATAGCGATCGCCCAAAATTACCCCTTTAGTATTACAATAAAAATATTAAGTCGATCGATCGCCCCAATTTCCCGTGCCAGCAACCAATCGCCAACTCCAAACTCCGCTGCTAGATGCTTTGCAAAAATGCGCAAATCGATCGCACTCGCCATTTTACGCGCCCGGACACAAGCAAGGACGGGGAATACCTCAACCTTTGGTAGAATTGTTAGGTGAAAAAGTCTTTCGATCGGACTTGCCGGAACTGCCAGAATTGGATAATCTATTCAATCCAGAAGCTGCAATTTTTGAAGCACAACAGTTAGCAGCCGCAGCTTTTGGAGCCGATCGTACTTGGTTTTTAGCCAACGGTTCTACTTGCGGAATTATTGCAGCAATCTTAGCTGTTTGCAATCCCGGCGATAAAATTATCTTGCCTCGCAACATCCATCAATCGGCAATTTCCGGCTTGATTTTATCCGGTGCAATTCCAATTTTTGTCAATCCAGAATACGATCGCGATTGGGATATCGCTAACTGCATTACTCCAGAATCCGCAGCAGCAGCATTGCAACAGCATCCCGATGCCAAAGCAGTAATGGTAGTTTACCCAACTTATCACGGAGTTTGCGGAAATTTAAGGGCGATCGCTCAAATTACTCACCAATATAACATTCCATTATTAACAGACGAAGCCCACGGCGCGCACTTTAATTTTCATTCAGAATTACCCGAAACAGCCCTATCAGCAGGAGCAGATTTAACGGTACAATCAACTCACAAAACTCTCGGTGCCATGACCCAGGCTTCGATGCTACACGTCCAAGGTTCGCGCGTAGATGTTTGCAAACTCGATCGAGCATTGCAACTCGTACAATCCACCAGTCCCAGCTATTTATTGTTGGCATCCTTAGACGCCGCCCGCCAGCAAATGGCAATTTTCGGCGAACAGTTAATCGAGAAGACATTGCTGCTAGCAAAACAAGCGCGATCGAACCTCAGCAAAATCCCCGGAATATCAGTTTTAGAATCCTTAAATACCCCCGGTTTTACCGCATTAGATCGATCGCGATTGACCGTCAAAGTATCGGAATTGGGAATCACGGGATTTGCGGCGGATGAAATTTTGCACTGTGATTTTGGTGTCACCGCAGAATTGCCAATGCCGCAACATCTCACATTTATTATCAGCTTGGGAAATATCGAATCGGATATTGACAATCTAGTTCGAGCATTTACTATTTTAGAACGAAGAAGGAAGAAGGAAGAAACAGAGTTTTGCCATCTCCCTATCTCCCCCTCTCCCTCTCCCCCCCTCTCCTTTCTCCTCGCGAAGCATACTTTTCCCCAACAGAAACAGTAGCAGCAGACAAAGCAGTCGATCGACCCAGTGCCGAACTCATCTGTCCTTACCCCCCAGGAATACCAGTTCTGATGCCCGGTGAAATCATTACTCAAACGGCTGTGGAATACCTGCAACAAATCCAAGCAGCCGGCGGAAAAATTACAGGTTGCAGCGATCCAAACCTCAAAACTCTCAAGGTTGTGCGACAGTGAAGGTAAAGGCTTGGAGGAAGAGAGAAAGGGAGAGTGGGAGAGGCGGATAATTCTTCCAACTTCGATCGAGTCAACTGTCAAATATCAAATGTCAACTCTTCTTTCTTCCTTCCTTCGAGACAACTGTCAACTGTCAACTGTCAACTGTCAACTCTTCCTTCTATCTAAAATCTAATTATGCTTTGGCCCTACGTTACTCCCGGAATTCCGGATGAATTATTTGAACGTTTACCGGGAATTCCCATGAGTAAGCGAGAAATCCGACTGATGTTAATCTCCCACCTGCGACTGCAAGCAGACTCCGTAGTTTGGGACATCGGCGCGGGTACTGGTACGATCGCGGTAGAAACAGGTTTACTGTGTCCTAAAGGTCGGATTATCGCTGTCGAAAGGGATGAAGAAGTAGCAAGCCTGATCCGCAGAAATTGCGAGTTATTCGAACTCGACAACGTAGAAGTCATCGAAGGCAGCGCCCCGGAATGCCTCAAAGACTTATCCGGCCCTCCCCACCGAGTTTGCATCGAAGGAGGCCGCCCCATTAAAAATATTGTCCGAGAAGTCTGGGATTACTTGCCGCCCCAAGGTCGAGTTGTCGCCACAGCCGGCAACTTAGAGAGTCTTTACGCACTTTCCGAAAGCTTCGCCGAATTGCAAGCCCGCAACATTGAAGTCGTTCAGTCTGCCGTTAACCGCCTGGAAACTCGCGGCCTCCATCAAGTCTTCGCTGCCGTCAGTCCCACATTTATTCTTAGTGGAGAAAAATTAGATTAGAAATTAGTTGACAGTTGACAGTTGACAGTTGTCAGTTGTCATCAGTCAATAAAATATTGCCAATTTCCAACTGCCCAATTCCTAGACTGTGAAGGAATCGCACAGTGCCGCCCAATGTCCGTGCTGGCTGAATGCAATTCTTAACCTTGTTTAAGTTCGGTTAACCTTCATACTTAAAGATAGGGTTTCAATAGCTGGATTGACCCGCCGCCGTCTGCAAGAGAACTTCATTTTATGCCTTGGTCTCGTATCCTCAGTGGAATTGTTGCGATCGCCCTTGCCTTGGGAATGATTGTTTTGGGAGGATGGTACTTTACCGTCGGTCTCGGAATCATCGTGTACCTGGGCCAACTGGAATATTTTCAGCTAGCCAGGGCGAAAGGTATCGCACCCGCTGCCAAAACAACCTTAGCCGTCAGTCAGGTTTTGCTAATTAGTGCCGCCGTTGCGCCGCAATTCGTCGATGCGATGTTTCCCTTAGCCGGAACTTTAATTTGTTTTTACCTGCTTTTCCTGCCTAAATTATCGACGATCGCGGATATTTCCTCCTCAATTTTAGGGCTGTTCTACGGCGGTTACTTGCCCAGCTATTGGGTGCGCCTGCGAGTGGGCCTCGACCCAGTTTATCAAGCGACAACCGGACTTTCGCAAGCCGTAGCCAGCAACACACCGATCGACATTTATTCGCCCCAGTCTTGGATAACTCCCAGCAATCTATTTGTGGGATTGACATCGCTGCTGCTAGCTTTCGGCTGCATCTGGGCGGCGGACATCGGGGCCTATTTTGTGGGCAAATTCTTCGGGCGCACCAGCCTGTCCCACATCAGCCCGAAAAAGACTGTAGAAGGCGCAGTTTTTGGAGTTTGCGGCAGCATCGCAGTTGCAGCAGCCGGGGCTTGGTATTTGAATTGGCCGGGCTGGCCCTATACTGGCGCTATTTTCGGGCTGCTAATTGGCATTGCTAGTTTGTTAGGAGATTTAACCGAGTCGATGATGAAGCGAGATGCGGGAGTCAAGGATTCGGGACAGTTAATTCCCGGCCACGGCGGCATTCTCGATCGCACTGATAGCTATGTTTTTACCGCGCCGTTGGTTTACTATTTTGTTACCATGCTGTTGCCCGCGATCGACTCTAATTTTATCATTCGTTAATTGGGAATTGGTAATTGGTAATCGGTAATTGGTAATTGGTAATTGGCGATCGAGAATTGAGTGTGGTGTATTTTTTGAGATTGCGCTTCTTCTCTATTGGGAATAGTAGGACAAGGGCGATCGCGCTTACCAAAATTGCGAGCGATCGGCTATTAATCTGAAGTTACCCCCGTAGAGGGGATGTTCAAATCTCGCAAACCCTTGCACTACAAGGAACAATTGCCTTTTTGCCCCTTGAAGGCGTACCCATGTATCTTATCGTCCTCTCCCCAATTGCAAATCGTATAATTTGCAATCTAAAATCTAAAATCTAAAATCAAACATCGAAAATCGTCCTCTCCCCAATTGCAAATCGTATAATTTGCAATCTAAAATCTAAAATCTAAAATCTAAAATCACACAAGATGCCTTGGTTTGTCAAAATAGAGCGAGGAATTGTCGAAAAGCCCGTATTTGACCAGTACGTGCCAGCCCACAGGGCTTATGTCCGAGAGTTGATTTCTAAAGGACACCGAGCGAAAACTGGCTACTGGGCAAGGCGGGGCGGCGGTATGCTGCTGTTTGAAGCGGCTTCGATGGATGAGGCAAGGGCGATCGTCGCTGAAGACCCCCTGGTGAAGAACGGCTGCGTTACTTACGAAATTTATCACTGGTGTGTTGTTGAAGAATAAATTAATTGTGTTATACTCGTAAGTGAACTGGACCCATGCGATTCCAACGCCCAAACCTTGTCAGGACCGGAAGGTAGCAGCAACACGGGATGCTTGTAATAGGCGTGGTCTCCGGTTCACCCTGTTTTATGAGGTGTAGTTCCTATGCCTGGTTTTGGAGATATTTTACAAAAAGCAGTTTATCTGGGCGTCGGACTAGCTTCCTACGCTGGTGAGAAAGCAGGTAACAAGCTGAATGAATTGCGTGCTGAAGCCCAAAAGCTGGCAGATGAATTGGTGAAGCGGGGGGAAATGTCAACGGAAGAAGCCCGCCGTTTTGTTGAAGATATGGTGCAGCAAGCCCAGCAGCAACAGCCGGTAACACCAGTTAAAGATGAAAAACCTGCCGAACCCCGTCGCATTGAAATTGTGTCTGAAGAAGAAGATTCTCCCAAAAAAGAGGCTAAAGATACTGGGGGCGTAGACAAGCTGCGGGAACAGGTGCAGAATTTACAAGAAGAACTGCGAAATTTAAAGCGGGATTGAACTCCGGATTGAACTCCAGATTGAACTCGGGACGGTAAAAAGTTCGATCGTACTTCATTAAGGGAACCTAGAGGCAGTCTCTAGGTTTTCCTTTTTAGAAATCAAAAAAATCGGGTTTTTGAGGCTGCTCTGCGGGTAAGCGCGAAGTATGGTAGTAAAAAAACCCGATTACTGGCTGCCCGTGCAAATATGGACGGATCTAGGGCAATAGGTAATAGAATTGAAAGTAGCCTAAAGCACTGCGCTTGAGGCTGGCCGCGCATCTGTGTTAAACATTTCTCAACATTAAGCTTGCAAATCAATGGAAGATTGGTCAAAAGGTTTTTTGAAGTAATGGAAAATGCTGTGTCTGAAGTAGAGCATTTTTTCAGCGACGTGAGCGATGAATTTGTCGAAATGCTCGATGTTTTGGCAAAAATGTCCGAAGAGTTTGCAGAACAAGTACAAAACAATCTGATTAACGATATTGACGGTTATTTCAATGAATTTGACGGTTTATTTAATGAATTTATAGAACCGATAATTGAAGTTTGTCGGGAGTTCGACCCGGAGTTTGACCAGATTGATTTGTCGTTGGTTACTTATGTAGAACCGTCGCCGATGCAGCAGCCGGCTTGTCGAGGCTGTCGCAATTATCACGGTCAAGTTTACGGGGGAAATTTGTTGGTTTGCGCGATGCACCCTACTGGCGTGGAATCGGATAGCTGTCCTGATTGGGAAGCTGATAGCGATATGGAATTTTAAAGGAGTTAATTGCTGATGGTAATTTCAATTCAGTAACAGCAGCCTGAAATTAAAGAGAAGGAAGATGTTTGACCCGTAATCGATGTGCTGTCGGATTTGCAACTGTCGATTTGCAACTGTCGATTTGCAACTGTCGGCGGAAAATTTGTTCTAGCTGTTAAGTTTTGGTTAGAAATGAGTTGCTGTTGAATTTTAGGAATGTGGCATCTAGTGGCATCTATATGATATCAAGCAATGATATGAAGCAATCCGCTAATTTGCAATTTGGTTTTCCGAAAATGCCGCCAGCGTTGCAATTGCGGCAGTACCAGCGAGAGGCGGTTGCTAATTGGTTTGCGCATCGGGGACGCGGTACGTTGAAAATGGCGACGGGTAGCGGCAAGACGATTACTGCACTGGCGATCGCCACTGAATTATACCATAAAATTAACCTGCAAGTTCTGCTGGTAATTTGCCCTTACTGTCATTTGGTAAATCAGTGGGCGCGCGAGTCGGAAAAATTTGGTTTGCAACCTATTTTAGCATTCGATCGCGCTCAGAGCTGGCAAAATAAACTAGCTGCGAGTTTGTATGAAGTCCTGGCGGGCGATCGACCGTTTCTGACAATTATCACTACCAATGCTACGTTAATGTCAGAGAGTTTGCAATCGCAACTGCGCTATTTTCCCGAAAAAACTTTGATTGTCGGAGACGAAGTTCACAATTTGGGCGCGCCGCGTTTGGAACAAAGTTTGCCGCGCAATATCGGATTGCGTCTCGCCCTTTCCGCAACGCCGGAAAGGCATTTTGACGGAGAGGGAACTGAGGCGATTTTAGATTATTTCGGCCCGGTTTTGCAGCCGGAACTTACTTTAGCCGATGCCATCCGCCAAAAAGCATTAGTCCATTATTTATACTATCCGATTTTAGTCGAATTGACTGAAGTTGAAACTCGCAAATATTCCCGCTTGACTCAAAAGATTGGTTGGGCGTTGTGGGGCGATGAAAAAGTAGCAGATAAGGATGCTTTAACGCCTTTATTAATGCAGCGGGCGCGGTTGATTGGGGCGGCGGCAAATAAGTTAAATGCTTTGCGGGATTTGATGGTTCGCCGTCTCGATACGACGCATACTTTATTCTACTGCGGTGACGGCGCGATCGAATCTGGAACTCGCCGCCACAACCACCGCCAGCTAACAGAAACTGCAAAGTTATTGGGTGCAGAATTGGGATATCGCATTAACACTTATACGGCGGCGACTTCTGTAGCAGAAAGAGAAAAATTGCGCAAACAATTTGAAACGGGAGAATTGCAAGGTTTGGTAGCAATTCGCTGTTTGGATGAAGGCGTTGATATTCCCGCAATTCGCCATGCTGTAATTTTAGCTAGCAGCAGCAATCCGCGCCAGTTTATTCAGCGTCGCGGGCGGATTTTGCGGCCGCATCCGGGAAAGGAAAGGGCGACTTTATTTGACATGATAGTTTTACCTCCCGATTTGGGTAGGGAAACCTTAGAAGTCGAGCGCAATTTGCTCAGAAAAGAGTTGAAACGCTTCTTGGAATTTGCCGATTTAGCTGACAATGCTGGGGAAGCTAGAGTGAAATTGTTGCAATTGCAAAAGCGTTACGGGCTGTTAGATATTTGACATTTGTTCTGGTTGGGTTTATGTTGAGAATAGATAATTTTAGCAATTTTCTGGAAAATGAGTTATTCTGGGTAGTTGGTAATTAGTAATTGGTAATATGCCTTCAGTTGCTTGAGAATTGCTATATTCTAGATTTGCGTGAGTTGCTAGACTGAAAAATTCTTAAAAAGATTCTGAAAAAATGCCTGAAAAAATGCCTGAAAAAATGCCTGAAAAAATGTCTGAAAAAATGTCTGAAAAAATATCTGAAAAAATGAGAGGTAAAATTTGATGGAAAGTTCCCTAGAAAATTGGCTGGAATATCCGACCGCACGTGAGATAGCCAAAGAAACACCGATTTTTAGATACGGCAACAATGCAATTCCCAATATATCCACAGATATCTTAGCAGAAAAACGCGCATCTTATCAAGTCGATCGAGATTTGACTAGCATCCAAGAACCGATTACTACCGCGCCGCCGGAAGTGCGGCAAATTATCGAGCGAGTCTTGGAAATAGAGAAAGATAAATTATACATGAAATCTCCCCGCTACATCAGCGATGACATTTTAAAAATTATTAAGGAAGCGGTTGTATAGCAATCGCTTTGACAGTGAGAAGATTCTCGAAGGTGACTGTCAACTGTTAACCGCAGATAAGTGCAGATAAACGCGGATAAACGCAGATAATTTCCCTAACTGTCAACTCTCAATTCTCAACTCTCAACTCTCGACTGTCAACTGTCAACTGTCAACTGTCAACTATCAACTTTTCCTATGAGGTTAATTTCAATTATTCTGTGTAACTTTAGACAGTTTTACGGCAAAACTCCCGAAATTAAGTTAGCCTGCGGGATACAAAACACTACAGTGATTCACGGCAATAATGGTGCTGGAAAAACTGCTTTGATGAATGCTTTTACTTGGGTACTTTACGAAAAATTTAGTGCAGCTTTTGCAGCGGGAGAACGATTAGTAAATAAGCGCGCTCTTGCTGAAGCAGAAATTGGCAAAGCTGTGGCTTGTTGGGCGGAAATCGTGTTTGAACATGACAGCAATCGCTACAAAGCTTATCGCGTTTGCCGCGCTTACAAAACCGAAAATTCTGTAGAACAAAGTCCCAGCGAACTATCACTAACTTTAGCCAAAGATGACGGTCGTTGGATGCCGACGGCGCAGCATCCCGAGGATATTATCGGGCGGATTTTGCCGGAGAGTTTGCATCAATATTTCTTTTTTGATGGGGAACGCATCGAGCAAATTGTTCGGTACGATAAAAGAGCAGAAATTGCTGAAGCTACTAAGGAATTGCTGGGCGTAGAGGTGTTGAATCGATCGATCCGGCATTTAAATGATTCCAGAAAATCTTTAGAAACCGATTTGATCTTAGTCGGCGATGCGGAAAGTAAAAAGTTGTTGGGTGATAAAAATAAATGCGAAAAAGAATTAGAACAATTGGGGAAAAGACAAGCTGAAATCGAGCAAGAGTTGGCAAATTTAGGAGAAGTCAAAAGAACGATTAACGCTAGTTTATTGGAACTCAGCGGTGCTGGAGAATTGCAAAAGTTGCGCGATGAATTGGAAATACAGAAAGCTTTATTTAAAGAACAATTAGTAAGGGCTGGTGATGCTATCAAAAAAGCGATTTCCGGGCGCGCCTACGGGATGTTTTTGTCGGATGCTGCGGCTGAATTTCAAGCTGTGTTTGCAGGATTGCGAGAAAAAGGTGAGTTGCTATCTGGGATTCAGAAACCGTTTTTGGAAAAGTTATTAGCCCAGCAGCAGTGCATTTGCGGAACAGAATTAATTGAGGATTCTGAAGCTTGCGAAAATGTTAGGGGATGGCTGGATAAAGCGGGATTTGGAGATGTGGATGAAGCTACAATTCGGATTAGCGATCGAGTTAATGAAATAGACAGGCAAGTTGCTGATTTTTGGGAAGAAATCGATCGGCTGCAAAGCAATATTAGGCGCGATCGTACCGAACTTGCTCGGATGGAAAATCAGTTGGAAGATATTAATAATAAGCTGCGAAATTATCCTAACGGTGATGTTAGCGGCTTGCAAAGAAATTTGGATGAAATTGAGATTAAAATTGGCGATTTGCACAGAGAAACTGGCTCTAACCAGCAGCAAATAGAGAGTTTGAAGGTACAGTTTGCAGCTTTAAACAAGCAAATTGACAAGCAGCAAATGAATGAAGAAAGGCAAATATTAGCCCAACGCCGGATTGCTGCAACTCAAGATGCGATCGACCGTTTAATTGAAGTGCGATCGCGCTTGGAAAAACAGTTTTGTTCGCAGTTAGAAAAGCGAGTACAGGATATTTTCAGTCAAATTTCTTTTACTCCTTACATTCCCAAGCTGAGCGATAAATACGAACTGACATTAGTAGAAACTACTTCGGGAAAAGAAGCTTTAGTCGCTGCTTCTACAGGGGAAAATCAAATTCTCAGTTTGTCATTTATCGGGGGAATTATTGACGGCGTGCGCGAGTGGAGTCAAAAGAATACTTTGATGGGGCCCGATAGCAGTACATTTCCGATCGTGATGGATTCTCCTTTTGGCAGTTTGGACGAAATTTATCGCAAGCAAATTGCCAATAATACCAAAGTTGGCAAATCAATTAATAGTTTTGGTAACTAAAACTCAGTGGCGGGGAGAAGTTGCTAGAGAGATGGAAAGCTGCATCGGTAGAGAATACGTGCTGGTGTACAACTCTCCGAAAGCTGATTGCGAAGAAGATGCGATCGAACTTGGCGGTTCGCGCTATCCTTTAGTTAAGCGCAGCCCGAATGAATTTGAATATACAGAGATTGTAGAGGTGGATTATGGCTTCTAATTCGGCAATTACGCAGTTTTTGGAAACGGATGTTTGGGTAAAGGCAACATGGGAAGAATTTCTAGATTTCTCTGAGGATTTAGCTTGGGAAAAAGGCAATTTCTATTATTACGAAGAACAAATGAGGGTTGAAATGTCACCAGTAGGACCATCTCACGGGCGTCAAAATTCAATTATGATTTATGTAGTTATTTTGTTTGCCACTTTGCGAAATATTCCAGTAGTTCAATTTACTAATACCAGTTTTCGCAAATCAGGTATTCGAGAATTTCAACCCGATTTAGCTTACTACATTGGTTCGGGTTTGAGAGTACCTCCCGACGACAGCAATTCACCTGTTAATTTGAATGAATACGATCCGCCAAATTTGATAATTGAAATTGGAGCATCTTCTTTTAATGATGATTTGGGTACAAAGCGTTTGTTGTATGAAGGTGCAGGAATAAGTGAATATTGGGTGGAACGTGCTAACGCGCGGGAAGTTTTTGCCTTTGCAATTAATAATGGAGGTAGTGGTAGAATTCAACAATCCCGCGTGTTACCTGGTTTGGAGATAGCTGTAGTTCAAGAAGCTTTGACTCGAAGTCAAACTCAAAATGACGGAGAAATTAATCGCTGGTTGATTCAAACTTTTAGTCAAGATTGAAGGAGTGTTTGCTGTGGGTAAAGAGTACAATAAATTAGTGCGCGATCGCATTCCTGAAATTATCCGTCAAAGCGGTAGCAAATGCGAAACTGCTGTTTTGTCGAATACAGAATACTGTCAAGCTTTGCGAGTAAAATTGATTGAAGAAGCCAAAGAAGTTGCAGAAGCAGAGGGAGAAGATTTGATAACAGAATTAGCAGATTTATATGAGGTAATAGATGCGTTGATTGCCAGTTATGGAATTAAGGGCGATCGGGTTTTGAACGCACAAGCCAAGCGCAGGGAAACAAGAGGCGGTTTGCGCAAAAAATTATGCTGTTGACAGTTGACAGTTAAAGAAATTATCTGCGTTTATCCGCGTTTATCTGCACTTATCTGCGGTTAACAGTTGACAGTTACCAATTACCCATTCCCCATCTAATCTAAATGAGTTCTAACAGAATTAGAATTGCCAAAGATAAAGCCGAGTTAGTTAAATCCCTAACTTTATCAGATAACAAAAGCGGGCCTTTCCAAACTTACGCCGATGTCATAGCCTTTGCCGCCGCCCTGGGAAATAAGCGCAAAAAACGATCGCCCTTGGGGGAAATTTCTAAACGAGAACCCGGTTCCATAGATGTTGATATTTTTGTATCTAGAGGTTACGATCTAGCTATTAAATTAATTGCGATCGCCGAAACCAAAAATCCGCAAATTCTCTCCCATCTTGACGGAGAATTAGAGACAAAAAGGTTGCAAATTTTTGAAGAATATGCTAATGGCGGTCTAGAAATATTGCGAGAAGAGTTTCGTGGTGCAGCGGATTATACCGATCGACTGTTGTTATTTCTAATAGCAGAAAGGGACGATCGAGAGCGATCGAATGAAGAATTCGACTTGAGCAAGTTCTTATTTTGAGTTAACTAAATGATGATTCACAAATACTTAAAACAAGCTGTAAGTTTTTTCGCTTGCAGCTATTGTGCATTCATTTTCTGCTATTTTATCCTGCGGTTGATTTTTTGGGATCGGCTGTGGATTGTGGCATTAATTGGCACTTTCTCTCCCCTAATTTTCTTGCCAACTTTATTGTTGCCATTTCTCGGATTTTTAATTATCAAAAACCGCTGGTTCTCTATTATTTCATCAATTGCCTGTATTTTACTCTTGAGTTGGCTGCACCTCAAATACTTTTCTCCCGAAACAACAAGTATTGCAGGTTCGCCCCCCAGCCTCAAAATTTTATCTCACAATGTTGGTTGGTATGCAACCCAGTCGCCAACCATAGTTAAATTGATAGAGAGAGAGCAACCAGATATTATATTTTTACAAGAAATCGTTCGCAAACACACCCTCAGAGCTTTCAGAATGTTAAAAGCAGAATATCCTTATCAAATTGGTACTCCACCTGTAGGCATTCTCAGTAAATATCCAATTGTATCCAGCGAAATATTGCACTTAGCAAATCATCGAGAAACGCAACAGCGGGCCATAATGAAATTTCAAGAACGAGAAATAGTTATTTACAATATGCAAGCTACCGGGCCGTGGTTTAGAATATATAAATTCTTGAAATTTATCAAAATCCCCGTTTATAAATATGACAAACGCACTCCAGAAATTCAAGATTTAGTAGAGCGAATTCAGCGAGAAACTTTGCCAGTAATTGTCGCGGGTGATTTTAACATGACAGACGAAACTCAAGACTATTACAGCGTACAGCAAGTTTTGCAAGATGCTTTCCTAAAATCTGGGTTGGGATTTGGTTTTACCTGGCCTCACGGTTTCTTTGCCAAAAGGATTAATATGAAATTATCCTATCCGGTGTGCAGAATAGATTATATTTGGCATTCAAAAGATTGGGATGCTCGATCGAGTTTGGTTTTAGAGGCGGCGGAGTCAGATCACTTGCCTGTAGCAGCGGAATTGGTTTTATTGAGTGCGGTAAAATGAGGAAGATTAGTGTATAATATTAAAAGTTAGAGCCAAACCTCATGCAAATTATCCTTACCATTCCCGATCGCTTAGAACAGCAGCTTATTGAGAAAGCTAGCCAACTCAACCTGCCGATCGAAATCCTGATTTTGCAATCCCTAAGCCAACTGTTTCAAGAAGACGAAGAAGAATTATCAAAAGAAGATATTCTCAACAGCCTGCGGATTGCGCTTCAGGAAGTAGAAGACGGCAAAGTTCACCCCATCGCAGAACTTTGGGATGGTATAGATGTCTGAAACACCCAATATCGAAGTTCTATTTGCAGATCGATTCAAGCGACAACTCCGAACCCTTGCAAAACGCTATCGCCAGATTCAAAGCGACTTGCAACCCCTTTTACAGCAGTTGCAAGCAGGTGAATGTCCGGGCGATCGCATTTCTGGTACGGGTTATACCGTCTTCAAAGAAAGAGTCAAAAACAGCGACATCGGTAAAGGGAAAAGCGGAGGCTATCGCATTATTTATCAAGTTACATCAAGCACTTGTTTCATCTTACTTATTATCTATGCCAAATCAGAGCAAGAAACGGTTGCGGTAGAAGAAATACAAGAAGTTATCGATAGCTTTCGCGAGCGAAAACAATGATAATTAAGACATCTAAATTGAAAGGTAAATATCAAGTTCGGTTTTAAAGGCAGTGGCATCCGAGGGTTGGCGCGCTGCCGAACTCATTTTATTAAGTTTTGCCCGATGGTAAGAATTACTCTATACTATAAAAAATAGCTGGCATTTGGGGGGTGCGGCGTTGAGCTTGAGAGATTTAGCGATTCAAGATGAGTACCGGAGCGATCGCTGCGATCTAATCCAAGAATTTTACATTCCTTGTTTGGAAAAAGCTACAGTCTACAAGCGAGCTGTAGGTTTTTTTTCCAGCACTTCAATGGCCGCCGCCGCCAAAGGATTGACTGCATTGATTCGAGTTGGCGGCAAGATGCAGTTAGTAGCTTCTCCTTATTTGTCGGAAACGGATGCAGAGGCTATCGAGCAAGGAATGCGACAAAAAGAAGAGGTTATTGTCAGTGCACTGCAGCAAGAATTAGATAAAGAATTTGAGGACATTGTGCGCGATCGCTTGGCTTGTTTGGCTTGGTTGTTGAGCCAAAATATCCTCGAAATCAAACTGGCTGTTACTAAAGAGATTCGCCGCCAAGGCATTTATCACGAAAAATTAGGGCTCTTTGGCGATCGGGAAAACAATATTATTGCTTTTACAGGTTCTGCTAACGAAAGTTCAACTGCTTTAATTGACAATTTTGAATGTATTGATGTCTTTTGTTCCTGGCATCTGGGAGTGAGAGAACGGGCATTAAAAAAAGCCGAAAATTTTCAGAAGTTGTGGGAGAACGAGACGCCGAATGTGGAGGTAATGGAGTTTCCCGAAGCGGCGGCGCGAGAGCTCTTGCGCCTGTGTCCCGATCGACCTGTCGCGATCGAACCTGAAATCAACAAGACCAGAAAATCTAAGAGGTTAGCTGAACAAGGCAGTAGTTACGGTCATAATAACGATCGAGTTAATCAAACTGAGTGTCAAAATCCCAGCTTTCCATTGAATAACTCTCTAAAAGTAGAGCTAAGGTTGCGGCAAGTTGATGCACTTAACGCTTGGCAATCGGCTAATAATTGTGGAATTTTATCTATGGCAACTGGGGCCGGAAAGACGATAACAGGATTAGCTTGTGCAGCCAGTATTGAAAATATTAATGTTATTGTTATTGGCGCTCCAACAAACGAAATCGTACAGCAATGGGTTGACGAGCTGGCAAATAGGACAACATTTCGATCCCCATTGATTGCTACAGGCACCGCAACACTTTGGATGGAGTCACTTTTTCGGAAACTCCGTTTGGCAAACAGCCGAGAGTTGTCTAGCGAACTACTTCCTATTATAGTGGTTGGCAGCTACAGCGAATTTTCAAAATCCAAGGTAACTACTCTAATTGCTGATGCTGGAGGTTTACCACCTCGTTCTTTGCTAATTGCTGATGAAGTTCACGCTACAGGTGCAGCTATCTACAGACGCATTCTCAGAGATGACTTCCAGTATCGCCTCGGTCTTTCTGCTACTCCTATGCGTGCTTACGATGAAGAAGGTACAGAATTAGTGCTGGAATATTTTGGCGGAGTTGTCTATGAATTTACATTAGAACAGGCGATCGAGGCGGGCATTCTTTGCGAGTATGATTATCAGGTATATATCACGCCGTTGACGGGTAGTGAGTATGCTAAATTTACAAACTTAACAACCAAGATAGGTCGTTTACTCAATAATAAAGAAGAAGATGCGATCGCTCAAGCAAAACGTCTGACTATTCAGCGCTCTCGTATCATCAAATCTGCTGCATCAAAACTCACGGCACTCGGCCGCATTCTCAGCGATTATCCACCGCGCACAGGCATGATTTACTGTGCTGATATAGCACAAGCTACAGAAGTAAGTCGTCTACTGGCCCAGCGCGGCTTCCGCATTGCACGATATTCCTCAGATGATGTTAATCGCAAACATCTCTTGTCTGAATTTGCCCGTGGCAACTTTGATGCTCTCGTTGCTGTAAAATGCTTAGATGAAGGAATAGATATTCCAGCGGCTGACCTTGCCATTATCCTGGCAAGCGACACATCTGAACGGCAGTTTATCCAGCGACGTGGCAGAGTTCTCCGCGCTGCATCCAAAAAAGCGCTCGCAAAAGTTGTCGATGTTGTTGTCGTTCCTCCACTAGGTGATTCGTTAGTCGAACCGATTGCATCTGAAATTAAACGGGTAATTCTGTTTGCCCGTGCTGCACGCAATCGGATGTCACTCATCACAAAACTTGTAGATGAGCTTGCACCCTATGGAATTACCCATTCAGATTTAATGTAGGAATAAAGGAGAGCAAATGGAAGAAAAGCTGCAAGAACTGGTGGCTAAATATAAAATCCCGGAACAATTACTAAAAGAGGCTATTCAGCAGGAAAAAGAAAAGGTTGTCTTGCAAAAGCGCAGGATGGTTCCTATTTTAATAACAATGATTGAACGGTACGCTGATTCACCAAATTCATGAATTGAGAATGATAATTATGGCACTTAAGCTGAAAAGTATCCGTCTAAAAAACTGGAAGTGCTATCAAAATGAGGAAATCGAATTTAACCTCGATACCCAACAGCACATTTGGATAGTTTTCGGTCAGAATGGATTTGGTAAGACATCTATTCTAGAAGCTATCCAATGGTGCCTCTACGGGGGTGATGAACTTAAGTCCTCGGCATTACTTGATAGCTTTAATCGTATTGTCTTAAAGAAAGACCCTAATTTAGAACTGTGTGTACAACTTAAATTCGATCGCAACGGTGATATTTATGACATTAGTCGTACAGCTAAGAGAGTGGTGCGCGGAATAACTGCTTCTGCTCAAACAAGTGAAGCGATTGTCCAGAAAAACGGTATTCATCAAGCTGACTCTCGCGAACGCATTGAGGAACTTTTGCCCAGAGCGTGTAAGGATTTCTTTTTTTTCGATGGTGTGGAAATAAAACGTTATGCCCAACGCCTCCATACGAAAGAAACCCTGGATGCGATCGAGCGAATTCTGGGCATCCCTGAGTTAAGAAACCTGCGTGAAGATTCAGAACGCGCGCTGCGCTCAATTGAAAAAAGACTGAAGGAGGCAGCCTCAATTAACGAGTCACTCAATCAAGTAACGAGCAAGTTAGAAGAGGTTCAAGAAAAGATCGAGATTAAAAAAGAGCAATTCCAAAAGGCAAAGGAAGAGTATCAGGCTGCGATCGAAATTCGCAAGGGAACGGAAGAACGAGCAAGTCAGATTGAAGAGTTGCGCGACAAGTTAAAAGATATGAATAATTTGGAGAGCAACAAATCACGCAAACAGGAAGATTGGAGCGAAGCAAAAAAGCTGGTTGAAAAAGGTTTAGAACAAGCGCCTATTCCACTACTGATTGAATTTGTTCGCGGAGTTGCAGAGGATATGCAAAGCACTACACTGATTACTGCACGACGTTCAGGTTCTATTTCCCAACTTAGGGAAATACTTGAATCGGAGGCCTGTGTGTGCGGTCGCTGTATTGATGAAAGTTCGCGTCAATATATTCTTCAGGAACTTCAACGATTGGAAATGAGCGGTGCCAATAAGACTAAAGATGCCTTGCAGCAGGATGATTTGCGCGATCGACTTGTGGCTCTTTCCCGCTTTCAAACTCCCAACTTTGACTCACTTTTGTCGAGACGCGATCGCTTGCGCGAAGAACTGGATCAAATTGAGAAAGCAGCCGATCGCTTGAAAAAAGAAACACAGGGATTAAATCAGGAAGAAGCGGAAGACATTTGGAAAAAAGTTAGTGAAGCCCAACAAAAAGTCAGAGAACACCAACAGAAAATAGATCGTTTAAAGGGGGAGAGCGATGTTTTGTTGCAACAAGAAAACGAGCTGCGTCGGGAGATGGAAAAATTAGCCAGTTGCAACGAAGAAACGGCTAATCTCGCTCGCCAAGTTACTCTGGCTCATGGTCTTCATCAGGCAGCAAAAGAGTTGATTGAGTGGCGCATTACAGAGCGCAAGAAAACAATTGAAGAGCGTACATCCCAGATACTTCGCAGCGTTACCAACAAGCCGCAGGAGTACGTAGGAGTAGAAATTAGGGAAGACTATACACTAGGGATAAAAAATGCAATTGGTGAAATTATCAATCCAGAAACCTTAAGTGCTGGTGAAAAAGAAGCGCTTGCATTTGCCTTTATTGCTGGGTTGAATCTAGAATCAGGTACGGCTGCACCATTAATTATGGATACCCCATTTGGTCATCTCGATACCGGCCATCAGAGAAACCTGATTAATGCACTTCCCGATCTTCCTTCACAGGTGATAGTCCTAGCAACAGACCGCGATTTCCCAGATTATTTGTTGCAAGGTGTGCGATCTCATGTTACGGGAATTCTCAAAATCAAACGGCTGGGTGCAACTGAAGACGCTTCCACAGTGGAGGTGGCAGAATGAAACATCTAGACCCTCAAGCAACAATTCGCCCGACTCCAGAAGCAAAGGGTTATCTCGACACACTCAAAAATAACGGCGCATTTGGTCGTATGGTAGATGCTTATGTCTTTGCAGCAGCTTACGCCCTCAAAAATAATGTGGAGATTTCCCCAGTTCTACCTCGCGGTCGTCAGGATCTAGTCTATATGGGCATTGTAGACGAAGATGTCCGCCTTGCACTTGAGGCGGGTGTCCATACTGTTCAAAAACGCAATGGTAAACCAGAGCCCAAAGATAGCAGGGAAGTTTTGGAAATTGTAATGCAATATGCCGAAGCTGGACTGAAGCTGTTGAAAGAAAGATGGCAAGGAAAAACTGGTGTTCAAATCCAAGATGATATCCGTAAAATTATTAGCCAATAGTTCACTAATGTACTATGGAGCTTCGCTGCTAACTCAGAACCTGCGGCAATCCCACCTCTTGCGGCCGCACAAACCTGCCATTAAAACTAATAGCTTTCCCCTCAAAAGTTC
This sequence comes from Richelia sp. CSU_2_1, assembly GCA_012034575.1. Classification (GTDB taxonomy): domain Bacteria; phylum Cyanobacteriota; class Cyanobacteriia; order Cyanobacteriales; family Microcoleaceae; genus Microcoleus. The sequence goes on along the minus strand of JAAUPF010000011.1, from coordinate 471 downwards.
TCGCTTGGGCCACCGCTTGCCGCAAATGAGCTCGATCCATATCGTCCTCAATTCCCGCTACCAAATATACAATTAACTTCGAGGCTAACTCCCTTCCAGAAACCAGCATCCGCTTTTTGTTCGGATCGTACAAAATCCCGTACCAAGCTGACTCGGAATTTTCCATGTGACTGAATCCTTCATCAACATCGTACCTGCGGAGTTTTTCAAAAATTGATTTTAGCGAAAGTTGCTTTCTAAATGCGAGAATCCCTAAAGCATTAGCTAAAGCAATTTGACCGACTGGGCGGAACAAAACATTTCCCTCGCCGCCAGGTTTTTCAAAACTAAATCGGCGCAATTCGGCCGTTGATTCCCCACTTTCAATCCTTTGATAGCTGGGCAAAGTTGCTAAATAATCGAACAGTTTCTTAAACTCTTCAATTCCCTCCTTCAATTCCTCATCTTCGGGACGCATCGGAATCAAACCTT
>JAAUPF010000071.1 GCA_012034575.1 Richelia sp. CSU_2_1 | reverse complement strand
GGATGAAAATGCAGCTAGAAATATCCTGAGTCGAGGATTGAGTACGGTAGGGCATACCGGAACTTTTGCATTAAATGCAAGCAACGCTTTGGGAGAATCGACCTCTACTTTGGCTGGAGAAATCCTGTCTCAGCAAGTTGGCTCGTAGATCGAAGAATCCCCGTGTGTTCACGTCGGGGAGTGTCAAGCTCATATTTTGCCCGAAAAAGCTCTACAGATGTGAAAGTTGATGCACTTCGTACAAAAAAATCGCTCAACAATTTTATGTGTATCGAAAGAGAAGCCACAGGAAACTGACGAGATACAACCCTCTCTGCAATAATCCTAAACCAATTTTGATTATCCTCTTTTTTGATAATCCAATTAAAGCAGAAAAGCCAATTATGAATGCAAAAAGTACAAAGTTAGTTATCTTCTGATTCGGATCGGAGTAGATAGAAGAATGCCAAAAAACTCCGCAGCTAAATGCGATGCCAGCAATTTGAGCAAACAAAGAGTGCAATTTATCTTCAACAACAGAGAAGATTGAAGAATGAGTAAAGGGAGCAGCACTAAAAACTCCAGTCAATAATACATTTAGTGCATAAATTACGATCGGAAGGTCAGAATAGTTCTTTTCCTCAGCGTAAATAAATGGCGGTAAAAGAGCAGTGCTTAATAACACTCCAAATCCAATAAAGCCTGTTCGCATTAGCCACGCATTTTTATACTTCTGAGAACCTAAATCGCTGACAGTATTTAGCTTCCAATTATACTCGCTAGGAGCCAGAAAGTGAGCCAACACGATCGTGACAATAAAAAACGCTACTGCGACGCCAACTGCAATCATTGATTTTCTTTTCCCTTATTGTTTTGACATCGAAGCTTTACCAGATTTGGCAAAAACTCATCGATGCCGCGATCGAACGATCTGGGAAGGAATTAAACGATCGCCCGTAGCAATCGATCGACTTACCGCCAGCCATCGGCTTCACAGCAGTCGATCGATTGCATTCAGAACAGTTTCTAACAAACAGCCGCCGCACCCAAATCTGCAATCGCAGCCTCCGGCCCGACTAAAGAAATATACGGTTCGATGAAGTATTTCCGAGCAGCTTCCCGCGCTTGGGAAGTTGTTACCGCTGCAATTTCTTCTTGAAACTCCCGATCGAAATCTATTCCCAATCCTAAGATTTCGTACCAACCCAAAACTTGCGCAATTTGCGAATTAGTTTGTTTTCCTAAAGCATATTGACCGAGCATTTTATTCTTGCAAGCTTGCAATTCATCTTCATCCAGGTGAATGCTAGTCAGCCTCTCAACCTCAGTTCGCAATCCTTCAAAAGCCGTCGCTGTATTCTCCGGTGCCGTACCCATGTACGTAACAAACTGAGCCTCTTCCAAGCGCGTCGCGTACAGTGCGGAAACATCGTAAGCCAAGCCCCGTTTTTCCCGCAATTCCACAAACAACCGGCTCGACAAACCGTTCCCCAGATAGGTGTTGAGCAATTTCATTGCTGCGTAGTCGGGCTTTTTGACCGCCGGTGCGAGGTAGCCCAACATAATCACCGATTGCTGCGTATCTTGCGGCGTGAGAGCCGAGATCGGTTGGGTGGTGATGGGGGGTACGTTTAAAGTTGGCAGTGGCGTAGCGGGCGCTTTCCAGTCACCAAACACGCGATCGATCGCTTCGATCGCATCTTCAACTGCAATCCTGCCGGCGATGGAAATAACTACGTTATCGGGGCGAAAATAGGTTTTGTGAAACTGTTCGAGTTCGTTTCTGGTAAGCTGCGACATGGTAGCTTCCGTCCCCAGGGGAGAGAAAGCGTAGGGATGTTCCCCGTACATCGCGTGTCGCAGTTGCTCGAAGGCGATCGCAAAGGGCTGTTCTCGCTGCGATCGAATTGCGGATATGGCAATCCGGCGTTCGAGTTCGACTTCTGCTTCCGGGAAAGTGGGCGATCGCAACAATTCCCCGGCTAATTCCAAAATATCGTCAAAGTCGGCGGAAACAGTTTTTAAACTTACTAAAAAATAGTCGGTTGTAGTGTCTGCACTCAGTCTAGCTCCTACCGATTCTACGCGCTCGGCAATTTCTAATGAAGAGAGCCGATCGGTTCCTTTAGTAATTACCGCCGACAGCAAGTGGCACAATCCTGCTTGTTCCGGCTGCACCCAGCGGCTGCCGGCCCGGAGAAATACCCTTGCTGCAATAATATCTGCCGCTGGATTTTCTGATGCCAACACAACGATACCGTTGTCTAAAACTGTGCGGTGAATTTCATTTTTCATTTGACAATTATCAAAAAGAAGGAAGAAGGAAGAAGGAAGAAGGAAGAAGGAAGATGAAAGATGATGAGAGAGAGAGATGCGGAGAATTACCAATTACCAATTACTAATTACCCATTACCCATTACCCATTACCGATTCCCCATTCCCAACTATCGACTAATTACATCGGTTTTAACACCACGGCTGCGTAGCGTTGGGGAGACAGATACTGTCGGGCTAGGCGCTGTAAGTCAGAGGGCTGGAATGACTGAATTTTTCTGGGATAGGCAAGTCCTAATTCAGCGCTGGCGATCGTGTTGTAGTATCCGTAAAGACCTGCCAATTGGGCGGGAGTTCGATCGAAAAAGCAAAATCGTTGCACAGCAACCGTTGCGATCGGCGCAATTCGGCTTCCGAAACCGGCTCGGACTGCAATTCCCCCAACAAATCGCAAATTCGAGCTTCTACTTCTGCCAGGTGCTGCGGTTCCAAGACAGCACTTACAGTAAACAAACTCGATTCCCGCTGCAGCGAGAAAGAGCTGCCGATCGCCTCTACCAATTGTAATTCTTCCCGCAGTTCTCTGACCAAACGCGAAGTCCGCCCGTCTGCGAGCAGTACCGAGAGCAAATCCAAGCCGCAAGCACTTTGCAAATGTTCTACTCCCGGCCCCGTCCAAGCCATCAGCAGCCTTGCTTGTTCCAATCTCGGGATGTAGAGTTCCTGGCGGCGAATTTCTACCAGCGGCGGTTCGGCTTCTATTTCCAACTTCGGACAATCCCACCTGTCGGAAAACTGCTCGAAAGCCTGGCTCGTTAAGTCCATCGCTTGCTGTTCGCCAATTCCGCCGACGATGACCACAGTCATATTTTCCGGCTGATAGTGCGATCGGTGAAAGCAGCGCATTTCGTGGGGCGAGTGCGACACCAACAACTCTTCTGTCCCCAAAACCGAGCGCCTGTAGGGATGGCGTTCGTAAACCGTTTCCATCAGCGCCTGAAAAGCGATCCAGTCTGGATTATCTTGAGCTTGGCGGATTTCTTCGAGCACTACATCTCGCTCGCGATCGAATTCTGAATCGGGAATCGCAGCACGCAGCAGCAATTCGGCCAGGGGCTGCGCTGTCTCTGCTAAATAGTCGGCTGCCGCGGTGACAAAAAAATGCGCGTAATCGTGGCTGGTAGCTGCATTGGCGATACCGCCGCGATTTTCTACTACCCGATCGAATTCCCCAGGGGCGATCGCGTCAGTCCCTTTAAATATCATGTGTTCTAGAAAGTGAGCCATTCCCGACCACGAATCCGGCTCCAGCGTTGCGCCAGCCTTTACCCACACATCGAGTGCGACCACCGGTGTGGCCGAAATGCGCTGGTGAATGACCGTTAACCCGTTGTTGAGCTTCCAAACATTAGCTGGGAACTCTAAAGCTGTTAGGAGTTGAGACAAGCTAGTTATTCTTAAACTTTAGTTAATTTCTGTTCCAACTATGTTAGCGCTTTACAACTCTACGATCGGGGTAGACCGATACCATTTTAGATTTTAGATGGGCGATCGGTGAATAGCATCAGGAGTTGAAGCGTTCCTGCTGTTGCATTGTTTTTGGGCATTGATGTCGGCACTCAGCAGTTTCGCATTAAAAACTTCGCCCTAACATACAGCGTATTTTAGGGACAGTAGGAACGGCAGTGCGGCGTCCCTACATCCTCGGGTGATTGTAGGGACTCGGCACTGCCGTGTCCTGAGGTGTCTTTCAACGACATCGATCTATTATCGATCTATATTGCAAGCAATTAGTTGGGGTAGTTCACTGTGTATCAATTAAGTAGATCTGTCCGGGTATTTAGAAGCGGTTGGATTCAACGCATTTTCCCTGTTGATTTGGGCTGGGATTGAGATTGGTCGCTACTTTAGAAATAGCATCTTGTTCTTGAATCCAGCCGATTTCTCCCGCTTGCAAGTGATAGATTGCTCCTGCAACTGACGGTTTGGCTTCAGGGGTAGGAGAAGGAGTTGCAGCGGAGGCAACTTCCTTATTTTCTACTTTGCCCAAAGCAGACAAATCTTTAGGTGGTTTGGATGTTGGAGAGTCCGATCGCCCTGTTTCAGGAAGCGAACAAACTTTCAATTCCAGCCAATTTCCCTGCCTCGTCAACAGTTTGTTTGTTACCCGCAAAACACTACCGACGGGGACAGTTCCTTTAACTTCCACTTGACCGATTTCCCCGCGCAAATCCAAGCGATTTTCCTCAGTCTCCAGTTCCCCCCCAGGACTTTTAATCTCTACAAACGCACCAGTTTCTAAAGATTGAACGGCACTGGTTGTTATTTCAGGCGCGGGCTGAGGGCTGGTTTCAGCAAACTTACTGCGTTTGCCCAAAATTGATTCTCCGGCAGCATCGATCGCCCGACCTACCGGAGGGATGAAAAAATAAGCAAATACTCCCCCCAAACCCAACAAAAATACAATTTTTAGCAATAGCGACCACGGACTTTTGCCTCGCTCGGGCAAGACTAAAACCTGGGTTTTCACTTGAGAATTGCTGCTACCAGTAATTGTACTGGGATCGGTCAAATCCGTAGGCGCATCTTCTTCAGCAATTGGTTCGATCGGCGCATCCAAAGGCGGCACAGACAGTTCTGTAAGATTGTTGCTTTCCTCTGTCAAATGTGCCTGACAGTGAATTAAAGCAACTGTTACGTTATCGTGACCGTTTTTAGTATTAGCAATCTCGATCAGGCGATCGCGCACTTCGGCCACACCAACTTTGCCATCTAAAATTGGCAAAATTTCCGTTTCCCAGCATTCCTCAACCCGATCTTTATCGCTCAAGCCGTCGGAACACAGCAACAAAACGCAGTCCTCGTCGATCGGAAAGCGCTGCACGGTTGGGTGCAAAGTGTTGGAAGAAGTAATCCCCAAAGCTTGGATCAGAGCTCCCGCCGCCACTTGTTCCAAAGCATCGCGGTACAGCGCGTAGCCCAAACGCACCTCGCGGGAAGCCACATCATCGTCCAGAGTCACTTGATAGCAGCCGGTGCGGGTAATCCAGTAAGCCCTGCTGTCTCCGATATGAGCGACGTAGAGCTCGTGCAAGTGAGCTAAAGCCATCACTAGAGTGGTTCCCATCCGCTGCCGGCCTTGGCGGTGTTCGCTGTCGTTGCGGGCGGAGATCTCGTCGTTAGCCGCGCAAGCGGCCCGTTCCAACTTAGAAACCAGACTCAGCGAATCCCAAGTCACTCGGTGCAACTGCAGTCGATCGAGCCTTTTGCACAATTCCGAAATCGCCAATTCCGAAGCAACTTCGCCGCCGTCTTGTCCGCCGATACCGTCGCAGACGATCGCGCAAGCTTGCGCCCCCGGCGTTCCGGAAAACACTGTGCCATCCGGGGGATAGCAAGCATCTTCGTTGTGCGCGCGCGATCGGCCCACATCGGTGCCCGTGGCAATCTCAATCGTGCGATCGTACCAGCGGCCGCACTTTGCCAAAGCTTTATCCAATTGACCCATCAGTTGTTCGCCACTGCGCACCTGGCCGGCAACCATTTGCTGGCACAATTGCCTCAAAAAATTCGCGATCGCCGGATGAGATTCCTCTACCCACTGCTGCCACAGCTTGCCCAACATTGACAAATTTGGCGGTTTGCGATCGGGCTGCAATTCCAGCAAGCGCACCAAGGGCCCTTCCACCCGCAGCAGTTCCGGAGTCAGCAGCGTCGAAGCTACACCCTGAGCGATACAGGGCTGCCACAGTTGGGCAATTTGCCACAGCCAGTTAAGCTGGCGCATTGCTGCTGCTCCTTGCCACGCATCTGCCAGTTCCGGCATCAGCGTTTCGGTGACTTGGACTATCGGTCCGTTTTCCAACAGCCAGATATCGCCTGACAGCTTGCTCGCCTGCGCCGATACCATCCCGTATACTTGGGGTACGTGCAACTGATGGGCAAACAGCCTCAGGTAAGGAGTTATAAAACTTGGAATATCTTCGGGCAGTTCCGGTAAATGTTCGGGTTGAGTATCGATTAGAAGCCGATCGCGTTTAAGCAAGTAGCGACCGGCGATCGAATCCCCCGGCCGGCAGCCTTTTATCTCTTCTATATTTTCACCTACAGCCCACAAGTAGTGTTTTGGCACGGAGTTTTGCATAAGGGTTCCTCACGCCTCTCAGCTCAGCACCGATCTGAACTATTTTAGCGCTTGAACCTCGACGGGTTGTTGAATTTGTGCCTGCAAGCTAAAGGCTGATTTTTGCCTTTGGGGCGGATTTATTTTCTACCGTTGCCCGCAGGTTTCCTTTATTACATTAACATCGGTGAACGCGATCGATTGTCTATGCTCAGAAAGCTGATAGCCGCGATTGATGAAAACACCCTAGCGCCAGCTTTGAAGCATTTAATATCAAATCCGGTAGGGAGCTCGCATCTTGGCTCGCAAACTCCGACGATCGCACTCATAGGATTCAAATATATAATTCTGATGCTACCGGAAACGATATAACCATGCCCCCACAAGAACCCAGCGCCTGTTCCGACCAGCAGCCCGATCCGAAACAGTCTCCTGCAGTGGAGATAGATGAATTGCTAGCGGCGATCGAGCATTCTGACGATTTTTACTGCAAAATGATGAATCTTGAGGTTTGGGCCCTAGTGGAAACGCTGGATCTGATGTTTCCGGGTGCTTGGAGCCAGTTCATGACCAACCGCCAAACTGCCCTGAAACAGTTTTTGAAGAAAAAAGAATAAAGAGGGAATAAGAAACTAGAAAGCTTCCATATCCTTCTTGCCCCATCTCTGTGTTTCCCCCTCTCCCCCTCTCTCTCCCCCTCTCCCTCTCATTTCCTTACAGGTGAATTTTCGAGTCAGTTTGAGGAAGTCCCATGCTGTAGTTAACCGCACGGCTGTTGAGGTTGTAGCTGATTTGACCTTTTTGTAAGAGCGATCGTACTAAGTGTTCCAATTCCGAACCGATGCGGCGGAGGTTGTATTCCGTCAAGTCTTCGCCTTCATAAGAGTCTACGAGTCGATCGAATTGGGCATACACCTGTTTGACTGATTCGTCGTTCCAGTTGAGCTCGTTATCTGGGTCAATGTCGATCGTCAACTGGTCGTTGCTCGGTACGAGTTCGTCATTTTCCAGGATGGCGGTGTAGATCCGAATATGGCGGGTTGTGGACTTGAGCTGCATGATTTTTGATGTGTAAAGATTTTTTACCAAACTTACTTATTGTAGTGGGTCAAAGACCGTTGCTGGCTAGTGGATAGCTAGTTGCGCGATCGATTCGATCGTATCAAGCTCGATCGCAGAAAGAAGAGACACAAGAATTGCACTTACAACAAAATTGCAAATACAACAAATAGAGGCAATTTTTGAATTGCCCCTGATTTTAATCAAATTATATTGTTTTCACAGTAGCAAAATTAGTTGCTGGCGACGAACGCTCGCCAGCGCCCCGATCGCACTTAGCGATAGTTCCGATGCCACCAATTTGAAATCAGATTTATCTGAAACCGACAGCCGCCTGCCAAACAAAAGCCAGCAGCAAGAAAAACACCGGAATCACCGGCAAAACATTAACCAGAGGATCGAAAATAGAATAAGCCTCGGGCAGTTTTGCCAAAAGTAATGCAGCTTCCATGAATCAACCTACCTATCCAACACGATTTCATAATTGTCGCATATCTTAACTCGAACAAATCACGATCGATCGTTCCTAGGTGCGAGCCAGCGGGCAAACTCTTGGGTAAATCGATCGGCCAAAATCGCCTCCCGCATCCTTCCAGCAAACCGAATCAACTCGGTAACGTTGTGAATCGCCAGCAGGGTATGCCCTAAAAGCTCCTTAGCGCGCACCAAATGGCTCAAATAAGCGCGACTGAAATTTTGGCAAGTGTAGCAGGGACAAGACTCGTCCAGGGGTCGAAAGTCCTCTTTAAACCGAGCATTTTTCAAATTCCAGCGTTCTCCCGCCACTAAAGCCGTCCCGTGACGGGCCAGCCTTGTGGGAATCACGCAGTCAAACATATCTACTCCACTAGCAACAGCCTGCGCCATTTCCCGATAAGTTCCGATACCCATCAAATAGCGGGGTTTCTCGACCGGCAGCAGGGGTGCCGTCAGCTTAACAATATGTTCTATAGACTCCCCAGGTTCTCCCACGCTGACACCGCCAATCGCGTAACCGGGCAAATCCAAATCTACTAACTGCTGGGCCGCCCGCGATCGCAAATCCGGGTAGACACCACCTTGTACGATCCCGAACAAAGCTTGATCCGATCGCGAGTGCGCTTGAACGCAGCGTTGCAGCCAGCGAAAAGTGCGATCGACCGCTGCTTCTACATCCTGCTGCGGTGCCGGGTATGGGGGGCACTCGTCAAAAGCCATAATCACATCTGCGCCCAAATGATTCTGAATTTCGATCGACCTTTCTGGCGTTAAACGAATCATCTGGCCGTCGCGGGGAGAACGAAAAGTCACCCCATCCTCAGAAATAGTGCGAATTTCGCTCAAACTAAACACTTGAAAGCCGCCCGAGTCCGTCAGAATCGGACCGGGCCAAGCCATAAACTTATGCAGTCCGCCAGCCCCAGCCACAATACCTTCCCCCGGCTGCAAGTGCAAGTGATAAGTATTTGCCAAAACCATTTGAGCTCCCGCCGCCTCTAGTTGAGCCGGCGTCAAAGTTTTGACGTTAGCCAAAGTTCCCACAGGCATAAACCTGGGCGTTTCCACAGGCCCGTGGGGAGTTGTAAAAACCCCTGCCCGCGCTTGGGTGTGGCTGCAACGAGCTTGACATTCAAAAGCAAATCCCGTGTAATCCTCAGTCATTAGTTCCCGATCGTGAGCCACTACCTGGCAGTCCCTGTTGTTCAGTCTACAATCAACAAACTCCAGACTACTCCAGACTCAAGACTGAAGATCGGCGACTTTTTGGCTTCTCCGATCGTTCTGGCGATCTAATATCAAATTGTTCCGAGATTGTGACAGCAGAAGATGAGTTTTAACTGAGCGCTACAATGCGGAATCATCTTCATCAAATTGCGAGTCCCAATTACCTGACAAGACTTGATCGACTACTGCATCTAAAGCAGCAGCATTTAAGTTGCGACCCAGTTGTTCTTGCAAAGGATTGGAAAGAGGAATCAACTGTAAATGTCGCCCGTCTTGAATCAACTCGAAATAAGTCCCCTGTTCCGGCGACTGCTTCAGTTCCAAGCAGTCAAAACTATAAACATTCAAATAGAGGGCGCGGTTGGCTATCAGGGTCGATCGGCGGCGGTCTGCAAAGACTTCGAGTACGTACCCTTCTCCTTGGCTGTAAATTTTGCCATCCTGAAGGTGGATGTAGCGGACAGGTCCTAAGTCAAAAAGTAACCTTTGGATATCGCGCTTGTTGACGACCGTGCCCGTATCGATGATACAAGGAGCAGCCACCCTGTTATTGAATTGGTCGTGACTCATGGAGCAAAAGCCTCTGGTGTAATATGTTTCCTTCTTGGAAATCAGGGAATTCGCGCTAAGTTCTGTAAAAGGGAAACGCTTTTTTTTTGAGTTTAGCCTGTTTCCGTTATGGGGCTTGGGATTTTGCTGCTAGCAGCCGCTTTCTTGAGAAAAGAGCTCTGGCAGGGTGTGCCTCATCCAGCGGACGCCAGGGTGTTACCAATCCAATTCTGGCACAAGCTAATCGATTCACAACCGCATCAAATCTGAAAAATTTCTATCTTATGATGGATGATAATAATTGGGTTCGCTCTACGCGCCAGTATTTCCGAAATCAGAGAGCTGCCTGGGCTGCGGCAGTTGCTTTTTATACTTGTTTGCCCGTACCGATTGCTTGGACATTAGAGTTTCGCGGCATTGCCCGGTTTGCACCGGCTCTGGGTTTGGGTATCGGGGCGATGTTGGGACTGGCAGATGCTGGATTGGAGTTTTTGAAGATGCCAGTGTTGACCCGATCGGCCTTAGTAATAGTATCGGGTATTGCCGTGACTGGCGGGTTGCACTTGGATGGGGCGATGGATACTGCTGACGGCCTGGCCGTACCCGATCGCGATCGGCGCTTGGAAGTAATGGCAGATAGCGTGACAGGGGCTTTTGGGGCGATGGCGGGAATCGCGATCGTCCTGCTGAAAACGGCGGCTTTGTCGGACTTGAATAACTATCGGTGGTTGGCTTTGATGGGGGTAGCGGGTTGGGGGAGATGGGGGCAATTAGTGGCGATCGCCCGCTATCCGTACCTCCGGGCCGAGGGTAAGGGAGCTTTTCACAAAGAGTCGGTGTATTCTGCTTTTGATTTTATACCGGGAGTGTTGCTGCTGCTGAGTTTGAGCTTGCTGCAAGTTTTATTGGAGGGCGATCGCTGGTTGCTGGCTGCGGGTATGACTTTGGGAGGAAGCGCGATCGGGATTTTGACTGGTGCTTGGTTTAACAATCGTTTGGGGGGTCACACGGGGGATACTTACGGTGCTGTGGTTGAGTGGACGGAGGCTTTGTTGTTGTGTCTTTTGGCAGCTTTGGAAGGTTGATCGAGCTGCTGTAGGATGGAAGATAGATCGACCTCAAAAAATCCATCGGGCGATGCTGAAAATGACCGCACCCAAACCAGCCGCGATCGGAATTGTTACCAACCAAGCCGAACCGATCGATCGCAAAGTTTTAAACTGTACCGATTTCCAATTTCTAGCAATTCCAACTCCCACAACTGCACCGACTAAAGCGTGAGAAGTAGAAACCGGCAAACCCAATCGAGAAGCTAGCAATACAGTAGTAGCTGTTGCTAATTCGGCACAAAATCCGCCGCTGGGTTGCAGTTGAATGATGTTTTCACCGACAGTAGTAATTACATTTTTCCCCCAGATTGCCAAACCGATAACTATTCCCGCACCTCCGAGGACTAAAATCCATAAAGGAACGCTGAAATCTGCTGAGGGAAAGGAACCCGTGCGCCGGATGTAGGCGATCGCAGCCAGTGGCGCAACAGCATTTCCCACATCATTGGAACCGTGCGCAAACGCCACAAAACACGCACTCAAAACTTGAAATCGCGCCATTTGTCGCTCTATAGGCGAAGGGGATTGTAGGGGCGGTGCCCCCGTGCCCGCCCCGGCGACAGATTGTAATGGCAATCCCCCCGTACCCGCCCCCAGATCTGAAATTACATTGGGAACAATCTCCCTGCATTCGCCCTCTTCGGTGGGGCGGGGTAGGCACGGGGGCACTACCCCTACAGCAATTGCTTCCTTTGCTAATACTTTCCAGCTATTGAGTGTAATAGCCGTAGCTGCGATCGCCCCAATCCCAATAACGATATCGTGAAGGGGAATATCCCAACCAAATCTATCTTGTACCAGAGCGATCGCGCCTGTTTGCACGAAGGCTACATCCACCACCGACGGCAGTACAATTATCCCGAATACGCTCAACAAAGCCGCACTCAGCCAAGGAATCCACTCGCGCATTTGAAATAACGGATCTGGCCGATCGAGAATGTAATGCTTGACCAAACTGTAAAATATTCCAGCTACAGTACCGCTAGCGATCGGCGTCGCTACCCAAGTTAAGGAAATAATCCCGATCGTCCCCCAGTCTACAGCGCCAATTCCCGCCGCGATCGAACTAAAACCGCGATCGCGCCCACTACCGCATGAGATGAAGACACCGGCAAACCCCGACTCGTCGCGATTTGCAGCCACAACCCGCAGGCGATGAGCACCGACACCATCCCGATTAAAAATACTTGCGGCTGCGCTGCAAAGGCTGCTGGATTCACAACTCCCGTCGCCAAAGTTTCGGAAACTCCCTTACCGAAAAACACCGCACCTGCAAATTCCAGAACTCCCGCAACAATTAGCGCCTGCCGCAGCGTCAGCGCCTTCGATCCTACAGAAGTTCCCATCGAGTTAGCAACATCATTAGCACCCAAATTGCTAGCGACGTACAAAGCCAGCGCAGCCATCGCCGCTAGTTGCCCAAACACGACTCCAGAAGGATTTAACATACAAATCTTTTGACATAAAACTGACAGTTTGATATATGATAAGAGATTGTGAGTTTTGGAAAATCCTATGAAAGGCGCAGAAATCATCCGCTCGATCGAGACGGAAGAAATAGAAAGAGTCAAGCAAGAACTCAATAAAAAGCTCCCCGAAATTTACGTGGGCGACACGGTGAAAGTCGGGGTGAAAATTAAAGAGGGCAACAAAGAACGGGTTCAGCCCTACGAAGGGACAGTCATTGCCATGCGCAACGGCGGGATTAACGAAACGATCACCGTCCGCCGCGTGTTTCAGGGCGTGGGGGTAGAACGGGTGTTTTTGATTCACTCGCCCCGGATTGCCAGCATTCAAATCATGCGGCGCGCCAAAGTCCGCAGGGCCAAACTGTACTACCTGCGCGATCGCGTCGGCAAATCTACCAGGCTCAAGCAGCGGTTCGATCGCTCCCTGTAACTATGTACCAACTCCATCAAATTGGAAAAAAAAGTTTCAATTTGCGAGCGCACTGTGCTAAGATAGAAATCTAGAGGTCAAGCAGTTATCCGCTACCTCACCTGTGCGCTCTTAGTTCAGTTGGTAGAACGCAGGTCTCCAAAACCTGATGTCGGGGGTTCAAGTCCTCCAGGGCGCGCTGAATCACCAAACTTTAAGTTCTGCCCGAAAGCGCCCGGATCTTTGGCTGGTAACGTTTGCTGTTACCGATCGAGTCCCCAAACTTTCGGGTAGAATTAATTTGTGTGGGCGGTTCGCAAAAAATGCCACCAACAAATGCAGCGATCGATGCAGTAATAAATGCACCAAGCATTTAACAGAGCATTTAACAGAGCATTTAACAGAGCATTTAACAGAGCATTTATTGGTGTGGCTGCTGGATAATCTCAATAATCAATTTGGGTCGATCGTCAGTCATGCCATTGATGGGTTGGGCTTGTAAAAAAAAACGGTGGCTTTAGATTTCAGATTGAGACTGGATCGTAAGTGGTTAGTGTCAAAAAGATCGGCAAGCGACAACCTACTCACACAATCTAAAATCTAAAATCTAAAATCTAAAATCGCAAGGGGGAATCAATTGTGGCTAAAAAAGACGAAATTGTAGCGAAAAAAGACGAAACTCAAGAAGTAGAAGCGTCGTCGGGATTCGATCCGGTAGGTTTTTTTAAAGAAACCAGAGAAGAACTCGATAAAGTAGTGTGGCCGAGCCGCCAGCAGCTAATTAGCGAGTCTTTGGCAGTGCTTTTGATGGTAATCCTCTCAGCAAGCCTGATCTATTTGGTGGATAACTTCTTTAACTGGGGCGCGGGAAAGGTGTTTGGATCATGACTTTTGCATCAGAAGAATCCGAATATTCAGAACAACTGACAGAAGGAGAATCTTCGCCAGAAGCAGCCGCCGCCCAATCTCGCTGGTACGCCGTGCAGGTGGCCTCAGGCTGCGAGAAACGGGTGAAAGCCAACTTGCAGCAGCGGATTCAAACTTTGGATGTGGCCGATCGCATTATACAAGTAGAAATTCCGCAAACTCCGGCCCTGAAAGTCGGCAAAGACGGCTCCAGACGCCAGTCAGATGAAAAAATCTTCCCCGGCTACGTCCTCGTGCGGATGTTCATGGACGAGGAAACGTGGCAGGTGATCAAAAATACCCCAAATGTGATTAACTTTGTGGGGGCAGAACAGAAACGCCGTTACGGGCGGGGTAGGGGTCACGTCAAACCGCTGCCCTTAAGTCATTCGGAAGTAGAAAGAATCTTCAGGCAAGCTCAAGAAGCCGAACCGGTTGTCAAAGTATCGATGGCGGTAGGAGACCACGTTGTGGTACTTTCCGGACCGTTTAAAGATTTTGAAGGTGACGTGATTGAAGTCAGCCCGGAACGGAACAAACTTAAAGTTTTACTTTCAATTTTCGGGCGCGATACGCCTGTAGAATTGGAATTCAATCAGGTTCAGAAACAGAACTAAACTAACTAATGGCCAAGAAAGTTGTTGCAATAATTAAGTTGGCGATTACAGCAGGAAAAGCCAACCCAGCTCCTCCGATCGGCCCAGCTTTGGGTCAGCACGGCGTCAATATCATGATGTTTTGCAAGGAGTACAATGCTCGAACCGCAGACCAAGCAGGTTTGGTGGTTCCGGTAGAAATCTCGGTGTTTGAAGACCGGAGTTTTACGTTTATTCTCAAAACTCCTCCGGCGTCGGTGCTGATTCAAAAAGCCGCAGGCATTCCTAAAGGTTCCGGGGAAGCGAATCGGAAAAAAGTCGGTTCGATTACTCGCGATCAATTGCGCGAAATCGCTCAAACCAAAATGCCCGACCTCAATGCTAACGATATTGAAGCTGCAATGAAAATTGTAGAAGGAACGGCAAAGAATATGGGCGTGACGATCGCAGGCTAAGGAATAGTTGACAGTTGACAGGAGTCATTAGTCATTAGTCATTAGTCATTAGTCAGGAAGAGGGAAGAAAGTTTTTTTCGATCGGCAATTCTTACTTTTGAGTTGGAATGCCTGAGAAAAACTCCAAAATTTCCAATCTAACAGCTAAGACTCAACAAAATCATCCAGCAAAATCATTGAATCGGTTCGGGGGGAGAAGCAAAGCTTCGCTAGCAACCGAAAGAATGCAGGTTGAAAATTGTCCGACAATGGCTCAATCTAAAATCTAAAATCCGAAATCTAAAATCAACTGACCCCAGGAGATAATAATGGCCAAAAAATTATCGAAAAGATTGCAAGAACTGCAAAAGAAGGTAGAAGATAGAGCTTACCTACCTTTAGAAGCGCTGCAACTTTTGAAAGAAACAGCAACAGCAAAATTTCCCGAAGCAGCAGAAGCTCACATCCGTTTGGGAATTGACCCGAAATATACAGACCAGCAATTGCGGACAACTGTTTCGCTACCCAAAGGTACCGGTCAAATAATCAGAATTGCGGTAATTGCTAAGGGCGAAAAAGTGAAAGAAGCCCTCAACGCAGGTGCCGATATTGCTGGTTCCGAAGAATTGATCGATGAAATTCAGAAAGGCAGGATGGATTTCGATCGACTGATTGCAACTCCCGACGTGATGCCG
Organism: Richelia sp. CSU_2_1; assembly: GCA_012034575.1. Taxonomy (GTDB): domain Bacteria; phylum Cyanobacteriota; class Cyanobacteriia; order Cyanobacteriales; family Microcoleaceae; genus Microcoleus. Next base: position 15,598 of record JAAUPF010000071.1, on the reverse strand, counting down.
CTGGTGGCAAAATTGGGACGGTTGTTAGGCCCTCGCGGTTTGATGCCTTCTCCCAAAGGTGGCACGGTGACTGCAGATATCGCTCAGGCGATCGACGAGTTTAAAGGCGGTAAATTGGAGTTTAGGGCCGATCGAACTGGTATCGTTCACGTAATGTTTGGCAAGGCAGCTTTTCCAGCAGAAGATTTGCTGATCAACCTGCGCGCATTGCAAGAAACAGTCGATCGTAACCGTCCTTCTGGTGCGAAAGGTCGCTACTGGCGCACGATGTACGTATCCGCAACAATGGGCCCCTCGATCGAAGTCGATATCAGCGCCTTGCGGGATATGAAAATGGATGCCGCCTAACAAAAGATTTGCTTAGGATTAGGGCGTATTTTTCAAGCCTCAGATCCCCCCAGCCCCCTTTGTAAGGGGGGAGCAAGAATGTCAAAGTCCCCCTTCTTAAGGGGGATTTAGGGGGATCGAAATCTCAAGGAGAAGTAGCAAAATACGCTCCAGCCAGAAACCGGGTTGTTACGAAAAAATTTCGTTATGATTCCTAAATTAGGTAAAAAACTTGGTTTATTTGGTGCTATAATTTAGCGAGCAAGTAGCAACTGGCTCAATACAAAATCTATAAGCTGAAGACCGCAGGTGCCGAGGGCTTAATTTCCTGCCGAGGCTGAAGAACTAAAAACTCAAGACTAAAAATTAACAACGGCAAAGTTTGCCAAGTTTTAATTTTTTATGCTTAATTTTTAATTCTCCACCCCGGCCCTGAGGTCGGGGTTTTTCGATCTTCAGCTTGCAATCCAGATTAAGGAGGTGACATAAGTATGGGCAAAAGTTTGGCAGCAAAAACTGAGATTATTGAAGATCTCAAGCAAACCTTGAGCGAATCTCAACTGGCGATTGTCATTGACTACACGGGCCTAACTGTTGCTGAAATCACCGATTTGCGGCGGCGTTTGCGTGCGAAAGGCAGCAGTTGCCAAGTGGCAAAAAATACGCTGATGCGCATTGCGGTTGATGGTAACGAAACCTGGCAACCGATGCAGGAATTGCTAACAGGTTCGTCGGCGTTTCTGTTCGTGCAAGAAGATATCGGCGGCACGATTAAAGCTTACCAAGAATTCCAAAAAGTCTCCAAGAAGACAGAACTTCGCGGCGGTGTAATGGAAGGGCGGGTGCTGAAAGAAGCTGATGTCAAAGCACTAGCTGACTTGCCGTCGAAAGAGCAACTCATGGCTCAAATTGCCGGTGCTATCAACGGCGTGGCAACCAAGCTGGCTGTCGGTATCAATCAAGTTCCGAGTTCGATCGCCCGCGGCCTCAAAGCTTACGCAGAAAAGGACGGCGATTCAACAGAAAGCGACGCTGCTTAATTAGTTGTAAATTGCGAATTGTGAGTTGTGAAAAACCAATTACCAATTACCAATTACCAATTACCAATTACCAATTACCAATTACCAATCAAATCGAATTAGGAGTTCAAAAAATGTCTGCTGCAACTGATGAAATCTTGGAAAAACTTAAGTCTCTGACTTTGCTCGAAGCTTCTGAATTGGTCAAGCAAATTGAAGAAGCTTTCGGCGTCAGCGCTGCTGCTCCCGTAGGCGGCATGATGATGATGGCCGGTGGTGCTGCGGCTGCTCCCGCTGAAGAAGTAGAAGAGCAAACTGAGTTTAATGTCATTCTCGAAGAAGTTCCCGCCGACAAGAAAATCGCGATTCTTAAGGAAGTTCGCGCGATTACCGGTTTGGGCTTGAAAGAAGCGAAAGACTTGGTAGAAGCCGCACCGAAACCTGTTAAGGAAGCTATTGCTAAGGAAGCTGCTGAAGAGATGAAGAAACAGCTCGAAGCTGTGGGTGCGAAAGTATCTGTCAAATAGATACGGCAGTGAGGCAGGGGTTGAAACTCCTGCCTCGCGCACAATTAGAAAACCACCCAAAGTTTTGTCAAACCGAAATCTTTGGCGATCGCAATCCTTAATAGTCGCTCGAATGCTTTGCCCCTACGAATTTATCGTGTTGGGCTCGATCGCACCTTTTTGTCAAAGGTCGATCGCCCAAGGCCGAGAAACCGGGTTTTTGACGACAATACTCGCCAAAAGCGGGCAGATTGAGTTAAAAAACCGGTTTCTTTGGTGTGCGCGCCAATCCTGAATCCAAAAATGCGATCGGACTCGATAATTTCCTATTTAATGCGTGTGGTTGCATTGTTAGTAGAGCGATCGGAATTCGGGAGTTCGCAGCATTTGAGTCCGTTATTTAAGAGTTTGATAAAATTTAGGGAAGGCATTTGCAGTTCCTGCTCGGTTGGGTAAATGGTCGTTAAGTCTTCTCGGAATTTAAAATAGTAGTAAAGGTTGGCAACAGTTAAATCCGATATTTCTTGCCAGCTAGTAGGGGCTAAAGCTAGATATCCCGAGGCGATCGCCTGTTGGCTGATATAAAATTCGTACTCCTGGCGAAAATCAGGCTCGATCGCGAACAATAGCTGGTCGCGCAAAGATAGAAAATGAGCTTTTTGCTTTAAATTTTCATAAAGCGAAGGTTCCTGAGGCAAAACAGCGAAAGTAGTTTGCAACGTGCTTTTTAAATTCTCGGAACTTAGCTTATCTAAACTTGCCAATTGGTGCTGTTCTTTGGGAGACAGTGTTTGCATCCAATCGATCTCATTTTGCCAAAATTCTAGTACAAATAAATCGTGTCCCAGAATCCTCAACAGTTCGGGAAACAAAAAATCTAGCTCCGCTTCCGATTCGCAGATTTTAAGAACATCTAGGCAATTTTGGCGCACTTTTGTCCTAAATACGAGAAGCCGATCGCTCGCAATATCCAAGGCGCGCTGCAATTGAAACGTAATGCAGATTGCCAGTTCGATCGCCCACACGCATTCCATTTGCCTGAGCTGCCCCGCACTGCACAATCCCTCCAACAAAGAAGGATTTTCATAAATTTTTAAAGCCTCAAATAGCAAATCCCGCCCGCTATTAATTTCCACATTCCTATGTTTGATTTCCGGGATAGTCAAAGCTGACTGGCAGCGTTTGATGCCTTTAGAAAAAGCCTCGTAACCGTTAACCAGCTTCTGGCGGTGCATTTCAAAATTGGAATCGTGAGCGACTTTATAAATCTGCTGAATAACTTCTACTCCCTTCTCTTTGAGCGAGTGTCTGAGGTCGATAAAACCCTCTTTGATTTTTAACCTTTGATGCTTGGCCTCGTCTCTCAATTTTAATATTTGGTCGAGATTTACTGCTGATAAAACCGTTTCCGATACGCTGCCCATGCCGATGACAGGAATAGTCGCTTGCATCACTGCCAAATTAATTTTCAGAGAGTTAAGCATTCTGTATATTTTTTGAAACCCTACGTGGGTTTGAACCAATTGCAGGGGGGCTAAAGTGAGGTGTACGGGAGCCACTAGCGGCTCTATGGGGCCGCCTCCTGCCGAGCGTGCGAGCAATCCCAGAACTCCGCGAGCTTCTCTAGGAGGTGCTGTTGATGGATAAAATATTTTGCCTATCTCCACGAATTGACCTGTCACTGCATCTCTAGCTGCGGGGAGAAGTTGTCCTGTTTTGGTAGCAGGCTGCCGGAACTGGCCTGTGTTGAGTAGGGCCACAGTTGCAGGAGTGAAGACATAATCCATGTTGTTACCGAAAACTGGGATACAAGCTGCTTCTTTCTGGGACAGTTTTTTTTATACTATCAATTGTTTCGCTAAGTCTATAATACTACACCATTGGGATGCTACAGGATTGGGGCAGCGGCGTCTTCAAGTAAAGCTATCCTTGAAGGACAGCGTTTTCACCCTCCGCTACGCCCAACTTTTGGATCGAGCTTCATGTACTTTCGAGTCAGTCGCAGTCATTGATACATTAAACCCGGTAAAGAGTGAAAAATCTTGGGATAGTGGCGATCGACCCTCTCAAAAACCGGATTTTCTACCTGGCGTGTTGTAGTTCAGCGGTATTAAATATGTTTCTTGCAACTTGTGGAGAGCTATCGCGATTAAAATCGTCTCAGTCATTTTTTTATGCCCCGATCGAGTTGGGGCTGCCAAACTTCCCAAGATTTTTTATGAACGAGTATCTAAAAATATTTCAGATTATTACCCAATTTAGCGATCGATTGCTGGCAGATGAATCTAAATCCTTGGAGATTAAACAGTCGGCTACTGGCTTGGGGGTAGATGTAGAAGCTTGTGTCAAAGAAATTAAGGAATCGGCTGCTAGACTCAGGGAATTGCTTCAGGTATGTTTTAAAGATGTGTCTCAGGCCGAGGATGTTTGGAATAGCAAGCCGAGAATTGCTAAAGCATCTCCGATCGAAATCTGGAACGGTATCGGCGAACTTAGCGGATGCGATGTCAGAATCCGCAGTATAGCTCAACACGGTCAACATGAAGCTGTGATTAAAGTTCGCAAATCTTGGAAAGAGAAGAGTGGAAAATTAAAAAACAAGTGGTTTTTGTGGGATAAAGTTCAACAATCCTTTCAACGAGAGAGTATCGGTTTTTTTGAAAAAGATAATTTGCATAAAGAATTGCGAAATGAAGTGGATTCTCAGGCCGATCGGCTAATTTTGATTTTGGACAACGAACTTAATTTGATTTTTCAACAGTTAGAATCAATTGATACAGAAACAATAGAACTTTGTATAGACTGTTTCGACATTAGCAGTCAATATAGGTATAGAGAGAAGTTGCAAGCAATCGGTGGCGAAATTGTATCGAAGTTCACAGAGCCTTTAAAATATTTGCCGAGTTCTTATATGAAGGGTTTTAAAGAAACGCTGAATGCTCCTGTGGAAGCTCTGGTTCATAAAAGCAAGCTGGGAATTAATTTGCAGGATTTTGAAGAATCTTGTCACACGATCGGATCGATTATGGAGAATTTGATCGTATCAATTTTTGAGGAGCGTTTGAGCTTAGCAATTCTGGCAGTTGAAAAAGCGATGATGTTTTATAATAAATTTTTGGAGAAGCAAGCGCGATACCAGCAAGAAACTGCCCAGCAACGGGAGGAGGAAAAAGCTTGGATCGAGTCCCAAAGACAGCATCTCAAGCAGCTTGAAGAAAAAATAGATTTAATTTTGAACCAGTAGTTAGTTGATAGTTGGGAATTGGGAATTGGGAATTGGGAATTGGGAATTGGGAATTGGGAATTGGTAAAAAGTTTTAAGTTTTGAAGTGTGAGTTAAAGACAATTCTTAATTCAAAACTCAAAACTCAAAACTAAGAACTCCCAAACAACTGTCAACACTTCGACAAGCGGGCGTGCCTCGCCGTCAACTGTCAACTCTCAACTGTCAACTGTCAACTAACTAAGGAGCGCTTATTTCATAAACGATCGCCCCTAAGGATGCCAAACTAGCTAAAATTAGCATTCCTGCGGGCATGAATTTTTTGGTTTTGACAAGTCGCAAAATAAAGACTATTACTAAAACAGCAGAAATAACTGCTGCTAATGTTAAACCCCAACTTTGACCCATCAGTTGTGCGGTGCCGGCAAAAATTAGCAGCAAGCCGCTAACGACACCGGAAATTAAAGATGCTTGACTTTTTGCTTTGAGATAGCCTGCGATGCCGCCAACCAGTGTTAAAATTCCGTAGCCGATCGCTGCTGCTATACCTATATTCATTTTTTATGATTCTCCCAAGTTCGCAAGTGCATCTCAACTTATACAGCGTTACCTGCTTTCCGGTGACAAATTGTTAGAAAATTTATCAAAGTTCTATAATTGCGATTATGTCAGCCCTAAACTCTCAAGCCATCGCCCAAATCCGCTACCTGCAACGCCTTGCAGCCTCCTTGCTGCTGTATCGATCGATTTTTCACAGCCCTGCAGGTCAAGCTTTTCTCGACTTGTTGCAAGCCCTGCACCACAGCGATGCCAGCGGTTTTGAATCTCTCAATGCTTACGGTAACTGGTTCAGAATTCAGGCTGCTAAAAATTTGAGTTGGCAAGATTGGCTGATTGCCGAAATTCTCCGGGACGAAAACCCGTTTTCTTGCCAAGCCCAGCAAGCAGATTTTGCTAGCCTCTCACCGGCTTTGGTGGAGGCGGCGAAGCACGATTTACAAGTGCTGCAAAGTATTTACGAATGCAGTGCCGAACAGTTGAGCAAGTGGGTGCGAGTAGCGGGTCAACTTGAGGCAATACCTCCAATTTGGTACTCGGAAAATTCCGGAGAAAATCGGGAATTGCCACTGCACGGAAAATTGCCAAATTGGTCGAATGCTGCGGAAGCTTTAGCGGTTTATTACCGCAAGTTTGGTGCTGGTTTGTTTGCAAGATATCGCGCTTTTCAATGGGGTCAAGGGGAATTGCGCGGCATCACCCATGCCGATCGCGTGACTTTGAAAGATTTGGTTTGCTGCGAGTGGCAGCGAGATGCGCTTGTCAAAAATACGGAGTTTTTGCTAGCAGGTTATCCGGCTTTGCACGTATTGCTTTACGGCAGCCGGGGTTCGGGTAAATCTTCTTTGGTGAAGTCGCTATTAAATGAATTCGGCGATCGCAACCTGCGCTTAATTGAAGTATCAAAATCAGATTTACAAGATTTGCCACTAATTGTCGATCGGCTGCGAGGAGTTCCGCAAAAGTTTATTATTTTTGTGGATGACCTTTCTTTTGAAGAAGATGATGATGCTTTTAAAGCTTTGAAAGTAGTTTTGGAGGGTAACATCACCGCAAGACCTCAAAATGCGGTGGTTTATGCAACGTCTAACAGGAGGCATTTAATTCGAGAGTTTTTTGACGATCGGCCGCGCCCCCGCGATGGAGATGAGGTTCATGCTTGGGATACAGTGCAGGAAAAACTTTCTTTTAGCGATCGATTTGGTTTGACTTTAACTTTTGAACCGGCAAACCAAGATACTTATTTAACTATTGTCCGGCACTTGGCAGCGCAAGCTGGAATCGATCTAAAATTGGAAGATTTGGAACATCAGGCCAAAGAATGGGCAACTCGCCACAACGGTCGATCGGGCAGAAGTGCGCGGCAGTTTGTTGATTTTTTGAAAGCAGATTTGGCGCTGGCAAACAAGTAGATTTTTTCAGGAATTGCTGTGTGAATCCCACCTTTTTTAAGGTGGGTTGCCCATAGGAGAAGTAAGTGTATCTAATTAAAAGTAATACCGCTTTTCTCTAAGGATGCTACACTAAACAACTTGAGGTTTAACAAATACGATCGACGTAGTGTTACACGATACGAAAAAACTGTTATAAGCCGCGGATTGCTAAAAAGCTCGCTAATTCTAAGTTTGACGTTTCAGGTGCAAGATAGAACTGCTCTCACCTAACACCTACCACCTAACACCTAACACCTTCTTCCTTCCGAAAAATCTTAATCTTTTTATAATTAATTAACACTAAATAACTAAAACCATTTGATATAATTGCCTAAATCCCCAAAAAACCTCCTGAGCCCAGCATCAAGCAAAGCTTTTGAGGAGCGCAAGCATCAAACACCCGAGAAAGAGGAAAATAAAATGGGTTTATTTGATAAAGTCTCCCAGACTCGCCAACAAGCAGATGTCACCTTAGGACCGGCAGAAGCATTTGCAGCGATCGCGCTAATTGCCGTAGCAGCCGACGGTTACATTAATGATAGCGAAAGTCAAGCGATTAGCATGACGCTATCTCGAATGCAACTGTTCAGAAGCTATCCCAACGATGTAATGAGAAAAATGCTCGAACGGCTGCTGAACATTCTGCAACGGCAAGGGGTTGAGGTGTTGTTTAATGCAGCTTTGGCAACGCTGCCCGACGAACTTAAAGAAACAGCTTTTGCGGTGACAACTGATATCGCTTTAGCAGATGGCGAGGTTTCGGAAGAAGAAGAACAACTGTTGAACGATCTCTACAGCGCGCTGGGGATTTCTGAAGAAATGGCTCTCAAGATTATAGATGTAATGTTGATCAAGAACAAAGGTTAGGCAAGAAGGATAATTGGTAATTGGTAATTGGTAATTGGTAATTGGTAATTGGTCAACTATCAACGATCGGGGCGGGCACGGGGGCACCGCCCCTACCAATCGATCGACTATCAACTGTCAACTGTCAACCTTTCTTCCCTCTTCCCTCTTCCCTCTTCCCTCTTCCCTCTTCCCTCTTCCCTCTTCTTCCTTCTTCCTTCTTCTTCCTTCTTCCCTCTTCCTTCCTTCTTCTTCCTTCTTCCCTCTTCCTTCTTCCTTCTTCCTTCTTCCTTCTTCCTTCTTCCTCCTTCAAATGCCTTTCACTTACACCCGCACTGTTCGCTTTCAAGATACCGATGCTGCTGGAGTAGTTTACTTTACTAACGTTTTGGCACTGTGCCACGAAGCTTACGAGGCGTCTCTAGCAGCATCGTCCATCAATCTCAAAGCTTTTTTTAGCAATCGGGAGCTGGCAATTCCGATCGTTCATGCTAATGTAGATTTTTACCATCCGATGTTTGCGGGCGATCGGTCGATCGTTCAATTGACTCCCAAGGAAATTAGCGGTAGCGAATTTGAAATTTCCTATCAAGTTTTTGTTGGGGAAGTTACCGCCAAAGGCGCTGCTAAAGCTCTGACCAAACACGTTTGCATCGATGCAGTTAGCCGAACTAGAAAACAGCTATCTGAAGAATTGATGCACTGGATGCGGCAATTTGAAATCTAAGAATTGAATTCTATATTTTAAAATTGATTTTTCAAATAACAGGGAAGTAGCGCCAAATTTATTGTTTTTCTTAATCCTTTATTGGTCTGGGATATGTCACATCGCAATTATGCTATTGTCGGCACGGGAGCTTTAGGCGGATTCTACGGTGCTCGACTGCAAAAAGCCGGTTTTGAAGTTCATTTTTTGCTGAGAAGCGATTACGATCGCGTCAAAAAACACGGTTTGATAATCGAGTCTCCCGAAGGCGATTTCACTCTCCCGCAAGTTCGAGCCTACCGCGACGCCAACAAAATGCTTAAATGCGATGTCGTAATTTTAGCGTTGAAAACAACTCAAAATCACTGTCTGCCAAAAGTGCTGCCTCCTTTGCTAAAAGATAATAGTGTAGTTTTGGTACTGCAAAACGGACTGGACACGGAGCCGGAAGTAGCTAAGATTGTTGGGGACGATCGAGTAATTGGCGGGCTGTGTTTTCTGTGTTCTTATAAAGTTAGTCCGGGTCATATTTGCCACTTAGACTACGGTACTATTACTTTGGGTGAATATGCCAGAGATTACCAGCCGACAGGTATTACTAATAGGATGCACCAAATTGCTAGGGATTTTAAGCACGCTGGTATTCCGATAAAAATGAGTGAAGATTTACTGCTGTCGCGGTGGAAAAAACTGGTGTGGAATATTCCTTATAACGCGCTGTCTGTTATTTTAGATGCGAGAACGGACGAACTGATGGCGAATCCCGATACTCTGGCTTTAGTTGAGGAAATTATGGCAGAAGTTATAGCGGGAGCAAAAAGTTGCGATCGAATTATTTCCAATGATTTTATTGAAACTATGCTCGAACGCACTCACAAAATGAAGCCTTACCGCACGAGTATGAAAATTGATTACGATGAATCGCGTCCTTTGGAAGTTGATGCGATTTTGGGAAATCCCCTGCGAATTGCGCAGAAAGCGGGCATTCAGTTGCCACAAATTAGCGTACTTTATCGAATGCTGAAGTTTATGGATGCTCAAAAGCAAGAAGCGGAGAGGACGAGACGGCTGTTGACAGTTGACAGTTGACAGTTGATGAAATTTATCTGCGTTTATTTGCGTCGATCCGCCTTGCATCTGCGGTTGCAAGTTGACAGTTAACAGTTGTTAAATTACTTTAAATTTGCACCGATCGAATGCGAAACTTTCGATACAGATCGATCGCACTTTTGGCGCACTGGAATTGCGATCGAGAATTCCGTTCCCTTTCCCACAGCCGACTTGCACTCGATCGCACCTTGATGCTTTTCGATGATTTTATAGGCGACAGACAAACCCAAACCCGTGCCTTTTCCTACAGGTTTAGTAGTAAAAAATGGGTCGAATAAATGTTTGATAATCTCCTCATTCATACCTGTTCCGTTATCAGCAATCCGCATTCTCGCCCAGGTAGAGTTAAAAATTTCAGTTTGAATCAAAATCGTAGGTGAAAATACATTATCTAGCTGAGTTTTTGTTATTTCTAACTGAGATTCTAGTGCGTCAACAGCATTGCTCAGGATATTCATAAAAACTTGATTCAATTGTCCCGCCCAGCACTCGATCGAAGGTAAATCGCCGTACTCTTTAATTACTTGAATTCCCCCACAATCGGCTTTCGGTTTCAGCCGATTTTGCAACAGCATCAAAGTGCTGTCAATGCCTTCGTGAATGTTTACAGACTTCATTTCTGCTTCATCCAAGCGCGAGAAATTCCGCAGAGACAGCACGATCTCGCGGATGCGTTCGGCTCCTCCTTTCATAGATATAAGGATTTTTGGTAAGTCTTCTTTGATAAATTCCAACTCAATTTCTTCTAATTTTTCTTGCATCTCTGCCGTTAGCTGCGATTCTTGATGCTGGTATATTTCTACGATTTTTATTAAATTTTGAGTGTATTCACCTACATAATTTAGATTGCCATAAATGAAGTTAATTGGATTATTTATTTCGTGGGCTACTCCAGCAACTAACTGTCCCAAACAGGACATTTTTTCGGTTTGGATTAGTTGAATTTGGGCTTGCTGCAACTCGTGCAAAGCATTCTCTAATTCAGCAGTGCGTTCTTTGAGCTGAAAGGTTCGATCGCGCACTTGCTGTTCTATTTTAACGGTATTTCCTAGAGACATTAATAAGTAAATTGCCAAGCTGCCCGTTGCCAAAAGCCCGATCGCTAAAATCCCCAGCGATCCTTGATGGATTACCCAACTCGTGTAGGCAGGTGCTGGCACGATCGACAACATCCACTCGCGATCTGCTACCTGAAAAAAGCGCGTGCATACAGCAGGATTTTGGCATAATTTTCCTGCAGGCTTAACTGGCTCTGTTGTGGCAAATTTGGCGCTATCTATCAACTGCTTTGTCTGGGAATCGTAGCTAATTAAAAAACGCTTGTTTTCCGTAGCTGAGTTGTCGTACAGGTAAAAATTAATGTTGTTTAAATTCATCGATTTTAAAGATAAATCGACCATCTTTCTAATCTGAAATAAGCCGGCAATAACTCCCCGCAAATTATCGGGTTTACCCTTCCTGCTCAGCGCCAAGAATACTTGCAAACCCGGTCGAGCGTTGACGATTAATTTTATGCGCCCCGAAGCAGCCATTTTTCTAGTAGCGATCGACTTTTTTAAAGCAGCAGAACGTTCCGGATTGGAAGCAATATCAAAGCCGAGGGATCTGGTATCCGCTTCTAGGGCTTCTCTGTAGGTAATGGGAAAATATTCCGATCGGGCTGTTACCGCTACGGGCTTGTTGTCAGCATCGCGCTCGTAAATTTGAAAATCTGGAAAACCTTCAGCTCGAATTTTTCGTTCGTAATTTGCTTTTTTCGCTGCCGGCACGCGATCGATCCAGTTAACAGAATGGAGCGCAGGATGTCTGACAAGAGCGGGTCGAACAAATTCCTGAAAATCTTGCCGCGTAACCTCAGTAGATGCGTTGTAAAAATCATAGATGGAATGCAGAAATTCTAAATTATAATTGATGCTTTGCTGCAATATCGAACTCAGTCTGGATGCTTGCTGCTGAAATTCCGATCGCACTCGCTGGTTTTCCCAATTCCAAACTAAGGCTGCTGCTGCTACAGACAAGCTAATACCCGTGCCCAGAGTCAGGGCTACTGGCATCCAGCGGCGTTTAAAAATTAAGCCTAAAGCTCGCAAATTCAGCCATTTGCTTGTAATATTCATAAGTTAATAGTTGATAGTTGATAGTTGACAGTTGATAGTTGACAGTAGACAGTTGGTAGTCGATCGTTGGTAGTGCGAGCGATTGAGATCGCGATCGGTGGTTGATAGTTATCGTTGATAATAGAAGCGTTCGATCGTTAATAATTATTGAAAGAAATAAGAGTATCGATCCGCAAGCTTTTTAGTCATGTGTATTTGAGATAGAAATCAGTAGATTTTAGCGATTTGAAGCAGTTTTGTTAAATCGTGCGGTTTGCGCGACCAACCTATTAAGTTCCGTCATAACACGATATCTCTCGTACTTACAAGTGCGAGCGCGATTTTTTGAGCAAGTATTACAGCACAAAAAAGAAGAAAGAATGAAGACGGAAGAGGGAATAACCGCAACGGTTAGGTTATCGATACTACAAACCGCTATAGCAATCCCAAAGGAATCGTAAATTTTTCACCCCACCCCTCACGCCACTTCCTCGACTTGGGGGGACCCCAAGATCCCAGTGGCTTCCCTTACGAAGGGGAGGGAGTAAGAAATTTACAAACGATTTAGAATTGCTATATTAGTCTGATTTCAATTTCTGCTGTCAAAAGGCAGTAAATAACTCAGGGCAGAACCTAGATGCTCTGCCCGATCTAACTGACAATCTAAACTAGAAAAACTACCAAATAAACTCTTACAAAACCGTACCGATTTCCTTCAAGTAAACCCGCGTAAACGGTTCCCCATCGCCGAGAGTATACTGTTCGATCGAACCCTGCCGGCGAATCGAAATATTAGATCCTTCCCTCACCACTACAGTATCGTCCTCAGTGCATTCTCTGAGCAATATCGTTTCAGTTTCATCGGGATTATCTAGCACTATCATATTGCTCCCCCGATAAAACATTCCCTCAGCTTCCAAAATTTCCTCGCAATATTCAACAATTAACAAATCCAGTTTGGGATTCCGCAGCAAAGTTTGAACGTTGATGTTATAATTCTTGTTCAAAACTTTTTCAGAACGGTTGACAAAAAGTCCATCGCGACAAACAGCGCCGATCGTCCAGTCGGGACGCTGCAACAAAATACGATCGATCGTTTCTTGAAGGTGTTCCACAGAAATCCGGTTGAAAGTAATAATCGGAATTCTCGCCTCTTCACTGGATGTAAAGAAGGTTTTTAGGATGTAAGAAGGTACGTCCACGCTGTCGCCTACAGCAGGATTCAGGTGCATAAAAATCCCCGGTGCGGCGTTAATTTCAATGATGCCGAAATTTCCTTGTTTCCAAGATTGAGCCAGACTTTCTGCTACCACATCAATCCCCAAACAAGTTAACCGAAAATGCAGGGCTATATCTTGAGCCAAAATAATGTTGTCGGGGTGAACTTTGCGAGTAGCGTCGATGCTGACGCCACCGGAAGAAAGGTTAGCGACTTTGCGCAAAAAAACCGTGCGATCGCTCTCTATAACGCTATCGAGCGACAGTTCTTGTTCTGCTAAATACATTTCCATTGCTTCGTCGGACTGAATTTTGCTCAGCGACGAAGTTGGCGTATCCAAACGCTCCAATTTGCGGTTTTCTCTGCGGATCAATTCGCTAATTGTTGACTCGCCATCGCCAGTCACCCAAGCAGGTCGGCGTTCGGTTGCTGCTACGAATTTCCCGTCAACGCACAGCAGGCGAAAATCGGCTCCTGTGATGCTATTTTCCACAATTACGCGGACTGGTTCTGTATCGGGAATTGCCTTAACTGCTCTTTTAAAAGCTGCGGCCAATTCATCAGCATCTCGGACATCTGCCGTAACTCCAATTCCTTTGTGACCGACGACGGGTTTAACAGCAACTGGGTAGCCAATTTCGCGAGCAACGGCGATCGCCCCGCTTTGTGTCGAGACGATATCGCCTTGAGGTACGGGAAATCCTAAGGTAGCGAGAAATGCTTTGCAATCGTCTTTGCGGGTAGTGAAATCCGAGTCTAAATGGCTGTCGCGATCGAAGGTGGTAGCACTGCCGCGCACTTGGTTTTTTCCGTAACCGTACTGCATCAATCCTTCATCCCACAAATAAAATGCGGGAATGTTTTTTTCAGCAGCCGATCGGATTAATGAATAAACTGTCGGACCTCCGTAAACCGACTGCCGGAACATATTTTGCAAAACGGCAATTTGTGCTTCTAAGTCGAAATCTTGGTCTCGATCGATCGCTTCAAACCAATCCCAAACAGCGTAAACTGTCGCTCGCGCCGTGCGGGCGTGGACTGCTTCGATGGCGATCCTGCTAAAGTGAGAATCAGGTTTGACGCTCCACTTGTGGAAGTGCAAATCCATGTCGAGTTTTGCTACTTCTGAGGCGGTGCGGGCAAAGAGTTCGGCATGAGAATCATAGGTTGCGTCCGCCAGTTGCGGGTAGCGATCGCTAATTATGGAAAGATAGCGTTCGATCGACAAAGGTTCGCCCGATTCTGTTACGGTAAAATCAAAAACTAAAGCCGCTGTTCCTAAATAAGGGTTCGGACCGATGTAATGTTTGAAATTGAAGATATCAAATACATCAGTTTTTCTGGCATTGACTCTGGCTGTCTCCGCGCTTTTTTCTTGCAGCATTTATTACCTCCTTTTTATTCCGTGTTTATATTAGTTTCAGAAGAGAGCTTTTAACACTATCTGCGGACATAGATATAGATATAGCTAACCTATATCATTTGTGTAATTCTTGTAGGGGCAATCCCCCCCGTGGTTGCCCGTACTTTTCGGGGTAGGCACGGGGGCACTACCCCTACATATTTGTACGAATGATTTAGACCCACTATAGATAGAAGGTTCTAAATATAGTATGAACTGTCAAAAACTCTAACTTTTGAGGGGTTAAGCAACTGCTAAAAATTGTTTATCATTATAAAACGGCATTTAGGAGGCAGCAAAAAACCATGAAAACTACAAAAACTGCTCTCAGAGATGAGGTTCACCAGCTAGCTGAAGAAGCATTTCACATGAAGCTAATTTCTGGCTACGGCGACGGGCAAAACAGCGGCGAATATCAAATTGTTTGGGAAGGGAAGCCCCGACACCTGCCTTTAGAACAGGCTCGATCGATTTTGACCGATTTGCTCGCGCGATCGCACTAAAATATTCACGCGCCCGCAAAATTTAAACGCAAGGTAAGGACACGGCAATGCCGTGTCCTCTTATGCTGCAACCATCTTTAAATAAATATCTGTCGCAGGCAAGTTGACAAATTTGCGCAATTATTGAAAGCAACCAGCTACTTACTTAAAAATCCTTAACTATGCGCATAATTACAAATATTTTTGTATCAAAATCTACCTTTTGGCTGTTTTCCAGCTTAGAATTATCGTGATTTATTAACATCAGTGCAGACTACAGGAGACAGTATGGCTAGCAGTGAAACCGAGGGCAGTTAGTAATCATCGGCGGTGCGGAAGATAAAGAAGGAGATTGCAAAATCCTGCGGGAATTCTTGCGGTGTGCCGGAGGCTTCAGGGGGCGACAACGCGGCTAAAGCGGTTGCTCCATCAGCTTTCTAGCTCTTAGCCCCCTCCGGTAAAATGACTGCTTATTACGAACTAAACTCATCATAGACTCTACCCACTCCCAACAGCAGTCATTGGCAATTAACCAATTTTCGCTATATAAACCAATCCAAAACTTGCTATGTCTTCTTCTATTTCTACCTTCTTCTTGAGGGCGACATATATATTTTTCTTGTCTTTGAAGCTGAGTTCTTTTCCCTTTTAACCATGCCGAAGTCATCGCC
>JAAUPF010000070.1 GCA_012034575.1 Richelia sp. CSU_2_1 | reverse complement strand
TCCCCCTTTTAAGGGGAGTTTAGGGGGATCGAAACTCTGCTAAAAACGAGAATCTCCAGCACTCAAAATCCCCTTCTGGGATGTGAGGGGAATCAAGATCGAATGTTGTAATTAAAATCTAAAATCTAAAATTTAAAATCTAAAATCATTTCAAGATTGCCACTCAATCTGCGATCGCAAACACGCTAAAGCCTCGGCCGTTTCCACCTGCGGAAATTGCTCGTAAAATCGACTGACGCTGTAAAAAGGGTGAGGCGTTTCCAAAATAATCACCTTTTCGCCCATTTCCTCCAAAAAAACCATCAACTCGGGCGGTGCAACCGGCGCGCAAATCCACAAAGCAGCCGGCTGCTGCGACTGCAAAGCCTGCGCCGCCACGGCAATTGTCATCCCCGTAGCAATGCCGTCGTCGATTAAAATCGCCAAAGCCCCCGTCGCGCTGACATTTGGGCATCCGGAAGATAAATCTGCCAGTAGAGATTGAGCTTTATTTTCAGCTTGTTGGAGTGCTAATTTTAGCCAGCGCGAATTTAACTGTTTTTGCTTTTGCCAGAGAACATGACCGCTAGCAGTTACGGCCCCGATCGCTAATTCTAAATTATCTGGGCGAGTAATTTTCTTGGCAACAACCACATCCAAAGGACAGCCCAAGCGGCGCGCCACGGGTACAGCAACGGGCAAACCCCCGCGCGGCAGGGCGTAAACAATCGGTTTCACAGATTCCTGTACCGTCAAATTAAATTTGCCGAGCTCGTTCTCAACAGCCTCGGCCAGTTTTTCGCCAGCATCGGCGCGATCTTCAAAAAACGGGTTTGAGAACATATTCTTACCTGTAGGAGCTCGATCGAACAATATTGCGATTAAATCTCAAAGGTCAAAACCACAAACGCGATCTAAACTAAAGGCTCTAACCTCAAAAAATCTTCCTCATCTTGAGATATATGTCCAGCGACTTACAACTCAACCTTTTTGACAGCAGCCAAACTGCTTCAATTCAGACCGACTCAATACCTGCAAATGCTAAAGTTCCCATTCCTGCCGGCACTTATCAAAGTATCGAACAAATCGCCGAACATTGCAACCGTTGCCACCGCTGCGAATTGGGCAACAGCCGCACTCATGCTGTCATCGGGCGGGGCAATTCTGAAGCATTAATTCTGATTGTCGGAGAAGCGCCCGGACAAAACGAAGACGAAACGGGACTGCCATTTGTCGGGCGATCGGGCAAACTTTTAGATAAGATTTTAGAGTCAGTGGGACTGAATGTAGAAACTGATGTATTCATTGCCAACGTCATCAAATGCCGCCCTCCCAACAACCGCCCTCCCACAGCAAAAGAAATCGAAGCTTGCAAACCTTACTTGCTCGAGCAAATTCGCATTTTAGACCCCCAAATTATTTTATTAACCGGTGCAACTGCCCTCAAAGGTTTAATTAACGACAAGCGAGCGATTAGCAAGATTAGAGGGCAGTGGATTGAATGGGAAAATCGTTTGTGTATGCCGATTTTTCACCCGTCATATCTGTTGCGAAATCCTTCCCGCGAGCCGGAAAGTCCTAAATGGTTGATGTGGCAAGATATGCAGGCAGTAAAAGCGAAATGGGATGAATTGAAAGGATCTGTTTAATCGATAATTCGGCGATAATTCGGGGACGATCCGGCGGTTGGAAACCGCGTCTACACAAACGAAGTCCGCCTCCGCGGACTAAGAAATAAACGGGGTTTTTAACCCAGATTTGGTACAATCGGGAATTATATCGATCGCAAATCTTTTACAAAATCGTGAAAGCGGTAAGGTGCGCACTGCGCACCCTACATTTTACCGATCGCCCTTTTTACGAACCTAAAAGTCGGCGGATTTCCTGTCTGTAAGCCGCATTATTTAAGCCTTCACCGCTAGCAAGATCGGGATCGATTTCTTGCGAAATTGCAGCAATTCGATCGGCCGTAGCTGGATGAGTGCTTAAAATACTCGGAGGCGAAGGCCTGTTCAGCAATTTTTTCATAAAATCAACCATTGCTGATTGAGCGTAGCCGGCGCGCCCCATAGTTGACAATCCCAAAATATCGGCTTCGTATTCAGCTTGGCGGCTGTGGGGGCGGCGCAAAGCCAATTCTACCCCAAGCTGAACGACTCGCGATCGATCGAGTCCAGTAGCAGCAGCTAAACCCGATGCAATTGCCATTTGACGCATTTGTTGAATCGAGTGGCGGGCGCTGATGTGACCGATTTCGTGGCCGATAACGCTGGCTAATTGAGCTTCATTATCCGCCGCAGCCATCAAACCTTTATTCACATAAACAAAACCGCCCATTGTGGCAAAAGCATTAATATTGTTGTCGTCAACGACTTGAAAAGTATAGGGAATATTCGGGCGATCGCTCTCTTGGGCGAGTCGCTGACCGATGCGGTTGATGTATGCTGAAGTAGCGCGATCTCTATCAATATTAAACTCGCTATTTGTCAGTTGTCGGTTAATTTGCTGGCCCAAAGCTACTTCCTGACGATCGGACAAATTCGCCAATTGAATAACTTGAATTCCTCGAAAAATCAGTTCCGGCAAAGAAAATGCCTGTGTCGGTTCCGGGGAAAACACCCAAATTCCCGCAACAACCATCACGGACAAAAATAGGTAAATTCCCCTGCCGCAGGTACGCCTACAAGTCAGCCAAAAACTTTTAAACATAGGAAGAAGGAAGAAGGAAGAAGGAAGAAGGAAGAGGGAAGAAGGAAGAAGGAAGAGGGAAGAAGGAAGTTAAGGAAGTTAAGGTTTTTAGCAAAACTGTAAGATCTGCCAAACTTAATGACGCAACTTGATGCTGTTTTGTTGCCTGAATCGATCGACCTTCCCAAATTTCTAGACTACATACATTATCCTAACAAAAGTTGATAGTTGAGAGGTGATAGTTGATAGTTGATAGTGCGAGCGTCTCTCCTCGCGATCGATCTTTGAGAGTCGATCTTCGATCGATGATAGCTAGTGGCGGAGTTGTTAATGTCGGATTTTAGGACTTACGCACTGGAGCCGGTACGAGCGGTTTTTTTGTCAAAAGACTCGGCGGGAGTCCGCTGGTACGGTAACAGCCTCGGAGGAAGGTGTTCGTCGGGGGAGTGTCAGCCAGTCCTTGTAAAGCTTTGGGAGTGGCGATCCTCTTCGAGGGCCTCGCTAACCGGCGATCGTTAAAATTTGTGTTATTTTTAAAGAAAGACGCACAATTTGTGCATTAAGTTCGGCCTGAAGGGCAAATTCGCAGTTTTGCAAAGTTCGCATCGGGTGAGAAACATGAAAAACTTGAATCTACCAACTCTAAAATTAGATAGCAACCTTGACAGCCAGATTGACTCGCCTTTTATTGAAAAAAATGGCTTGTTAGAATTCAACCCAGAATTGATTAAACCCGAATTTTTAACCAACTGGACATTTGAAACCAAACTGTACGGAGAATTAGTATCTATAGACCATTTTGTCATCACATTTCCCAGCCGTACCGCCCTCGAAAACTATGCTGAATCTTTTCACCTCTTCGGTGCTAAAACAGTTGAAGGGCCAGACTTATTCCCGATTAACTTTTGTGCGGGAAACATCAATGTTCCCTCAGATTTGTGGCTGCACTTAATGACATTATTAATGCCAGCCGGCGGTTTAGTAGTATTGGACGCGCCCCATGCAGCCGGCGACCAAAAAGACCGATTCCAACAAACCAGGGGATTAGAAGCAGTGCATCACGTGGCGATTCGCACGGAGAGTGTGGAAAATGCTGTTACAGTATGGCAAAATAAAAACTTTCAACCTCTGTCCGATCGACCTTTAGACTACGGTTCGCTAACTCAGTGGTTCCTGCAAAACCCCGCCGGACAAATCATCGAATTAATCGAGCGCCATCCCGGTAACAACGCAACTTTCGACTGCAAAAATATAGCAGGATTGCGCCTCAGTGAATATGAAGGAAGAAGGAAGAAGGAAGAAGGAATAAGTAAGAAGTAAGAAGGGAGAAGGAGTCATTAGTTAAGAATGACAACTGTCAACTATCAACTGTCAACTGTCAACTGTCAACTATCAACTGTCAACTATGGTAGCAATCAGAGTCCCCAAAGTTACATTTCAACCTCCAACATTCAACTCATTTGAAGCAGAACGCCTGCACCGAAAACAACGTTTAGCCGCTGCATTTCGATTGTTTGCGCGCTTCGGATTTAGCGAAGGAATTGCCGGACACATCACCGTCCGCGACCCGGAACACCTAGACCATTTCTGGGTAAACTCTTTTGGAATGCACTTTAGTTTAATTCGAGTCAGCGACCTAATTTTAGTTAACCACAAAGGCGAAGTTGTGGAAGGAAACAAACCCGTAAACGAAGCAGCTTTTGCCATTCATTCCCAAGTGCACGCCGCCCGTCCCGACGCGATCGCAGCAGCCCACGCCCATTCTCCCTACGGCAAAAGTTGGTCGAGTCTCGGCCGCTTGCTAGATCCGCTGACTCAAGATGCTTGTTCTTTTTATGAAGATCATGCCTTATTTGATGATTACACCGGAGTAGTTTTGGAAGTCGAAGAAGCTAAACGAATTGCCAAAAGTTTAGGCAATAACAAAGCGATTATTTTACAAAACCACGGACTTTTAACAGTCGGTCAAACATTAGATGAAGCGGCTTGGTGGTTTATTGCGATGGAACGTTGCTGTCAAACGCAATTGATGGCTGAAGCTGCGGGAAAACCTATTTCCATCAAACCGGAATTCGCGCATTTAACCGCGCAGCAAGTAGGTTCGCACCAGATGGGATGGTTTAGCTTTCAACCGCTTTACGATACAGTTGTGCGCCGGGAACCTGACTTTTTAGATTGAGACATGATATCTGTAGGGACACAGCACTGCCGTGTCCCTACAAAACAAAAAATAAGTTTACTTAACCGCGATCGATCTGCTCTGTACAAGTATGTTAAAGTAGTACAAATAAATTACTTGCCTCCTATATGGTCGATGAACGTTCAGATTTTGATAGCCCCTGGAAAGAGATTCTTGAAATCTAAGAATGATGCTACTCGACGATATCAGTGGAAATTGATACTGGCAAAACGCCTGTATCAAAAAGGCTATACTCGCCAGGATGTAATTAATTTAATCCGATTTCTCGACTGGCTGATTGTTCTGCCTGGGGAACTCGAAAATAATTTCTGGAGAACAATTTTAGACTATCAGGAAGAAAAACGCATGCAGTATGTAATGAGCATTGAACGCATTGCTGAAGAGCGAGGTATCGAGCAAGGTATTACCAGAGAGCGCTCCCTGATTTTACGCCAGCTAGGTCGCAAACTGGGGGCTTTATCTGATGAAATTCGCGATCGGATTCAGGGGCTATCGCTGGGTCAATTAGAAGATTTGGGTGAAGCGCTCTTAGACTTTACGGCTCCTGTAAATTTAGTAGATTGGCTCGATCGTTTGCAGCAGTTAAAGGCAGATGTAATTCAGACAGTAACCGAGAAGTTTGAGTCTTTAGAAGAAACAGCGAGCGATCGAGTGGCAAAGCTACCTTTGGAACAGTTATCTGTGTTGCGAGAAAGCGTGGCCCAGTGGAATACCGTTGATGAATTATTAGCTTGGTTAGAAAATCAAGCTCAGATTGACAGCGCGGCACATGGCTCTCAGGCAAATGGTTCTTAAAACTCGTCTCGATCGCGCTCGCGGGCTAGCGTCGCGCGGTTTTTATGCGCTATAATACATAAAACTAGATTTATACGCTATGGCACATAAGAATTGGTACAATATGGTAGTTACCACAGCCAATCAATTAGCCGTTACCGTTCGAGAGCATCGCAAAATCGATCGGCTAAGTCAGGCAGAAGTTGCCGATCGCGTAGGATTGCGCCAGGAAACAATTTCTGCCTTTGAGAATCAACCCGATCGCACCAAGCTTGACACGCTATTCCGCATTCTGTCTGCCCTGAACTTAGAAATTCATGTTGTACCCAGAGGCACTAAATCCTCAAGCTGGGATGAAGAATGGTAACTTCAAAACCTGTCGATCGGCTTAACGTTCTGATGAATGGCATCTGCGTCGGACAATTGACGAAATTACCGACAGGCGCGATCGCCTTTCAATACGATCGCCAATGGCTCGCTGCACCAGGGACACGCCCGCTGTCCCTTTCGCTGCCGCTGAGTCTTGATATGTATCAAGGCGAGAAGGTTTACAATTTTTTCGACAACTTACTTCCAGATAGCGATCGCACTCGCGCAAAAATTCAGGCTCGCTTTCAAATTAAGAGCCGACAACCTTTCGATCTGCTGGCTGCGATCGGGGCAGACTGTGTGGGAGCGATTCAACTTTGTTCAGTTGATGCCATCCCCAAACCAACAAACATTATTCAGGCTAGACCTCTTTCAACGCCAGAGATCGCAGCCATATTAAGCGGGGATAGCGATTCACCATTAGGTATGGCGCGATCGACCGATGAGTTTCGCATTTCAATCGCAGGTGCCCAAGAAAAAACAGCCCTCCTTTGGTATCGAGATCGATGGTGCCTACCTTTAGGCACAACCCCAACCAGTCATATTTTCAAATTACCGATCGGTGTTTTAGCTAATAACAATATCGATCTGAGTGAAAGTTGTGAAAACGAATGGCTTTGTTTAGAAATCGCGAAAGCATTTGGATTGCCTGCCGCTCGTGCTGAAATTCAATTATTCAATGATGCCAAAGCCTTAGTTGTCGAAAGATTCGATCGACGTTGGTCAAAAGATGGACAGCGGTTGCTTCGTTTGCCTCAAGAAGATCTGTGTCAAGCATTAGGGCGATCGCCAAGCTTAAAGTATCAATCCGATGGTGGTCCTGGAATTGTAGAGATTATGGAAATTCTACTCGGTTCCGCGGATGCCAACGGCGATCGAGAACGCTTCTTCCGGACGCAAATTTTATTTTGGCTGTTAGCTGCAACCGACGGGCATAGCAAGAATTTTAGCCTTTACCTAGAAGCAGAAAACCACTATCGCCTCACGCCTTTATACGACATCATTTCCGTTTACCCTCTGATGCAAACGAATGCTTTACCAAAGCAAAAGGCAAAAATGGCGATGGCGGTGAGAGGGAAGAAGAATTATTACTACTGGGCTACCATTCAAGCCAGACATTTCATCTCCACGGCAAAACTAATCAACTTTTCCGAAACTCAAGCCGAGCAAATTTTGCGGGCAATGTTGGAACAGGTGGATGTTGCTGTGGCACAAGTTGCTACCGCATTACCGCAGGATTTTCCAACACACATCAGCAATCCTATTTTTGAAGGCATGACTGCTTTAGCTCGATCGCAACTGGATAGTTACGGAGATTGAGTTGAGTGGCAATATCCAGCAAAAATCGGCTGAAAAATTCGCGATCGATCTCTATAGTAGAGCATTGCGTCCAGGAAACTAATCAAAACATCTTTACTTTGAGGCGCAGCAAAGATTTTTTTGAAGCCAAATTCTGTCAGTGGATTGATGAAATTCACAAGCGATCGCGGGTAAGCAATAATTGAAAAACAGTATTTAATTGCCGGAATTTCATCATAACATTCCTTCCATTTCTAAGTCTTCAATTATCTGCAAACCGCGCGGGTCGCCGACTCGCAACAGCGAAGATTTTGCATCTTCCCGCACGCCCATATCTGCATCTTCTTCTAATGCTTCGATTAGTCCGTCGATCGCCCCGGCATACACTACATTGTTCGGCAATTCGCGGCACAATTGCCCGATCGCCCAAGCAGAGTTACTCCGCACGGCAGACACCGGATCGCGACGCAGCGATTCAATCAGTGGCGGTACCGCACTAATGACCACATCGTAACCAACTTTTGCCATTTGACCGAGGGAACTGGCCGCCCACAAACGCACCGCCGAAATATCAGTTTTTAAAGCATCAATTAAAGGTACTAAAGCGCGGCGATCGCGGCAATTTCCTAAGGCCCAAACTACTCCTTTGCGAACGTAACCGTTCCAGTCGCGGTTGAGTTGTTGGATCAGCGGTTCCACAGCGTCGGGACTCGGATTTCTGCCCAAAGCATAGGCTGCACTGACTCGCACCAAAGGGCAACCGTCTTTCAATAAATTAATTAAATGCGAAATCGCCCGATCGTCCTGCAATTCACAAAAAGCCCGGGCCGCAATCATCCGGTGTTGGGGTTCCGGTGATTCCAGCAAAGGTAGCATTTCCTCTGGATCTGGCAGCGGGGGTTCGGACTCGTCATATCGATCCAACGGGCTTTCCAGTTCAGCGTCAGCGTCAATAGTGTTGGGGTAGTCGTTATCGTTCATAAAAAAACTGTACCGCGATCGGGGCACTGAGGCAATTTTAGATTTTAGATTTTAAATTTTAGATTTTAGATTGAAGAATTGGGAATTGGGAATTGGGAATTGGGAATTGGGAATTGGGAATTGGGAATTGGGAATTGGTTAACCCTCAACTGTCAACTGTCAACTGTCAACTCTCAACTGTCAACTGTCAACTGTCAACTGTCAACTCTCAAGCGATTTTAGCATCCAGATCGAATGACTTTGATAGCCTAATTTTTGATAGAGATTCAGGGCCGGTGGATTGCTGAGAAATACTTGCAGGCCGATTTGCCGATCGCCCCTGGTTCTCGCCCAATTTTCAGCATGAATAACTAAGCCTGCACCGATTCCCAAACGTCGGTGTTCCGGTGCTACGTACAGCAGAAAAATGTGAGCGTGGCGTTCTCCTGTAGTTTGGTCGATCGCATTTCCCAACCACAAACATCCCACCACAGATTTAAGATTTTGTGCTGCTGATTGGGGATATAAATAAGCAGGCGAACTCTGGGGCAAAATTTCTTCCCCTTCAGGGCTGTTTTTCAGGCACTCTACCCACCAAAGCGGCGTCTGGTTGGAAAAATACTGCTCGACTGTTTGAGCCAAATGTCCCAATTCTCGATCGGGGTAAAGTTCTCGGTAAGTCCGGTGCATGAACTCGATCAGCTTGGCCCGATCGAGCCCCGAGCCCGATCGCAGCCCGTAGCCCGGTATTAACTCAGCCGACACTTTCCGGGACATAATTAACAGTCAGGAACATCGGATCGATCGCGGCAGCTTGCTTTTGTGCCGGTTCCTCGATCGGTGCCGGGGCTGCCATGTCTTCGGGCAAAAAGATGCGAGCGCTGACTGCTACCAGCGCCAGCAAAAATACTAATAGCGCTATAAATGGAGCAATGTATTGACGAATGATAGTCATAAACGCAATAATTTTGAATGTCTAGTTGACAATTTTAAGTATACCATAGAAATCGGTCATTTATCGCGACAAGTTATCCCGACAAGTTATCCCGACAAGTTATCCCGACAAGTTATCGCGACAGACATTATACAACTAGGTGAATCTCGATCGGTGAAAATATGACTGCTTCCCCTGCCGTTTATGAAACTTTAGCAAAGTCAATAGTTTATTTGACAGAAAAACCGGAGGCGGAAAGTACCGTTTCGCGCTTTCTGGATACTAGCGGCTACTATGTCGATGTCGTATTTCGAGACTCGGAAACCGGATTTTATGCCGTCGGTTTCGGCTCTGCCAATCCGCAAAATCCACCCGTTCTAGTATTTCGCGGTACTGATTTTGTCGGGGGCGATGCGATATTTTCTGACGGAGTTGAAATCGGTTTTCCCGAATTTCAACTCAACAGGGAGGTGCTCGGAGCCTGGCTGATTCAAATCGGTCAAAATCCTACTAAGAACCCCAACGGTTTATTGCCAGATCTGGTAGGTCACAGTTGGGGCGGTTCGGTAGCTCAAATTGCAGCGAGCGAATTTATAGCAACTAGCGGCAATGTATATACTTTCAACTCTCCCGGAGTGTCGGCGAGTACCGTCAATACTTTCAGGCGAAATCTCAGCCGGAATCCCGGTAAAAGGATCGAACACTACATTGTCGGCGGTGATTTTGTCAGCTTGTTCGGCGAAGCGTTTTTGCCGGGAAGAATGTTTTTACAAACATTTACTGACCCGAATATTAATCCGCTAACTACCTTGGCAAAGCACCGATCGCAAAATTTATTAAGTGCTCCACCCCCAGGATTTTTCCAGAGACAAATTTCAGCAGAACAATTTAGCAACCGAGAATTTACTTACGACAGAGATGCAGATTTTAGCGAGTTTATAGCTGCGATGACTGTTGCTCTGCCGGATTTGTCCGTAGCGCTCAGGACGAGGGGAGGTGCAGAGAGTTTGAGAGCCGCATCAGACTTCTCTTTCCTGGGATTCATCCGGGAAATACAACTTAATTTAGCTCCCTTAAAACCAAACTATTTAGTAGGGGACGATCGCGATAATGCAGCTAGTGGCGGTTTGGGAGATGATACGGTAATCGGCAATAACGGTAGCGATACTCTCAGGGGAAATCGAGATAACGACAGCATTACGGGCGGCGGCGGTAACGACTTTTTGTACGGCGGTAGAGGTAACGATTACTTAGAGGGCGGTGATGGAGACGATCTAGTTTCCGGCGAGATTGGTAACGATTTTTTAATCGGCGGTGCGGGGCGCGATCGGTTTGTATTGGAATCTAACGGGGGCGCAGATATTATTGCTGATTTTACAGATTCTCAAGATACGATCGCACTGTCGCGAGGCTTAACTTTCGATCTAATTAGAGTTACTCAAGGCGTGGATGGGGCTTTAATTAGCATCCCGATAACTGGGGAAATTCTGGCTACTGTTACGGGCGTTCCGGCTAGCAGCTTTTCTCGCGCGGATTTCGTACAAATTTAGTACGCAAAATTGACGGATGGGGTTTCAAAAACCTGACTTTTTACCCGCTGATTTCCGGAAAATTTTTGGTAGTGAGGAGTTTAATTCTCTGCTGTGCGGGCTGAATTCCTCACTACAAACTCGATCGATCGCGCCTAATTAATCGGAGGCGCGATTGAAATATTATGGGTAATTTGTCAAGCTCGATATTGCTAAATGTTACAGTTTTTTTACCCGGAAATTTCCAGTTATTAATGTATAATTATCGACAGGATTCCAATTATAAATCTCATCTCTCAAGGCAGGACAAAAATGGCAGCATCCCCCGCAGTTTACGAAAATATAGCCAAGCGATTAGTTTACATAGATGACAACCCTCAACTTCAAACATTAGTTCAAGGCGGTTTACTTGCTGGAGGCTACCGCATCGATCGCACTTTCGACGATCCGACAACTGGATTTCACGCGATCGGCTTAATTTCTACTACCCCAGACAAACCACCTGTTCTAGTATTCCGGGGTGCCGACACGGCACTCGACGATGTTGCTAGTGCCGACAGGCGAGGCATCGGTTTCAATCAATTTGAAGCCAACAAACAAGCCTTAGGAAATTGGCTGACGCAAATCGGTCAAGATGCCACAAAAAACCCCCGCCGCTTGCCGCCCGACATTCTCGGACACAGCTTGGGCGGTGCTTTAGGGCAGCTAGCAGCAACTGAATTCACATCGGCGATCGGAGATATTGTTACATTTAATTCTCCCGGAATTGCTCGGAGTACAGTCAATACTTTTACCCAGAAAGCAGGCTCCACGAAGAACGTAACTCACTACATCGTGAGCGGAGACGTTATTAGTTTGGGGGGAGAAGCATTTCTGCCGGGAAGAGTTATTTTGCAAACATTTACCGACCCTATTATTAACCCGCTGTTAGTTTTAGACAAGCACACGCAAACAGGCTTATTAACAACTCCTCCTCCCGGCTTGACTCAGACAGAAATTCCTGTAAGTCAATTGAGCAATCCCGCCTTTACTTTTACAGATTCGGATTATTTAGAGCTGCTAGCTGGCTTGGATTTTGCACTACCGCAATTAGCAGACGCACTGGAATCGCGCGGTAGGTTAGAGCAGTTGAGAATCACTCCGGGAAGCTCATTTTTCGGCAGCATTATTGCCATGCAAACGGCTTTAGCCCCATCTCAACCTAACAACTTAGTGGGAGACGATGCCAACAATACAGCCACTGGTTTTGCCGGCGACGATATTATCATTGGTAACGGGGGAAACGACACGCTCGCTGGAAGTCGCAACAACGATATTATCAGCGGCGGCAGCGGCAACGACCAGTTGTTTGGAGGCAAAGGAGATGATAATTTGAACGGAGGAGATGGGGATGATACGCTAGTTGGCGGAGTGGGTTCCGATCTCGTAATTAGCGGCGCGGGGCGCGATGTATTAGTGTTAGGAACGGGCGCGGGTACAGACACGCTGATTGACTTTCAAAAGGGTCAAGATTTAATTGGTTTGACGAGAGGTTTGAGCTTCAACCAACTGACGGTTAATCAAGGGGATGTAGCAACGACGATCGAAATTACCCGTACCGGTGAAGTTCTGGCTAGTATTCCCGGAATTCCTAGGAGTCCGCTAACAGCTAGCGATTTTATTTCGATTTAGTTGGCGGGTGGCAATTATCTAAGATGCGCGTTGCGCATCTTAGATAACCGCGTAAGGCATTTAGCCTCGAATTTGAGCGATCGCTCGATCGTCCCAATATGAAGAAACTAGATCGATTTTGCCTGCTTCGTTCATTTAAATTTTTACTCTTATGACACCTTCTACATCTACTCCCTCAACGGTTGCGACACCTCAAACTTGGCTGTGGAAAGGCTTTTCGATTTGCTACCAGGCTGCAGGTTCCCAGGGGCCTGCGGTGGTTTTCGTCCACGGTTTTGGGGCGTCTTGGGGCCACTGGCGCAAAAATTTGTCTGTTTTGGGCGATGATTGTCGCTGTTTCGCGATCGACCTGATCGGTTTTGGAGGTTCTGCTAAACCGACGCCTAAAGTTGAGATTGACTATACTTTTGAAACTTGGGGACAGCTAATAGCTGATTTTTGCCGGGAAGTTGTCGGCGGCCCGGCTTTTTTGGTGGGAAATTCGATCGGCTGCGTGGCAATTATGCAGGCTGCTGTGGATTTTCCCGATGTTGCTACTGGCGTAATTTTAATTAATTGTTCTTTGCGGTTGCTGCACGATCGCAAGCGGGCTCAAATGCCTTGGTATCGCAGTTTTGGCGCGCCGATCGCACAAAAAGTTCTTAATGTCAAATGGATTAGTCAATTATTTTTCAAGCAATTAGCGACGGCGAATACAGTCAGAAAAGTGCTGTTGCAAGCTTACAAGCGATCGGAAGCTGTCAGCGACGAATTGATAGAAATCCTGTTAAAACCAGCGCGAGATAGCGGTGCGGTGGAAGTATTTGTAGCATTTATCAGCTATTCTCAAGGGCCGCTACCGGAGGATTTGCTGCCGCGTTTGCAGTGTCCGGCATTGATTTTGTGGGGGACAGATGACCCTTGGGAACCGATCGAATTGGGCAGAGATTTGGCTAAATTTCCGGCTGTTGAAAAGTTTATTCCTTTGGAGGGAGTCGGTCATTGCCCGCAGGATGAAGCGCCGGAATTAGTCAATCCTATTTTACTCGATTGGATTCAAGGGCGATCGGCAAAAGTGAATGGTTTGGATTTGGGAGAAAATGAGTAATATCAAACACATCGATTAGGACATTTAGGAACTCATGAATATATCCTCAAAACCGCCATCATAAACAATCTCATACCAAATCCGGGCGAAGCGAAGCGGAGGGTAGATAGCCCCGTTATCATTCGGCGGTTGAAACCGCTTCTGGTCGAACAAAGTCCGCCTCCGCGTCCTTGTGAAAATAACGGGGGTAAGAAACCAGGATTTAGTATCACTGTCAACTGTCAACTGTCAACTGTCAACTGTCAACTGTCAACTGGTATACCTGTAAAATTTTATCTGCCGCACTTGCGGATACCGGCATCACTGATAATCGATTGCCTTTCCTCACCACCAAAATCTCACCATCACTAAACTCTTGTTTGAGTTTTTCCAAGGAGATTAACCGAGCAAATTCTGCCACAAACTCTACTTTTACAGTTTGCCACCGAGGCGAGTCAAGCTGCGATTTAGGATCGTAATATTCGCTATTAGTGTCGAATTGACTGGGATCGGCAATATTAGTTTCAATGACGCGCGCTAACCCGACAATTCCCGGTAGTTTAGTATTAGAATGGTAAAAAAATACTAAATCTCCAGGATTCATTTGCCGCAGGAAGTTGCGGGCTTGATAGTTGCGAACGCCATCCCAAATACAAGCGCGATCGCGCTGCAAATCTGCAATACTGTAAACATCCGGTTCCGATTTTATCAGCCAGTAATTCATACAATTTATTCGCTTTGCTTAGCCAAACATTCTTGAATATTATCTAAATACGGTCGATCGCTCTGAGCAGTGGGTTGTCCTATATTGACTTTCATATTAGGATCTCGGTTTATTGGCTTAGTTTTTCAGCATATCAAAATTAGGGCATCGCAAACTTAGAGATTTGTCTAAATTTAGTGTTGTTGGATGAGGGCTAGCGCTAGATTATAATATATTTCAGAAAACAATCGTAAATTTTTTACCCCACCCCAGCCCTCCCCTTAGTAAGGAGAAGAAGCAAGAAAGATCGTACAAATGATTTAGACTTGCTATCTAAGTTCGCAGATAATGAAATACCCCATATTAACCGCTTACGATAATCGCAATACAACACCGATCGCCCGTTGGTTCTTTGATGCAGCAGGCAACATAGTAAGCGACGATCGGAATCTTCCTCCGGCAAAGCTAATTGACAATGTTTATCGCGTTTTTGAACCATTACAAAACGGGCCGCAGCAAAGCTTGTTGCTGAATGGAGGTTACGTTACTTTCCCAGTTAATCCTTTACTAGATATCGGCACGGAAGACTTTTCTATTTGTGCTTGGATTCGCACGGAAGATTACGGGATTGTCAAGATTATCGATAAGCGAATTGAAAATTCTGGTCCCGTGCGAGGCTGGTCTTTATTTATTTATCAAAGCAGAATTAACCTGCAAATGGCGGATGAAAAATTTGCGAACAACTGTTACCACCGAGGGCGAAAAGAATTTCCTTCTTTGCCAGTTATTAGCGACGATCGTTGGCATCATGTTGCAATTACAGTCGATCGCGATCTCGTGGATGGAGGGCGCTGCTATGTCGATGGTAAGGAAGTAAGTTATCGGTTCAAACCGATGGAGGGTTCTCTCAACAGCGATCGGATGCCCCTGACTATTGGCAGGCGATCGGACAGTTTTGGTGGTATTTTTCGAGGAAATATAGGAGATATTAGACTTTATAAAAAAGTGATTTCTGCCACCGAAGTTGAATCAATTTATCGCTCGACTAATGTCTCTGTTAGTAAGACAACTGCGGTGACAAATAAAATTACGATCGAAAGAGAAGCAAGACAGCGCCCCACGCAAGATTCCTTCTGGGATAATGCTGATAATTCCTCGGAAAGATACTCGCAGGCGATCGCATACTATCAGCAGGCGCTAAATATTCATAGAAACACTGGCAATCGCTACGGAGAAGCAGATTCTCTGAACAATCTAGGCAATATTTATAATTCGCTAGGGGAATACTCGCAAGCAATTAACTATCACCAACAGTCGCTAAATATTCAGCGAGATATCGGCAACATTCAGGGAGAAGCTGAATCTCTAAGTGCTTTGGGCGGCATTTACGATGCCCTGGGGGAATACTTGCCAGCAATCGATTACCACCAGCAATGCCTCAATATTTACCGAGAAACTGGCAACCGTTGGGGGTTAGCTACTTCCTGGCGCAATTTAGGAAGTGCGTATCATTCTTTGGGGGAATACTTGCAAGCAATTGATTGCCACCAGCAGTCCCTAAATATCGGGCGATACATGAATTCTAAGTTTAGAGAAGTAAATTCGTTGACTGCTTTAGCCCGAACCTACCTTTCCTTAGGCGAACATCAACGGGCGATCGAATATTCTCAGGAATGCCTGAATCTCGCGCAGCAAATTGACAACCATTCTGGGGAAGCTAATTCTTTAGTAATTCTGGGCAATGCTTCAAGCGATATGGGAAATTATTTGCGGGCGATCGAATTCTATCAGCAAGCTTTAAATATTCAACAGGAAATGGGCGATCGATCCGGGCTCATAACTTCCTGGCGAAATTTGGGCAATGCTTACCGCTGTTTGGGGAAATATCAACGGGCGATCGAATACAGTCACAACAGTTTAGAAATCGCGCGCGAGTTGGGCGAAATCGCTTCAGAAGGGGCAACTCTCAACAATTTAGGATTGGCTTTTTTTGACTCGGGAAATTTTGCCGAAGCGGAAACAGCTTTGCGCAATGCGATTGTAATTTGGGAATCGCTGCGGGGAAAATTGGGCGATCGCGATAGCTTTAAAGTATCTATTTTTGAAACTCAAGCTGCTACTTACCGCCATCTGGAAAAAACCTTAATTGCCCAGTCAAAAATTGAAGCAGCGCTGGAGATCTCCGAACGATCGCGCGGGCGGGCTTTTGTCGAGTTACTGGGCGTGCGGTTATCTGCTAATTCAAGTGCGATCGCCGAGATCGAGCCACTTAATATCGCTCGCATTCGAGAAATTGCAACATCACAAAATGCCACTTTTGTCGAGTATTCTCTATCTTTTTTAGAAGAACTGTTTATCTGGGTAATTCAGCCAACAGGTGCGATTGAATTCCGTCAAGTTGACCTCAACTATCAATCTATGCGTCTCAAAGATTTAGTTGTTGATTCTCGCGAGTCGATCGGCATCAGGAAGCGCGACTTCTATTCAACCTTAAAATTCGAGCCAGGGGATTTAGTCAAACTCCATGATGATGCACCGAATTGGGAACCTTGGCAAGTTATATCTGTTGATGAAACTAACAGCATTATTGCACTCTGGCAATCCTCTTTTCCCGAAGATTTGACGATTCCCCGGCCAGTAATTGATGTCACCGGCAAAGTGCGATCGAACCGCACCAATTACCCGCGGTTCCAAAAACTCCACCAATTGTTAATCGAGCCGATCGCCGATTTATTACCACAAGATCCCGAAGCTAAAATTATTTTTATTCCGCAAGGCGAACTGTTTTTTGTTCCCTTTTGTGCGTTGCAAGATGCTGCTGGGAAATATTTAATCGAACAACATACAATTCTGACTGCGCCGGCGATGCAAATTCTGGAGTTAACCCGCCAAAAACAGCAAGAGATTTCCGATCTAGTTGGGGACATTTTAGTAGTAGGAAATCCGACGATGCCCGAAGTTTCTCTCGCACCGGGAAAACCCGCGCAACAGTTATCAGCTTTACCGCATTCAGAAACCGAAGCCAAGGCGATCGCCCAATTATTCCAAACCCAAGCGCTGACGGGCAATTCGGCTACAAAAACAGCCGTAATCGAGCGATTATCAAACGCCCGCATCATTCATTTTGCCACCCACGGATTGCTCGATCGCACTTACGGACTCGGCAGCGCGATCGCCCTTGCACCGGATGAAAATGACAGCGGTTTGTTAACGGCTGAGGAAATTTTGGATCTGAATCTTAAGGCGGATTTAGTAGTTTTAAGTGCTTGCAATACGGGGATGGGGCGGATTACCGGCGACGGTGTTATCGGTTTGTCGCGCGCTTTAATTGCGGCTGGTGCATCAAGTGCGATCGTATCTTTGTGGGCGGTTCCTGATGCTCCTACAGCCGATTTGATGGTGAAATTTTATCAAAAGCTCGATCGGGCGGGAAACAAAGCTCAAGCCTTGCGCTACGCCATGCTGGAAACGATGCAGCAGCATCCGAATCCGAGAGATTGGGCGGCTTTTACGCTGATTGGTGAAACATGAAACAGACTTTATTTGGGAATTGGGAATTGGGAATTGGGAATTGGGAATTGGGAATTGGGAATTGGGAATTGGGAATTGGGAAATCGACAAACGATCGAGCAAGTTCGATCGACAAATTAACGGTCTATCTTTACTTTAGCCGGATATTTATTTGTGTTAAGGTGTGAGGAAGTGATTCCAGAATTCGATGAAAATGGCAACTTACCCCCAGGAGTACATTTTTACGAATGGGAAGAATTTGTAGAACGATTTGGACTAACGATCGAAGGCTGCTTTTAATGCGCGGACTGCGAATGGCAATGGAGCAACTTAAAGCAGCTAATTGCCGGACAATTTATATCAACGGCAGTTTTGTTACCATTAAACCAGACCCAGGAGATTTTGATGCTTGTTGGGATAGAGAAGAGGTGGATATAAACTATCTCCGAAGTCAAGATCCTCAATTGCTTAATTATTACGATCGTGCCGGACAAAAAGCTAAATACAAAGGTGAAATCTTTGCATCAGACCAACCAGTAGGTAATTATGGAATAGATTCTTTTGAGTTGTTTCAGCGAGATCGAAAGCAAAATAGAAAAGGTATTATTGCGATAGATTTAGTGAGGTGGAACCCATGATTAAAGATGAAAAACAGTATAAATTTACTCAAGAACTTGCTAGAGAATTTGAAGCATCTATTGCAGCGCTAGAAAGAGATGAAGTTCGCAAAAAAAATGACTGTGATGGCTGGGAACTGATAAGAGGTTCGCTAAAATGTCATTTGGATAAATTAAAATCAGAAATTGCTGAATATGAGATGCTTACATCTCACGATCGCCACACTCCAATAGTATTAACACTTGATGATATTGATTATTTAGCCCAAATCTTGATTAAAACTCGTATGGCAGCCAAGCTAAGCCAAAAACAACTAGCAGATTTAGCGGGACTCACAGAAGAACAAATCAAACGTTATGAAGATAATGACTACGAAGATGCCAGTTTTTTGGACGTAAGATTTGTAATTAATGCACTGGAGATCGAAATTAAAAAATGTGAGTTTCTAGTTCCTTTAGATACATTAAGAAGAACGCCAGTTACCAAAGAAGAATTACTTTCCTCAACTCACAGCCTTCACAGCCAACAAGATCGACAAACGATCGAGCAAGTTCGATCGACAAATTAACGATCGATCTTTACTTTTTCAAGCTGGAAAAGAGCTTGTCATTTGATGGTGAAGTTTTATCAAAAGCTCGATCGCGCGGGTAATAAAACCTTTGCCAGGACAAGGCAATGCCGTGTCCCTACAAAGATTCCCATAGGGACACGGCAATGCCGTGTCCGTGGAGATTGCGCGGCAGCATCCAAATCCCCGAAATTGGTGGCTTTGGGTGCGATCGGTGCAACCTCATTGTTAAATATTGTAAAAATTACTAAATCCCGCGAAAAAATTTGTTTTTTAGCTGAAATCTCCACAGAGATCGCCCCAGAAGCGATAACTCATATCCGATCGGGTGGCATCAGAATTATATAGCCAGAGTCCTGGCTCGCGTTTTAAGTAGTGAGGGTCTCGGTTTTGAGATCTTGGCTGAACTTACTCGTTTCCTTAACACTTTGAATCATTAACAAGAGAATCGAAAATTATGACAATATCTGCCACTAAAAATGCCAAAATTTTGCTTGTAGATGACGATGCTCCCATCCGCAATCTCCTTTACCGCTTTCTGAACCAGCAATATGAAGTACAATTTGCAGCCGACGGGAAAACAGCGCTAGAAATATTTGAAGAATTCAATCCAGTTCTCGTAATTTTAGATTGGAATTTGCCCGATACCACAGGCTTGAAACTTTGCCAAGAAATGCAGAAGCGGACTAATGTCTTAGTTGCGATTCTCAGCAACCGCACCGCCCTCGAAGATCGAATTAATATCCTGAAAGCGGGTGCTGATGATTTTATTAGCAAACCGTTCAGTCTTGAAGAATTGGCAGTTAGAGTAGAAGTCTTGTTGAGGCGGGCGAGAAGCGTTATCCCGCGCCAACTTGTTTTCGATCGACTGGAGATCGATTTAGTCGGTAGGGAGGTCAGATTTCACGATCGGATTTTAACTTTAACCAACCTAGAGTACGAAATATTGTGTTTTTTAGCAATTCATTCTGGAGAATCTTGGAGTCGCAAGCAGCTAATCGAAAAAATTTGGGGCTGGAAAACCTGTTACACCTCAGAAGAGCGATTAGTGGACGTGCATATCGGCCATATTCGCAAGAAAATGGCTCAAATCGATCAGGCTGTACCGAGGTTTATTCAAACAATTCGGGGATACGGTTACACTTTTGCTCCGATCGATCGCCATGACAGAGTAGTTTCTAATTGAGCGATCGTAATTACGTAAGCCGAGTCGCAGAAAGAGGAAGCCTAAACAGTAATGTTTAGAATCCCCGTCGTTTTACGGCGGGGAGAATGTCAAAAAAACGATCGCCATTAAACCCGCTGCTAGCATTGCCAAAACAGAGGGTACTAAAGGCACCCACCAACCCCGGATCAGCAAAAACCAGCAAATCCCGCCCCAAATTCCCCCACAAACGATCGCCCCTAACACCGCCTGCAGCCTGCGCCGGCTGACAATCGCGATCGCGCTACCAACTGCTGCTGCACCCGCAATCCACAGCATTTCTTGCCAGATTGGAACAATTTGCAGCAGCACGCGCCCATCCAAAGCAGCGCCGATAATTTGACTCGACATTTGCGCTTGAATTAACACTCCCGGCATTTTCCGGTAGGGCAATTCTCCCGCACTGTAAGGTGTCAAAAAATAATCGGAATTGGCAAGCGGGGCCGTCACGCCAATAAAAACAATCCGGTTGGCGATCGAATTAGGATTGACTTTTTCTGCTAACAGTTCTGCCAGCCTAACTTGCTGAATAAAATTTTGGGGCGATCGGTAATTCAGTATTATTTGAAACCCCCGATCGTCTAATTTGTGATAAGCGCCTGTACTGTCATGAATCGGTGCAAAAATTGCCTTTCCCAGCCCCATCTTATCTCCGGGAAGAGATTGCGGTTTGATGCCTTTTGCTGCTAGGTAATGGAGGGCAGCCCTCGCACTCAAAGAGTAGTCTGTAGCGCAACGATCGCTGCTGTGCGGCTGCATGAACAGCAAGTGCCGGCGAATAATGCCGTCGCTATCTACTACCACATCGCTAAATCCCAGGCGCTCTTTTGGCAGTGCGGGCGGCGGTTTGATGCCGCATTTATTGGGTTTGTTGGATTCTTTGGCACTGCACAAACCAATTAAATTTCGATCGCCCTGAAAGCGAGCGGCTAATGCTGCATAACCGGGTTCTAAAGGGCGAGGGCGAAAGATATCCAGGGCGATCGTTTGCGCTCCATGCTGGGCTAATTTTGCCACTGCTGCTGCCAGCACCGCATCTGATAGGGGAAATCCATATTTTTCGATATCCGTTTCCGTTACTTCTACTAGCAGCAAACGCGCGTCTGAACTTTCGGCGGGACGCAGCCGCATCAATCGATCGAAAGTTTGCAATTCCCAGATTTGCAGCCAGCCCAGCGCTCGAATTCCCGCGACAGAAACAGCACTAATCGCCATTGCCAACAGCCCGATTTGCCAGCGCCGACGCCCAGATAAAGATGCCGAATTTCTGTAAATTGCCAGTTGCGATCTGCCGATCAAATCTTGCCAAGTTGGCGGGCTGACAGCAGGATTTTGACAAATTACCGGCAGCCAATCCGCGCAGGGAATTTCTGACTCTAATTCTGCCAATTTTTGCCTCGCGCGGCGGACTGCTACATACAAAGAGTTTCCACTGCAAAAAGAGGCGAGAAAATACTTTAAAAAATCTTGAGCAACTCGATCGGGAACTGGTTCCCGCATCACGATCGTTTGCGGGATTCCCGCACCTTCAAGCTGGCGCGCTATCCCCAATCCGTCACAAGAATTGATAATCGCTAACTGCAAGCCGTTGCTAACCGCTAGCCTGAAACCTTCTTGCAAATCTTCTACTGTTAAACTCTCGCTTTGATTGATGTAAAATTTACCCGATCGACCGTCGCTGTCGGTAGAACTGTGTCCGGCAAAAAATATGATATCCCAGTTTTTTCCCCACAGTTTTTCTTGGATTTCGCGGCGCTTTGGTTCAATTAAAAAAGAAATCTTTGCTGATGGCAGTTTTGCCATAATTCGGAAATCTTTCTTAACGTTAATTTTTTGACTGTCTCCAAAAATTGCTAAAATGTTTGCGCGATCGCTCGCAAAATTTCTGTTAACTACCTGCGGTTTTTTATAAGTGGTGGCGCTTGCAGCAATTTCGGCATCTGGATAGCGCTTAAAAATATCCCAACAGCACCAAGGCAGACGCCGCAAAATAATATCGTCAGTTTGAATTAAAAATCGAATTGTGTCCGATGTATTTAACCGTTCCAGTAAAGTTTCTTTGAGTTCGCGAAACGATTCTGAGTTGAGCCAAATATTGATTTGCTGGCTTAATTCTGCTGCCAGCAGGCGGCACTTGGACAGCATTTCTGCGCGAGAACCGCTCAGGGTAATTTCGATCGGCCTAATGCGGAATTCTCCCAAACTGCGGTAAATCGATTGCCAGCGATCGTAGCAAGCCGCTATTTCTGTTTGGGGAGGCAAAAATGCTTGCAATTCTAATTCAGGACGTTCGCTTTCCGGACCGATTTCCAAAGCAGCTCGCACCCCTTTTGTCAAGTTACCATCTAGGTTTAAGACAACTAATCTCTGTCTGGTTGACATTTTCCCACCAAAAGGTGCAATTTTATGCCTAATAGCTTATAGCAACCGGGCCGATTTAAGCGACAAAATTCTCTGTGATACAGACTTCTTTTAGTTTTACCACAACGCTGAAACATTCTCCTCGATCGGCAGCAAATTCAAGTATCATGCAGCCGTTGCCTTTGCCCGCACAAGCTTCCATGACAGTGCTGCCTTCACCGTCGATGACTTTCAAAGTCAGGTGGAGCGGCAAGTTGTCTGCCCCAGCACTCGGATGCACCTGTATTTTAACATTAATTTCAGCATCATTTGTTGCTTCGATCGCCACTAACAAAGCTACAGATTGGTAAATTTTTCCGATCCCGCTGCCCAAATTAGCATTTACGCGCAAATAATGGACGTTTGGCGATACTGTTTCCAAGATATCTGCTGTCAGATAGATCGTTTTGCCCCGCGCGACTACTGCACTGCTGCGGAAAGCAAAACTAAGTTTTTCGGCACTAAAACTTCTGCTACAGACTGCCAACCAGCATCAAACTTATTGTGCAGCCACTGGCGGAGTTGTACGGGTGCTTTTTTGCGTTCCAGCCAATCTAAATGCAGCAGTAATTTGTCAATACTTTGCAATTTGTCAACAGTTAACTTCCCAGCTTTTGGGGTAGCTATAAAACCCAGCAAAGTAGCTGCTTGTCGCTGCGTATCGATTTCAACTGCTACTAAACCAATGCGATCTTCCGGTATTTCCAGCGGAATATTGCAAAACTTGCCAGACTGCCCGAGCTTCAGAGGGCGGCATTCTAAATGACCTAATTGAGTTAATTTCAGGTCGGCTGCATCGGTAGCAAGGCGCATGACAGGGTTCCAACTGTCGCTGCCATTCAAGTCTGTGGAAATATCCATCATTTCCATATAATCTTTGACCGCACATACGGCTAAAGTGTTCCAATAAACTTGCTCTTTTTTTTGTTGGTTCATCACTCCTCCAATATTGGAAAACTTTTCTGCCAGCCGCAGTGCAGCAGTGGTAATTGGCAGTGGGATAGATGATTCTCTGATGTTTTCAAGGTGGCCATTCATCGCGGTTCTCCTCTATGCAAGATAATTTTATGATGGAATTTCAGAAACATAATTTTAGGAACATAATTTCCGGACACTGGTCTCAATACTGTCTAGTGCGTCGCTACTAGATGGTCGATTGAAGTTTGGGAAGGTTAGCAGTTAGCAGCGACGCACCCTACAACTACAACTATCAACCCAACGACTACGCGAGTGGGCAAGCTATCAACTGTCAACTGTCAACTGTCAACTCTCAACTCTCAACTATTCCAGATATCCTTGATTTTTAGCAAAATTCCGCAAGCGGGGCAAACATTCTCTTTGATAAAAGTTGGGTGCGGTTGACGGTGGCAAGTTAAATTCAAGAGCAATGTTTTTCCAGGAAGTCTCCGGGGGAAGACGCCTGAGAATTAAGATTTGGCAAGTGACATCGGGGCGTTCTTTGATGTGAACGCTTGTGAGTTCTCCATCCGGATCTGCTAGCACCCATTGTCTTGTCTCTTCAAGGATGGTTAGCGGACTGTCAGAATGAGTCGGCGGATTTTCGAGATTATTGATAATGTCAATTATTTCCGAGTCTTCTGAAATTGGGGATAAAGTAACTTTATTGTGGTTTTTGCTTGTTCGATCGAGCAATCTAATAGCCGCTTCTTGAGATATTTATCCAGCCAATTAATGACGCTACCCCGATTCGGATCGTAAGCTGTTGCTGCGGTGTTCGCTTCGCAAACGTTGCGACAAAAATACACCCAAGTTTGCTGTAAAGCATCGTGATAATGAGGCGTATTTTCTTGCCAAAGTTTGCCAGATTTCACGATCGACCTTACTATCTCGTTGAGTTTTTGCCGCCGCATCAAGCTTTTGGGCGGATGCGCACAAGCTTGGGCAACTAACTGTTGGAGTTGTTGGCTTAAACTTTTCTCCTCATTGTTGGTGTCGGGCATCAGCGAGTACCTCCTGAAGAGTCTCTAGATGAATGCTGGACACGGCATTTGCTGGTTGAGTTTTCAAGATACAATCCCCGAGCTAAATATTTGAGAGTCAAACAAGTTTGTCTGACAATCAGTTATCAGCATCGCGCGCGAAATTTTCGCGCAATTTCCTAAAAAATTTTCAAAAATTTTTCTTGACAAACGGGATTCAATGAGGTAGACGATTTTACCATCGGAATTATTCATCTCTCTATCTCTGTGGAGATCCCTCTGCGTCCTCTGCAGTTAGATCGTGCCGATACAACCGGAAACGATATTAATCACCAACAGCAAAAAAGCAGGGGTTCAAATCCCTGCCTCTTTGGTAGTTCAATATAAAGTAAGAAAGTGAGCTTCACACAACCTTACCAGGCTGCAAATATGGGACGATATTTTCACACACTCAAACTTTTCTGGGCAGCGGCGATCGCAGCGGAGCTCGAATACCGGATCAACTTCGTCCTCGCGGCCCTCAGCAGCCTGGGGAACCTTACAGGCAGCATCTTCGGGCTATTTTTGTTCTACCGTACCGGCTACACTTTTGCGGGCTGGAAGTGGGAAGAAGCTTTAGTGGTACTCGGCATTTTTACGATATTGCAGGGTTTTTCATCCACCTTTCTCGCCCCCAACCTCAGCCGGATTGTCGATCGAGTGCAGCAAGGTACCCTCGATTTTGTCCTTCTCAAGCCCATCAGTTCGCAATTCTGGCTGTCTGCAAACACAATCTCCCCTTGGGGAATGCCAGATTTAATCTTTGGCACTGTATTATTGGTGTATGGCGCTAGTAAATTGCAAGTGCCGATCGGCAATTATTTCTTAACAGCAATCCCGCTAGTATTCGCCGCGATCGCTCTTTACAGTATCTGGTTTATGTTAGGTGCGATGAGTATTTGGTTTGTCAAAATTTACAACGTTACCGAAGTGCTCAGGGGATTGTTAGAAGCGGGTAGATTTCCAATGGCAGCTTATCCTGCCGCTTACCGTTTTTTCTTCACCTTTGTAGTTCCCGTGGCTTTCTTAACAACTGTCCCCGC
Organism: Richelia sp. CSU_2_1; assembly: GCA_012034575.1. Taxonomy (GTDB): domain Bacteria; phylum Cyanobacteriota; class Cyanobacteriia; order Cyanobacteriales; family Microcoleaceae; genus Microcoleus. The sequence goes on along the minus strand of JAAUPF010000070.1, from coordinate 5,445 downwards.
CGAAACGATGTTGGGGCGGGGTGAAATAGCTTGGATCGCAGGGGCAGGAATACTCGCGATCGCCCTTTTGTTCGCCTCCCGCTACTTTTGGCAATTTGCCCTCCGCTTTTATACTAGCGCTTCTAGTTAGGTAATTGGTAATTGGTAATTGGTAATTGGTAATTGGTAATTAGTCCTCAGTCAACTATCAATTATCAACTCTCAACTCTCTTGCAACTCAAAACTCATAAACAACTCTCAAAAGGTGGCATATGCAAACAAAAAAACTAGGCAATACCGATATTACAGTCAGCGCGATCGGGCTGGGAGGAATGCCGATGTCCCTCAGCGGCCGCCCGCCGGAATCGCAGTCAATTGAAGTAATTCATCGAACTCTAGACTTGGGAATTACGCTAATCGATACGGCAGATTCCTACTGTCAAGATGAGTCCGACAAACACCACAACGAAAAGTTAATTGCTAAAGCTTTAGCAGAGTACAGTGGCGATACCAGCAGCGTAATTGTGGCCACGAAAGGCGGTTTAATGCGGCCTCAGGGATCGTGGACTCGCAACGGCAGTCCCCACCATTGCGCAAGACAATTCGCGAAAGTTTTGAAGCTTTGGGCGGCCAAAAACCGATCGATCTTTGGCAATATCACTCGCCAGATACCGATTATTCGATCGCCGAATCCCTCGCACCTGCAAAAGAAGCGGTAGAAGCAGGCATAATTCGATTTGTCGGCGTTTCCAACTTTTCCGTAGAACAGATAAAACGCGCCCGCGATACAGTAGAAATTGTCTCGGTGCAAAATCAGTACAATCCGTGGTACAGACAGCCAGAATCCGACGGGGTTTTAGAATACTGCGAAAGCGAAAAACTGACATTTTTTCCTTGGAGTCCGTTGGGGGGAAGCCGCCGCGTCAGCCGCTTGCAAGAAATGCCAGCGTTGGTAAATTTAGCCCGCGAAAAAAACGTTTCAGTTTATTGTATAGTATTAGCTTGGTTGATGGCAAAATCGCCTTGCGTGCTGCCGATTCCCGGCGCTAGCAAAGTATCGAGTATCGAAGATTCCGTGCGGGCGATCGACCTGAAATTAACTGCAGCAGAAATGCAACAAATTCCTGTAGATTAGTTAACGCGCGATCGCTCTTTTTGAAAAAATTTGATTGGGGCGATCGAATTTTTTAGGTGGGTGGGGCGGGTCGAGGTTTTAGGTTTTAGGTTTTGGATTTTAGGTTTTAGGCTTTTTCTTATACCTACCACCTCTTACCTAACACCTAACACCTCTTACCTAACACCTCTTACCTAACACCTCTTACCTACCACCTACCACCTACCACCTACCACCTAACACCTACTTCTTCCTTCTTTCACGCTAATCCGCGAACAGGTATTTGTTGGTGCTGCAAAACCCCTGCATACAGGTTTTCCAACTCAGTAATATTTTGGCTCAAAGTATAGCGATCGAGCGCCCGCTGCCTCGCCTTTTGACCCAACATCACCGCCATTTCTGGATGATCGCAAAACAGCGGCAATAAAGTTTGCAACTGACTCCGCACCCGCTGAGTGTGCAACACAACCCCAGCCCCAGCTTCCAAAGCCTCGCCGTCAGCCCCCGCATCCGTTGCCAAACAAGCCAAACCGCAAGCCATCGCTTCCAGCAGCGACAGCGACAATCCCTCCACCAAAGAAGGCAAAATAAATACATCCGCACCGCGCAAAATCTCGATCCGGCGGTCCTCATCCGCAATAAAACCCAGCCAGACAATGCCCTCATCTTCACCGTAAAACAGTTGCAGCGAAGCCGCTAGGGGACCGTCACCCACGATCGCCAGCAAATTACCAGGGCCCAAATCGCACTGTTTCCAAGCCTTCAGCAGTGCCTCGACATTTTTCTCCGGCGCAATTCTGCCCTGATACACAAAAATTCTTTCCGCCCCCAATTCCGCTTTCAGCGTTGAAGGTCCGGGAGAATACTTAATCGCATCCACGCCATTGGGAATTACCGCTACCCGTTCTTCCGGCACTCCCAGACGCACCAAAATATCCCGCTGAATCTGAGAAAACACGATCGTGCAATCGTAATGAGCCAAAAACGGAGCGTACAATTGATACATCAAGTGTTGAGTTCCCGATGTCAAATTCCGGAGTTTGCGATCGAACGGCGGATGAAAAGTCGCTACCAAAGGCAAATTTAGTTCCTGGCAAATTTCCGGTAGCAAAAAGTCTAGAGGTGAAAGCGTCAGCGAAGCGTGAACGATATCCGGTTGCAAGCGCCGCAGCGATTTCATCAATACTTTACTCGATTTAAAAGTAGGGATCGTGTAAATTTGCGACTTGTAGAGACAAGGTAAAGAGACTTCGTTACAACTAGCGGGGAGAGTCCCAGAAAATGGAGTTTGAGAAATTGGAGTTTGAGAAATTCCTTTGCCCCATTTTCCATTAGCCATACTCCAGGTTCCATTGTCCCTATCCAGTTCTGCCTCTTGGGCAAAGTGCAGGAAACTGACCTGATATCCTCGGTCTAAAAGTGCGTTAGTAACTTCTCTCGAATAAGTGACGTTACCGCAAAAAGGTGATTTTTTTCCCAACCAAGCGATGTGCATTCAAGTAATCAGATTTTGTTATTCAAGTTCGATCGGCTTTGCTATTGCTACCGGAAATATACCAGGTTAAGACACCTCCCGCGATCGCTAACACACCCAAACCTAAAAATACTGCCGGCAAACCCAGAAATGTTTCAGCGGCCCCAGCCAAAACTAACGGCAAACTCAAAGCAATATTTGTAGCATTGTTTTGCAGTCCGAAAACTTTTCCCCGCATTTCTTCAGGCGTTTCTGCTTGAATAGTCGTTTGCATGGGAACGCCGACTAACGATGCAAAGCAACCAAATACGGTAATTAACAGCACCGACATCCACAAGCTATGCGTAAATGCCGACATCCCGATCAAAGCTGCTGCCATGCCAACAGAACCGATTAAACTGAGTTGGGAATGAGATAATTTGCGACCCAGAGCACCTACAGATGCCGCCCCTGCTGCCATCCCGACTCCGGCGGAAGCTAGCAAAAACCCGAATTGCGAAGCTTTCATGCCTGGAAGAATTTCTGCCAGCCGCACGGCGACAATTGTCAGGGCTGCAACGATCGAAAATAAAACGATCAGTTGGATTAAGGCGTTGCGGACTGAGGGCTTGTGTTTGATGTAGCGCAGTCCGTCTCGCAAGTCTGCCAAGGGGTGCGGCGGTTCGTGTTCCGGTTGGTTTTTTTCTCCCGTTTGCATCGACAGCAGCAAGATGCCGGCGAGGGCGTAACTTCCTCCTACTGCTAATTCTTTGCCAATACCGAGTCCGCCGCCCAGATTGTGGACGAGGGTGTCAGCTAAAGCTAGCAAGGGTTCTCCGACGGCAAAGCCGATAATTAACGAACCCATCATGGTTGTGGTGTAGAGGGAGTTGGCTGCCAGCAGGTGGCGGCGTTCTACAATCAGGGGAATAATTGCTTGTTCGGCCGGCGAAAAGAATTGCGTCAGGGTAGAAACCAGGAAGGTTACTAGCAGCAGCAAGCAAAATCCCAGCGGCAACTGTCCGAGTTCCCAGCCCTGGGAGACCCACAGCAACACGGGTAACATCAATACCAAGCCTCCTCGCAACAGGTTTGTAGCTACCAGAACGGCTTTTTTCGACCACCTATCGACGTAGACGCCGGCGGCGGCCCCGAACAATACTGCGGGTATGGTAAAGGCGATGGTGATTGCCGATACCCACCTGCTGATGGTTTGGTCGGGGGCTTGAAATCTACTGGCGGCAATGGCGATCGTCAGTACGAGGTAAACTTTATCTGCTAGTTGGGAAAATACTTGACCGCTCCACAGCGCTAGAAAGTTGCGGTTTTTGAGAACTGGCAGAAATCCTGTTTCTGTTTCTGGTATTTCGTCGGGCACAGGTGCGAGGACAGCCTCGGAGTCAGGAGTTTGCGGGGGTTCGGCTGCGGGTTCGGGGCTGCTGCTGTTGTTCCAGGCGGTTTCGGGATTTGCGGGATATTTTTCCATTGGGGGGTTTGAGGCCTGGTTCCATTCTCGATCGCTCGTTTTATGAGAGTGGAAATTTGGAAAATTTTCCCGTTCTTCCATCTTGTGCTGGGTGATAGCTAAAACAGATATGTTTAAATCGGTATCGGACAATCGCATCATAGGATTAGGGGGAGGTTGCCGGGAATTGTTAGGGTTGGGGGATGGAAAATTTAAATTAAGGCTTTAACGGCCGAGTTTAAAATTTTGTAACTTTTCTATTATCCAATGTTAGCTAGACATGGGGGAATCCCCAGCCCATAATCTTTTTCTGGTTCGGATTTCGCGACGATCGCCCCCAGCTCGATCGAATTTAAGCGCCTCTCGATCGAGCGTTAACTTTGCAAGTAACTTTTATTACTTAACTTTCTAAGTATGTGTCGATCGAACTTCCCGATCGCACCGTGCAGCCTAAATGATACTGCGCGTACTGTCGCAATATATTTTCTACTGAGATCCACGACGCTCGATCGGCTATCCCCACTGCTGTTAGTTCCGCACCGGCTAGCTGTTGCAAAGCTGCCAATTGCGTAGCATTTATATAAGTATTTGTCAAGGCTTTGCTGCCAGAAATTTGGGAATCACTGGTAGCGGATCTGTAGAAGCTGCCGATTTCGGCTTTGAGTTCTGCCTCTAAGTTAGCGAACTCAGGCAAGCTGAGGGTTCCCCCAGAGGATATACTAAACCCGACTTTCCAGTCCGGTGCGGTGAAATTTGGGGTGAGGGGACGGCGGCTGACGCAGCAGGCTTGAACTTGAGGCGCGATGCCCGCTAAAGCCATCAGGTGAAAAATGCCTTGGGCGAGGTGGGCGACAAGGATGGCGGCGGAGTCGGTAGCATCGGTTTCGGGTCGATCGGGCAAATTCTCCAAACGACTCAAATGTTCTTCCAGCAAGCAAAACAGTTCTTCTTGAGGTTGCTCGGAAAAGCCCGTGGCGATCGCGATTTCTGCCAGATATTGAGCGGCTGCGAGTTTGCCGAGGTTTTTGCTCAAGCCTGCATGGGAGTGTATTGTTTCGGCTTGAGTTATTTTATCGAGCGATCGACCTTGGGCCACCAGCAGTTCGTTGACGACAAATAATTCGCTCCTACCGCCCAACTTCGATCGGTGTTTGCGCACTCCCGGTGCTACCGCCCGAATCAAACCGAATTCGCGCGTCAAAACAGTCAGCACTCGATCGGCCTCCCCGATGGGCATACTTTTGAGATTGATTCCGGTTGCTTTGTAAGTTCTCATCTGAAGGAAGAAGGAAGAAGGAAGAAGGAAGAAGGAAGAAGGAAGAAGGAAGAGGGAAGAGGGAAGAAGGAAGAGGGAAGAAGGAAGAGGGAAGGAAGTAAGAAGGAAGAGGGAAGAAGTAAGAAGTAAGAGGGGAAGAAGTAAGAGGGAAGAAGGAA